>NZ_BLJH01000033.1:0-42184 GCF_009811895.1 Novosphingobium sp. TCA1 | reverse complement strand
GCGACCGACAAACCATGCTCGGACCAACCCGGAGCGGAGGCCTCATGAATAGTGCGGGTTAGCTTGCCGGTCGGCGTACTCGCTATCCGTGATGCGCGGCGGATTGCCGCCGCATCTGGGGATCTTGCGAAATCACAGGTCGTCTTCGGTCTTGGGAATTATGCATCATCTAAGAGTGACATTGACGTCATAGCTATAATTTCCCGGCGATGCCACGGAAACTCTGTCCTCATGGAGCTTCCAATCATGTTATCTAACCAGGAGATAAACTAGCATCCGACGTTTCTGTTTCCCTTCAGTTTCCGATGGACGGCAAATCGAGCCCAGCGCTTCCTGCTGAGGTATCCGATGCGTATTCGACAGATGGCCCTCCTATTACGACGATAAAGCGTACCGTTTCCGGCTCTGAGAAATGGCGATATGTCAGCTATGCTATTTCCAAGTTGCAGTCCAAAGCGATTATTAACATGGCCGAGGTCATGCAGGCACCACTTTCCATTTCGGTTAACCTCGATGAAATTGACAAGAGGTTTGCTGGCACAATCCAAATGGAATATGCTTTACAAATTCCCGTGACCGTCGCGAGCGGGGATGATCTAGACGTTCGAAAGATTTCTCTTTCGACAATTCGCGCAAACAGTTTAAAGGACGCTCAGCCGCAGATCTCCGCATTCATGAAGAAGCGGGTTACGGAACAATCAAACGGCGACACGGGTATATTTTCCGCCGCCCGTTGGCTGAATTCGCGCCTACCCTACGAAGTCTTCGTATTGTATCCCGAAGACTCAATGTGCGATCTCAATGGTCCTCTCACCCGCACGCACATGGTCAAATTGATCGAGTACGGTGCGTGAGCCATGTTCGCTCTGCTTGAGCGTGTAGTTCAATAAGCCCAGCGATCGGATGGCACCCGACAGGCTGAAGCCCCGACAAGACTCTCAGCTAAAGGTCGGAGTAGCTGGCTGATTCACAAAGCCCCAGTGACCGCCTTCGTCAAACTGCGCCGTTCGCGCTACCAGGAACGAACGTCGTTATTTGGTCGACATTGGTAAGCGGCAGTTGGGGCCGGAAGGGGGGCGTTTGTGCCACCAAGAAGCCCACTCACGGGTTCACACATGATGCCCAGGTTCTATCTGCTCGGCCCCGATGTCCGCTCCCTGTTGCGCTTATCAGCAACAAAGCTCTGTCCATTCTCAGTAACCGTCCGATTGTTACCGCGGTGGTTGGGCCTTGAAGCGAGTGGCGAGTTCGGGATCGTCAACGAAGTCATCGAGGAAGCCGTGCCAGGTCTGGGTGGTGCGACGTGCTTCTCGAAGCATATCTGACAGTTCGTCGAGGGCATCGTCGGTGAGCGCCGTAATGGTCTCATCCGGGCCAGTGTAAACGGTGATGATGCTGCCGTATGTCAGATTGTCGTCGTTCCAGACGATAGCTTCCAACAGCTCCACGTCCTCACCGAGCATTTTGGCAGCATAGTCCAGCGTGCGTACGTGAGTGATCGTGGCCATCAGGCTACCTCTGCCAACGGTACCAAGGGCACCCATTTCCAAGGCAGCAATTCCTCGATCCGGTTGATCTTGTGATCGTGGATACGGCCGAGCACGTCGGCAAGGTAAGCCTGCGGATCCAGACCGTTCATCTTGGCGCTTTCGATAAGCGTCATAGCACGTGCCAGGGTTTCAGCGCCTGCTTCGGAGCCCGCGAAGAGCCAGTTGCGTCTTCCCAGACCAATAGGTCTCACGGCTCGCTCAGCGGCATTGTTATCGATGGCGACGCGCCCGTCTTCGATAAACAGTAAGAATGCCTGCCAGCGACTCAAGCCATACCTGATGGCGCTGGCCAGGTCGCCCTTGACGGGGATGCGGGTGAGTTGCTGCTTAGCCCAGACGCGCAACGCCTCGAGTTTGGGTTTGCTATGCTCCTGGCGGACGGCGCGCCGAACATCGGCAGGTTTCCCGGCGATTTCGCGTTCGATGTCGTACAACTGGCCGATGCGATCGAGGGCTTCTCGCGCTATCGGTGATTTGTTCGCTTTCCAGATGTCGTGGAAGTCACGCCGCCAATGGGCGAAGCAGGCAGCTTCCCGGAAGCGCGGTTCGCCGTCTGCGCCGGGCTCATAGAGCTTCGCATATCCCTTGTAGGCGTCGGCCTGGAGAATGCCGCTCGCATTGCAAAGGTGGTTTTGCACGTGCTCCGCCTTCCAGTTGGGGGCAAAGCGATAGACCACACCCGGCGGTGCCGGCCCGTTCCACGGGCGCTGATCGCAGACATAACCCCAGATCCTGCCTTGCTTCACGCCCTTACCGAGGCCCTTGGCCCGCCTTGTGTGATCCAGCACTTGGATCGGTGTATCATCGGCGTGGATAACGGTGCTGGCCAGGACCGATGCCTCAATACGCTCGATCAGGGGCTGCAGGGTTCGCATCGCCTTGCCGCACCAGTCAGCCAGCGTGCTGCGGGGAATGTCAGCGCCCATGCGGGTAAGGATTTCGTTCTGCCGGTACAGCGGCAAGTGATCGTCGAACTTTGAGACGAGCACGTAGGCAAGCAGGCTGCTTCCGGCCATGCTGCCGGGGATCGGGCGGCTCGGAGCCGGCACCTGCACCATTTTCTCACAGCAGCGGCAGGACTTCTTCGGCCGCGCTACCTCGATCACCTTCAGCTTGGCTGTGATCATCTCGAGGATTTCGCTCACGTCCTCGCCGACGAGGCGTAACTCGCCCCCGCAATCGGGACAAGCGCTGCCCGGGTCGAGTTCTTTTCGCTCATGAGGGGTGTCGGGCGCAATGCGCGGGCGTCGGACCATGGCTCGGGCACTTGCCGCATGCGCAGTGCCCTCATCTTCTGCATCACTCGGCAATGCGACGGTCTGTGCCGCGGCAACCAGAATATCTTCCAGCGCCAGTTCCAACTGTTCGATCTCGCGCTCGATCTTTTCCGAGGACTTGCCGAAGGCCTGTTTCTTCAGTTTGACAATGCGCAGACGCAGGGCCTGCACCACCAGATCATGTGCGCGGACCGTTGCCGTCAACTTCGCGTTTTCCGCCTGCAAGTCGGCGATTATCGCCTTCAGCAAAGCTGGGTCTTCGGGAAGATCTTGCGCCGCGCTCAGCATGATCCTGCTTACCAGCCAGCGGCAGGAATATCCATGAAAACAGGTAGATTCAGGACCAAAAATCAGCCCACATGGGAAGGCGGCGCGCCCCAACTTGGACGCCTCCAGTCGATGCCTTCCCAGAGCATTGCGAGCTGGGCCGAGGTCAGCCGCGCCGTCCCATCCGCCGCAGAGGGCCAAGGAAAACGGCCACGCTGCAAGATCTTGTAGTACAGGCAAAATCCCTGCCCATCCCAGTACAACAGCTTCATCCTGTCGCCGCGACGTCCTCGAAAAGCGAACACCGCGCCGCTTGTCGGTTTCTGTCGCAGCACCGTCTGGGCCAGCTGACCAAGGCCAGAGATGCCTTTTCGCATATCAGTGACGCCGCAGGCCAGATAAACTCGCACGCCAGTTCCCGGGCCGATCACGCTGCCTCCACGCAGCGGATGAGCCGGGTCAGGGCGATGGCCTGAATGTCGCTTCCAAAGCGCAAAGTCCGGGCTTTCGTCAGGCGCAGCTCAACCATGGACGTCGCGCCTGGGCCAAGGTCGTAAGCAACTTCAGGGGCTCGAACGGCAGGCAAGTCCAGGGGGAGAAAGACAGGCTCGGGGGCGGCTCCCAAGAGCCCGCGTTTCTTCAAATCATACCGCCAAGTATAAATCTGTTGTCGGGTTACATCGTGGCGCTGCGCCACCTCTGTCAGTGTCGCGCCATTCACGCCAACGGCACTGATGATCTCCAGCCGCTGCTGATCGGTCCACCGGCGCCGACGTTCCTGACCCAGTATCTCCACCCTCATCGCAATCCCCGATCAAGAAACGTCGTTAGCGACGTCGCTATGACCGTCTCTTAAGAGATTATCGCGCCATCAGGCAGGCGGTCCCAATCGGACGGTTACCATTCTCAATGCGCACCACCTCGAACAATCCTGTCGCTTCGAACAGCGCCGTAAAGTTCCTGACGCCGAAATTGCGTGGGTCGATCGGAGCCTGCCTTCGGGCAGCAAGGCCCGCCGCCGCCATGTGGGCCCAACCGTCTTCGCGGGCGGTGGCCTCGACTGCCCCGCGCAACACGGTGACGAGCTTGGTGTCCTGCGGCAGCGCCTTGGGCACTGCCTTCGGGGCAGGCACGGCCGGACCTTTGCCATCTGATTTTGCCGTGTCCTTCGGTTTCGCGGCTGCTGCCATGGGGGCGGCTGCAATGACGGGTTCGCCCAGCGTATCGAGGTAGAGAAACGCGGTGCAGGCGTTCACGAACGGAGATGGCGTCTTTCGCTCGCCGAAACCATACACTTCATGCCCGTT
Source organism: Novosphingobium sp. TCA1 (assembly GCF_009811895.1). Lineage (NCBI taxonomy): Bacteria > Pseudomonadati > Pseudomonadota > Alphaproteobacteria > Sphingomonadales > Sphingomonadaceae > Novosphingobium > Novosphingobium sp. TCA1. The sequence continues at coordinate 37,783 of NZ_BLJH01000033.1, read as the reverse complement.
TGCTCGCAGCTGCATCACTAGCGGCGTGAAATCTGCATCGCTTGAAGCGATGCAGAAGGCATCGAGTTTCTGCGTGTAGAGCAGCTCCATGGCGTCGATCACCAGCGCTATGTCCGTGGCATTCTTGCCCGTGGAATAGCTGAACTGCTGGACCGGACGGATCGCGAAGTCATGCAACTTGTCTTTCCAGTTCTTCAGGCCTGCGCTCGCCCAATCCCCATAGGCGCGTCGTATGTTCGCGGTCCCGTACTTGGATAGCTCCGCCAGCATTTCGGCGATCTTGCCGTGCGGCACATTGTCGGCATCGATAAGCAGCGCAATTCTACGATCCTGTGTGCTGCGGCCCCTTTCTTCCAGTTCCACGAAATTCTCCCATGCTCCGCTTGCTATCTTTTCGCGCAAGGGTGCCATCAACGCCACCTACATTTGCGCAAGCAAGTCCGGGGCTTCAAGAGGCAAGGGCATTCGAGACGGAAATACAGAGCGTCACCTGTTGGACGCCACAAATTGGCTGTTGAATGACCGAAAGGGGGCGCGATCCTTCGTAGGCGCCCTGCCCGGTACGGCTCGAGATGTTCGCCGACTAAGCAGCAATTCGCGGGACAAAGTTCAGCCTTGCAAACCTGATGGGGTGGACGCCCCCCGACAGCCTTTATGGCAAAGTGGAGGTGTTGAAGCACCACTGAGGAGGCGTCCGTGTCACAGGTTACCACAATCGGTCTGGATATCGCCAAGAACGTTTTCCATGCGCATGGCGCTGACGAGCGGGGTGCGATGGTTTTCAGTCGCAGGCTGACGAGAGGCAAACTGCTCGAGTTCTTCGCCGGTCAGCCAGCCTGTGTGGTGGCGCTCGAAGCGTGCGGTGGCGCCCATCATTGGGCGCGTCAGCTGCAGACAATGGGGCACGATGTGCGGCTGATCCCGCCATCGTACGTGAAGCCATTCGTGAAGCGGATCAAGAACGATGCGATTGATGCTGAAGCGATTGCCGAGGCTGCGCAGCGCCCAGGCATGCGCTTCGTGGCGGTGAAGAGCGAAGAGCAACAGGCCGCAGGGCTCGTGTTCCGCACACGTGACCTAGCTGTGCGGCAGCGCACTCAGCTGATCAAGCCATCCGCGGGCACCTAGCGGAGTATGGTTGGGTAGCACCGCGCGGCACAGCGCATATGACAATGCTCGCCGACCTGCTCGAGGATGAGGAAATGACTTCAAGTCTGCCTACAGCGGCACGGCCCATGTTCAAGCTCATGGTCGACATGCTGGCCGAATCTCGACAAGCAGGTTGCCGTGCTGGACCGTGAGATCGCACGGCGTGCCAAGGAGGATGAAGCAGCCAGGCGGCTAATGACCATTCCGGGGATCGGTCCAATCGCGGCGACCGCCATCATCGCGCTGGCCCCGCCGGTCGAGACGTTCCGTAAGGGCCGCGACTTCGCGGCTTGGCTTGGCCTCGCCCCCCGTCAGCACTCGACCGGCGGCAAACAGCGGCTCGGCAGCATATCGAAGATGGGCGAGCGGACGATCAGACGACTACTGATCATCGGCGGCAGCTCAATGGTACGCCAGGCATGCCGATTTGGCGCGTCTGCCGGATCGTGGCTTGAGCGGATGCTGGCGCGCAAGCCGCGCATGCTCGTCTCGGTAGCGCTCGCCAACAAGATGGCGCGCATGGTCTGGGCACTGCTCACCAGGAAGGAAGATTACAGAGCTCCGACAGCTGTCGCGGCGTAAGCCAAGACTGCGGTCAGAGGCGTCGGGGACGTAGGCGGTCGAAGGAGGGTATGGCACAACAGTCGGCGAGACGGGGCTGGAAGAACCAGGGAATGGCAGAGCGCTAGCCAAGCGCGTAAACCTGTAATGGATCCAGTCCGCGAACTCCCATACTGGCCCGCAGCTTATGGCGCTGCTCATCGAGGCCGGACAGATGACAGCATCCGACTACGTGCCAACATACCCCGATTTACTGCTTGCATCCGAAGGGGCGTCCACAGATGCCCTACGTTCACCCAACAATGGGTTGACCTGAATGCTCGAGAGTTAGCCAATCCTGCGAGTCACTAAACCGCCGTCGACAGGCAGGCCTTGGCAAGAATAGGCGATTTAGCACTTTGAAAATCAATCGCTCAAGCGGAGAAAGGTCGATCTCAGGCCGCTGGAACCCAAGCCTCCCGACCCCTTGTCTTTCCAGGACGAGCTCCGCATCAAAGAGCCCCGGCGACACTCCGAAGGCGTTCTTGAAAAACTACCGAGGGAAACGTCGGAACGCCCGCAGTTCCCTCAGCGAAATGGTGAGGGGTTCAGGAATCCAGCAAGACCGTCACTGTCTTGCTCTCCGTATAATGAAGAACGCCCTCTTCTCCGACCTCTCGTCCCCATCCGGACTCCTTCACGCCACCAAACGGTGCGGAAGGGTCGTTCATGCCGTGCGTGTTGACCCAAACGACACCTGCCTGAAGTTGTCGCGCCGTCAGGTGGGCACGTGAAATGTCGCGCGTCCAGATATTGGCGGCAAGGCCGTAGCGCGTATCGTTTGCGGCCCGAACCACCTCATCGACATCGTCGAACGGCGTTGCCACCAGCACCGGGCCGAAGATTTCCTCGCGCACGATGCTGGCGTCCGGGTCGGGATTGGCAAAGATCGTTGGTTCCACGAAATAACCTTCCCGGCCACCCGTGCCACCGCCGAAGACCAGTTCCGCACCGGCCTGCTTGCCCTGTTCGATATAGTCCAGCACCCGGCTCTGCTGCCCGCGCGAGACGAGCGGCCCGAGCATGGCATCCGGATCGCGGCCATGGCCTAGCTTGAAGCCCGCCGCCGCCTTGGCCACCCCTTCGACCACGCGGTCGAACACCGAGCGCTCGACATAGAGGCGCGAGGCTGCGAGGCAAACCTGTCCGGAATTGAAGAACACCGCCAGCGCAGCCCCCATGGCCGCTGCGTCGAGGTCAGCATCGGCAAACACCAGCGAGGGCGACTTGCCGCCCAGTTCCAGCGTGACGCGCTTCAGGTCCTGCGCGGCGGTCTGGACGATCTGCTTGCCCACGCGCGTCGATCCGGTGAAGGCGATCTTGTCGATGCCGGGATGCTCGACCAGCGCCTGTCCCGCTTCGTGGCCGTAGCCGGTGACGACGTTGAGCACACCTTCCGGCAGACCGGCTTCCAGCGCCAGTTCGGCAAGCCGCAGCGCCGTCAGCGGAGTCACTTCGGACGGCTTCAGGACGATCGTGCAACCGGCGGCAAGCGCAGGCGCGATCTTCCATGCCGCCATCGCCAGCGGATAGTTCCACGGCACGATCTGGCCGACGACGCCAATCGGTTCGCGAACTGTGTAGGAATGGTACTGCCGCCCATCGCCCGAGAACGGGTTGACCTGTCCGCCGATTTTGGAGGCCCAGCCGGCCATGTAGCGGAAGATGTCGACAGCCGAAGGTACGTCCACCGCCAGCGCGTGATGATAGGTCTTGCCGTTGTCGTAGCTTTCCAGCAGTGCCAGTTCGTGGGCGTGCTCCTCCACCTTGCGGGCGATCGCCTCGATGATGCGGCCCCGGTCGAGCGGCCGCATGCGCGACCATTCGGCGCTTTCGAATGCCTTGCGCGCCCGCGCGACGGCACGGTCCACATCGGCCGCGCTGCCCGCCGGTACGCTGGCGAAGACCTTGCCGGTGGCCGGGTCTTCCACGTCGATCCGCTCACCGCTTTCCGCTTCGCAGCGCGCGCCGCCGATCAGCATCCGCGTGACCGGCAGGTCCACCTCGTGGCCGGGTTCGCCATGGCGGGTCGCAGCGAAAGTCGCCGCTAAAGTCGGGGGTGCATTCATCTCGGTCTCTCCAGTGAAAACGCAAAAAGGAGCCGCGCCGGGTTCGAAATCCCGGCGCGGCTCATGGGGAGGAGCTTCAGAAGCTGGCCGACACGGTCAGGCCATACGTGCGGGGCCGACCGGCGAAGCGGACGGTCGTGTCGGTGATGCGGGTGGCGTTGGACCAGTAGTACTTGTCGGTCAGGTTGCGCACGAAGGCGGTCAGCTTGTACCGCTTGTCGTCGAAGCTGAGCCCGGCGCGCAGGTCGATCAGCGTATAGTCGGCGATGGTCAGCCCGCCCATCCGCGTCAGTTCTTCGGAAGGGGTGTCGCGCGCGTCGCCGAGGACCGCCTTGGTATCGCTCTGGAAACTGAGGTTGCCGCCGACGAAGGCGCCGATCGTTTCGCCCAGTGCCCAGTCATACTGCCCGTCGATCACGATCTGGTACTTGGGCGTATAAGGGAACGACGATCCGCCGAAATCGACCTGATTGCCGTAGGAATCGTAGTTGACGAAGCTACCCTTGATCTTCGTATCGAGGTAGGTCGCCCCGATCGAGACGCGCAATCCGTCCGTGGGGGCAAGATCGAGCTGGATTTCGGCGCCCTGCACGCGCGACTTGGGCACGTTCACCAGCGCTTCCAGCGGACCGAAGATGTCAGGATCGGCAACGACCCGGCCCTTGAACTGCTTGTTGCTGTAATCGTAGTAGAACACCGCGCCGTTGACCTGCGCGGTCCTGTCGAGCAGCGTCAGCTTGGCGCCGATCTCATAGGCCGTTACCGACTCCTGCTTGACCGGCGCGAACTGGTTGGCGTCGCTGGCCGAGAGCAAAGGGAAACTGCCCGACTTGTAGCCCTTGCTGACCGAGGCATAGAGCAGCGTGTCCTTCGAGGGCTTGAAGTCCACGCCCGCGCGCCAGGACACGTTATCCTCGTTCAGGCTGTTCTGCACCTCCACCGCCGTCAGCGTGGAGGCATCGATGGTCACACAGGCGCCGGGTGCGATCGAGATCGGATCCAGCCCGGCACCGCCGCGTATCGCGTTGAGCAGGTTCTGGATGCCCTGTCCCAGTGCGAAACCGCGGTCGGCGGTGCATCCGGCAAAGTCGATTTTGGTGTCGGTGTAGCGAATGCCGCCGTGGAGCGTGATCATCTCGCCGATGTCGTAATCGAGATTGGCGAAGACCGCCTTGTTGACGAACTTCTGCCGCGCATACTGGCTATAGACGAAGAACGGCACGCCCAGCCCGGCATCGACGAAGTTGTAGGCCGAAGTCGACTGGTCGTAAGGGCCGGCGTCATCCTGCTGATAGGTCTTTTCACGCGCGTAATTGGCACCGACGATCCAGGTGAGGCCGCCGGTCCTCCCTTGCAGGCGAAGTTCTTCGGACAGTGCGGTAATCTTGCCGGTGGTGTTGTAGAAGTAGTCTCGCAGCGCGACGCCGTCCGGGTCGATATCGGCATCGTTGTGATACTTGGAAAAACTGGTGATCGAGGTCAGCGTGATATCGTCGTTGAGGTCCACGTCGCCGCGCAGCGAGGCTTGATAGAACCAGTCGTCGCGCCTCGGGGCCTGTTCCGGCGTCCAGTCGGCATCGCGGTTGTTGGCGGGCGCGACCGGATAAGTGGCAAGCGCGCCGAGCCGCGCCGGATTGCCGAGCGGCACCACGCCGATGAGTTGCGCTGCCTGCCCGTCGCTCTTGTCGATGAAGCCGTTGAGGTTGAGTTCGAAACGCACGCTGTCGGCGGGCTGGAAGTCGACCAGCAGGCGGCCGGTGGTGAAGTTGCGGTCCCCCAGCTTGTCGTCGCGCGTATAGCTGCGTTGCCATGCGCCGCCCTGCTCGGTGCGCACCGCGACGCGGGCGGTCAGCGTATCGGAGATCGGGCCGCTGACATAGCCGCCCCCGCTGATCTCACCGAAGTTCTGGATGCCTGCATCGATGCCGGCCTTGAACGTGGAAGTCGGCTTGGCGGCGATGTAGTTGATCGCGCCGCCGGTCGCGTTCGATCCGAACAGCGTGCCCTGCGGGCCTTTCAGCACTTCCACCCGCTCGAGATCCAGCGTCGCGCCGCGCGTCATGATCGAGAACGGCAGCGGCACCTGGTCCTGGTAGATGCTGACGGTGGGCTTCGCGGCCAGGCTGGTATCGTAGAAGCCGACGCCGCGCAGCGTGTAGACCGGCGTGGCGTAAGCGCTCTCGGTATAGTTGAAGCCCGGCACGATCTTCACCAGATCACCGACATTGGTAATGCCCTGATCGCGCAGTTTGTCGCCGGAAGCGGCGGTGATGGACAGCGGCACGTCGTTGATCGCCTCCGAGCGCTTCTGCGCCGTTACCACGATCTCCTGGATGCCCCCGGCAGACGCCGAATCCTGGGCATGGGCCTGTGCCGAGATGGCGAGCAAAGATGCCCCTGCCATCAGCAAGATATTGCGATTCATGGTTTTACCTCTCCCGTGATGTCCGCGCTTTTGCGTCGGACTGTTCTTGTCTCGGCCCGATCCCACGCCGGGTCGGTACTCCTCAGTTCTTGACGAAGCGGATCGGCAGCGACTTGTAGCCGCCGACGAAGTTGGTCTCGACCAGACGCGGTTCGCCCGCGAGCTCGACGGACTTTAGATGGGGCAGCAGCTCCTGGAACAACACACGCATCTCCAGCTTGGCGAGATGCTGGCCGAGGCACATGTGCGGCCCGAATCCGAAGGCCACGTGCTGGTTGGGCGAGCGCGTGATGTCGAAACGGTCGGGATCGACGAAGACGTCGGTATCGCGGTTGCCGGAGGGGTAGCACATCATCAGGCGGTCCATCGCCTTGATCGACTGCCCGCGCAGCACGGTATCCTCCGCCGCATTGCGCATGAAGTGCTTGACCGGGCTGGTCCAGCGGATCGCCTCGTCCACCAGTCCGGGGATCAGGCCGGGGTCCTCCTTGACCTTGGCGAAGTTCTCCGGATTGACGATCATGCCGTGCAGACCTCCCGCCGTCGAGGACGAGGTGGTGTCGTGCCCGGCGGTGGCGATGGCGACGTAATAACCGTTGGCCTCGGCGCGCGGGATCGGCTCGCCGTTGATGCGGGAATTGGCGATCAGCGAAAGCAGATCGTCAGTCGGCTCGGCGCGGCGTTTGGCGCTGAGGTCGTCGAAGTAGTCGTAGAAATCCTCCAGCGCGGCAGCCCACATCTTCGCCCCGACCACCGGATCGGCGACCATCTCGGGACGCTGCTCCTCGGGATCGTGGACGCCGAAGAACTCCTGCGTCAGCTTGAGCATGCGCGGCTCGTCCTCGGGCGGAACGCCGAACAGCGTCATGATGACACGGAGCGGATAGTGCAGCGCGAAGTCGCGCACGAAATCGCATTCGCCGTCGAAGCTCAGCAGGTTGTCGACCGACTGGCGCGCGAGTCGGCGCACCTGCTCCTCCAGCTGGCTGACCCGGCCGGGCAGGAACCAGTTCGAGGTGAGGTTGCGGTAGGAAGCGTGCTCCTTGCCGTCCATGTAAGTCAGCGAGGAGATGATCTTGGTCGATCCGCCGTTGATCGAGCGGGTGAAATCATCCGAGGCGCGGTCATTCAGCACCGGATTGAAATCGGCGTTGCGGAACAGCTTCGAATTGCGTTCCGCCTCGCGGATATCCGCGTGCTTGGTCACGATCCAGATCGGATCGAAGCCCGGAACATGCGCCTTGGCCAGCGGCATGTTCTCGCGCAGCCAGCGGAAGGTGCCGTAAATCAGCGCGTCGTCGGTATAGGATTTCGGCGAGATCACGATGCGTGCGATATCGTCGGGAATGACGGGGCAGCTCTCGGTATCGAGCGAAACGGTCATGGGCTCTCCCTCGGGCGGTTGGTTCCGCCGAAATTGCGTGTTGCCAACACGTAACTATGGACAGGCCCCGAGGTCAATCGTAGATATAGGTCAGACCATTCGAGCGATAAAATGGCAGGAATGGCCGTTTTCCGGTACTCAAGAGACCAATCGGCCGCAGGACCATCCCGCTAATCGAATGGCGAGGCGAAGATCGAATAGGAGAGAGATGCGCCATGGAAATACGTGCAGCAGTGGTCCGCCGCCCCGGCGAGGACTTTGCCGTCGAGACGCTCAGGCTTTCGGGGCTGCGGCCCGATGAAGTGCGGGTGAAGATCGTCGCGACGGGCCTGTGCCACACCGATCTCGTCGTGCGCGACCAGATCCTGCCGGTGCCGCTACCCGCCGTTCTGGGGCATGAGGGTGCGGGTATCGTGGAGGCGGTCGGGTCGGAAGTGACGACGCTGCAAGTGGGCGACAGCGTCATCCTCGGCTTCGCCGCCTGCCGGGCCTGTCCGCAGTGCGACGCCGGGGAACCCGCCTATTGCCGAGACTTCGCCGCGCTGAACTTCGGCGGACGCCGGATGGACGGCAGCACCTGCATCCAGGACGGCGATCACGACGTCAGCAGCCATTTCTTCGGGCAATCCTCGTTCGCCACCCATGCCATCGCCGCCGCGCGCAATCTGGTGAAAGTGCCGAAGGAAGCGCCGCTGGCGCTGCTCGGCCCGCTCGGCTGCGGGATCATGACCGGGGCCGGGGCGGTGCTCAATGCCCTTGAGGTCAAGGCGGGAGAAAGCCTGCTGGTGACGGGTGCGGGTCCGGTGGGCCTGAGCGGGGTCATGGCTGCCGCCTCGGCCGGGGCGCGCGTGATCATCGTCTCCGACCCGCTGGCTTCACGGCGCGAAATGGCGCTCGATCTTGGCGCGACCCATGCCCTCGATCCCGCCGCGGGACCGCTGGCCGAACAGGTTCGCGCCATCCTGCCGCCTGGGGCAGACGCCATGCTCGACACTTCGGGCATTGCGGGGGTGATCGAGGATGGCCTCGGCGCCATGGCCGTGCTGGGACGCCTTGCCATGGTCGGGGTGCCGCGCAGCCCGGACGCGGCAATCTCGCTCAACCTCCTGCACATGCTCTCGCTCGGCCTGAAGGTCTGCGGTGTGACCGAGGGCAATGCGGACCCGCAGGAATTCCTGCCCCGCCTGATCGAACTCCATGCCGCCGGGCACTTCCCGTTCGACCGGATCATCCGCACTTATCCGCTCGACCGGATCAACGAGGCCGTCGCGGACCAGCACGCGGGCCGCTGCGTCAAGGCGGTCCTGACGATGTAGCCCCATGGGCCGGACGACCCTCGGGGGCTGTCCGGCCTCAGCCCTCGGTGTGGCCCCTGATCGCGTCGAAGTGGCGGAAGAACGCGCGCTGACGCAGGACGCCGAAGAAATCGAGCATCAGCGGCAGCGCCTGCTCGACGAGATCGGCCGCCTCGCCCACTTCCACCCGCCCGGTCACGCGTTCGAGGAAAGTCGTGGCTTCCCACTTGCCGACGAAGTCCGCCGCCTCGACGTAGAAGCCCAACACTTCGGGGGTATAGTCCAGATGCGCGTCGAACCCGGCCTTGCGCATGTCCCCCCAGATGCGGAGCATCTGCGCATCGGAAATGGATAGGGCATCGCCGTCCGGCGTCTCGACGATCGTGAGCACCCCGATCCCGGCAAGTATGCGAGCGTCCTCGGCCGCAGAGGGATAGCTTTCGAGCAGCGAGGCGACCGGAACCGGCCCCTGGTCCTCGCCCGCGCGGTGCGCCACGAGTTGCTCCAGCTGGTCCAGCGCGCTGGTGTCGACGCGGGGCTGCTGGCCGCCGCCCTCCATCAGCGCCTTGATCTGCGGCAGGGTGAGGCGGCTTTCGTGCTGGAGCTTGCGGACCGTGGCTATCGCCTGGACGTGATCCTCGCGGTAGATCGCAACCGTGCGCTTGGGCCGATCTGGCTCGGGGATGACGCCGCTGCGCAAGTAGAGGCGGATGACCTCCCGGTGCACGCCGGTGCGTTGTTCAAGCTCACGCATCTTCATGGGCATGTCTAGAGCACGGCAAGGGAACCTTCGCAATGCGGCGCGCCCGGCCTGCGAAAAGGCACAGCGCGGCGATCTCGCAGCCGATCAGGATCGCGATCGCCGTCATCGTCCCGTCGCCGCCGAAGCTTGCCCCTGCCGCCGCCAGCGCGCCGACGGCCATCTGGATCGCGCCATAGAGCCCCGAAGCCGAGCCGAAGGCGGCGGGATCGACGGAGGTCGCCAACGCCAGCGCCGCCGGTCCGGCAAGACCGACGCCGCAGGTGAAGAGGAACATCAGGCCCGTCACGAGGATCGGGCTGGCAAGGCCCGAAAGGAATGCCGCCAGCAACCCGAAGGCCGCGCCAAGCGACAGCCGGCATCCTAAAGCCAGCATTCGAGGCGCCGCCCAGTAGTGACTCAGCCGCGAGGCCGTAAAGCTGCCGACCCAGGCTCCGGCCAACACCACGCCGAGATGCACGCCGCTGGCATCGGGCGTCAGTCCGAAGCGCTGCTGGTAGATGAGCGGGGCAGCGCTGAGGAAGGCGTACCAGCCGGTGGTGACGCAGCCACCGCCAATGGCATAGGCGGCGAAATGGCCCGAAGTTACCAGCCGCGCATAGTTCCCCAGCACGCCCCGTGTCGTTGCCGCACGCGGCGTGCCGGTTTCCGGCAGGAGCGAGACGATCGCGGCGGTGTTGAGCGCGCCCGATAGCGCCAGCAGGATCAGGATCGACTGCCATCCTCCATGCGTGACCAGAAAGCCGCCGATCATCGGCCCCAGCCCCGGCCCGACCAGAATCATCAGGTTGAGCCTGGCGAGGCCGCCGGTCGAGCCCTGCTCCGTGCTCACGTCGCGCACGATGGTCCGGGCGATCACCATCCCCGCGCTGCCGCCCAGCGCCTGCGCGAACCGGCACACGTTGAAGAAGCTCGCCGAAAACGCCGTCGCCGCGATAAGGCTCGCCAGGGTGAAGACGGCGCTACCGCCGATCAGGACCGGCCGCCGCCCGAAGCGGTCGGACAGCGGGCCATGTACCAGCTGCCCGAAGGCGAGCCCCCAGACGTAGAGGCTGATGCCGAGTTGCAGTTCGGCGTTGCGGGCACCGAAGGCCTGTGCGGCGACCACCAGCGCGGGCGTGAAGATATGGATGCCGAGCGTACCGCTCAGCGTCATCGATCCGAGCAGCCAGATCGGCACCCCTCTGCGGGTGCCGATCCGGGTTTCGCTTATCTCGGCGGGCATTTACTCGGCGGCGACGAGTTCGCCCTGTTCCGCCTCGAAAAGGTTGCTCAGGACGCGGCGGGCCTGATTGACCGCGCCGTCGCTGGCGATGCCCACGAAAGGACGGCCCGGATTGTCGTCGATGCGCAGCTGCTGCGCCTGAAGCGTTTCCTCGTCCTCGGTAATGGTGTCGAAGAACTGGTCGAACAGCACCTCCGGCACGCCGCTTTCCTTCGAGGCGGTCGTGCAGATGGTCCAGAGATAGTGGCTGGTCTTGTCCGTCTCCGGCGTGATGAAGTGGTTGTTGGCGAGCATGAAGCCGTTGTCGCGCCTGCCTTCGTAGGCCCCGGTCCCGACATCGCAGCCTCCGGCATTGACGCGGCAGGTCATGCCCACGCGCGGTTCGAAGCGCACTTCCTGCCAGCGGTCCACCCTGCCCTTGAAGCCGCCGGCATCGATGTAGGAGCGCGGCGGGACGGAGTTGGGCATCTTGCGCAGCAGCGTGACCTTGTTGCCGTCGAACTCCACCTTGGTATCGGCGCCGTAATGCTGTTCCGGATTGCCGCCGATGGTGCGCGCATGGATGTACGGGACGTGCGTCAGGTCCATGATGTTGTCGATGATGAGTTGCCAGTCGGCCTTCACGTGGAAGTTGTAGGGCCTCCAGGTCCAGGCCGGATCGTTGTGCTCGGGACTGTCGATCACGGTGGCGGGATCGGCCAGCGCCTCATCGCCCATCCAGATCCAGATCAGGTGATCCTTTTCCAGCACCGGATAGTGGCGGACATTGGCCGAGGGCGGGATGCGGGTCTGGTTGGGGATGCGCGTGCAGGCGCCCAGCCGGTTGAATTCGACGCCGTGGTAGCAGCAGCGGATCACGTCCCCTTCGACATGGCCCGCGCTCAGCGGCATGGCGCGGTGGCTGCACCGGTCCTCCAGCGCCGCGATCTGGCCGTCCGAGGTGCGGAAGAGGACGACCGGTTCATTCAGAAACCGCCGCGCCAGGGTCTTGCCGGGCTCGATCTCGGCGGCGAAGGCGGCGACGTACCAGGTGTTGCGAATGAACATGTAACTCTCCTTGTCCGGATCGGTCTTGCCGCCGTCCGGCTTGCTTTATGGATAGAGGCTATCCTCGCGGAAATCCCGCCTCCAATCGCAATTGAATAAAGCCATTGGAAAAACGGGACGAGCCCCGCCATGCCATGCGCTTATCGGAGGTAGAGTCCGCCGTTCATATCGAGCGTGGCCCCGACGAAGAACCCGCCGCGATCCGAGGCGACCAGCGCGACGGCGGCAGCGATTTCGCCCACTTCCATGAACCGGCCGACCGGCACTTCCGCCTCCACGCGCGCGATCTGCTCTTCCGAAAGCCGGCCCTTGGCGGTGTCGATCGGGCCGGGCGCAATGGCGTTCACGGTCACGCCAGTTCCGGCGAGATAACGCGCGAAATACTTCGAGAGCATGATCGCTCCGGCCTTCGAGGCGGCATAGTGCGGCGAGGCGACGGTGCCGCCGTTCTGGCCCGCCAGCGAGGTGACGTTGACGATACGGCCATAGCCGCTGGCTTTCATATGCTCGGAGAAAATCTGGCAGCTGAGGAACACGCTGCGCATATTGATGGCGACGATCTCGTCGAATTCTTCGGGGCTGATGTCCTGCGTCGGCGTGCGGCGTGCGAGGCCGGCGTTGTTGACGACGATATCGACCCGCTCCCACGCGCATGCGATCCGATCCCGCGCGGCGAGGAAGTCGTCCTTGCTGCGAACGTCGAGCGCAATGGCCATGGCCGTCTCGCCCGAGGGATCGAGCGAGCGCGCCACCGCCTCGGCAGCGGCAAGGTCGATGTCGCTCACCGCCACCTTGCCCCCGCCAGCATGGATTTCCCGCGCGACCGCCTCTCCCACGCCGCGCGCCGCGCCGGTGACGAGCGCGGTACGCCCCGAAAAGGAGAAGCTGCCGTTGGCGGGAAGCTGGGTAGGCATAGTCATCTCGGATTCCTTGGTTCTTGAATTTCCATCGAAAAAGGCGGGGGAACGGCGTGCCGTTCCCCCGCCAGGCCGTCAGCGCCGAATGGAGAGAGTCACGCCGTAAGTGCGCGGCGTGTTGGTGAAGATCTTCCAATACGTCGTGCCGTTGCCGGGCGTCGCGAGGAACGCCGTGATGTCGTCGGCATTGACGATCTGGTAGTTGTTGGTGAGGTTCTTGCCCCAGATGCCCAGGGTCCAGCGGCCATCGGCGGACTCGTAGTTCAGGCGCGCGTTGAGCGTGCGGCCCCGCGTATCGTTGTAAAGGTTCTGGTAGAGACGCAGCGTGTTCGCATCGTCGGTCGAGATGCGCGCGGAGTAGTTGAAGTCCATCTGCGGCGTCAGGCTTGCCCCGTTGCCGAGCACCGCCTGATAGCTCGCACCGATGGTGAAGGCGTCACGCGGCGCGAACTTCGCCGGATTGCCCGAATAATCGAGGCCGACCAGCGGATCTTCCAGCGAGGTATATGTGCCGATCAGGTGGGTATAGTTCCCGGTCAGGCGCAGTCCGTCCATCGGCCGCAGCACGGATTCGATTTCCCAGCCCTTCATCTTGAGCGTGCCGTTGTAGGTATGGGCGATACCACCCGCGCCGGAGAAGTTCTGGAGGTCCTTGGTCTTCTGGCGGAACAGCGCGACATTGAAGTCCAGCATGTCGCCGAACAGGCGGGTCTTGGCGCCGATCTCGTAGTTTTCGGCATGTTCGGGCGCGAGCGGGATGGTGGGATCGCGATAGGCATTGTCCACGAAGCCGCCCGACTTGAAGCCCTTGGCATAGGTCGCGTAGAGGTTGACCTTGTCGAAGGGCTCGTACTTGATCGTGAAGCGCGGGGTGAAGGCGTTCCAGGTCTTGCCGCCCGAGGCGATCACTTCTCCGGGGAAGCCGAAGCCCGGAATGGCGCCAGCGTCGGTGGTCGAGAACGCGTGATAGTCGATCTTCTTGCGATCGGACGTATAGCGCCCGCCCGCAACAAGAGAGAGCTGGTCGGTGACTTTGAGCGTCGCCTCGCCGAACACCGCGAGGCTGCGCACGTCGCCCTGCTGCACGCGGGTGATGTTGGTCACGTCGGGATTGCGGCGCACGCTGGCGGGAACGGCCGAGCCGGACAGCGGGCTGTAGTTGAAGATGTTCGTGGTCGAGACGTCTGCCGAGAGGTAATAGGCGCCGACCACGTAGGACAGCACGCCCGGCGCCGAGGCGTAGCGCACTTCCTGCGTGAAGCTGCGGTTGCGCACCACCTGACGGCGGTCGAACACGGGCACTTCGGTGCCGACCGGCACGTCGTCGTTGGTCGCGCGGCTGTCGTTCATGCGGTAGCCGGTGATCGAGGTCAGCGTGCCGCCCAGCAGGTCGAGATCGCCGCGCAGATAGCCGCCGCGCAGGCGCTGGCGATAGGGCGAGGCCGTGTAATCGTTGTTCACCCACTTGTCGTTGGTGAAATCACCGAAGGTATCCGGCACGACCTGGTTGCCGCCGATACCGAGACCGATCGCACCGCCATTGCCCTTGGTATAGCTGTAGTCGCCCGAGAGCACGACCTTCAGCGTGTCGGTGGGCTGGAACAGCAGCTTGCCGCGCATCGCATAGCCGTCCGTCTTGCCGTAGCTGCCCGACTGGTTGGGCGTGTCGATCTGGCCGTCCGAAGTCTCGGTGCTGAACGAGAAGCGCGCGGCGATCTTGTCTTCGACGAGCGTGGTGTTGACCATGCCTTCGCTGCGGAAGTAGCCCGCATTGCCGCCGGTGCCCTGGAGGAAATAGTCGTCCTTGAATTCTGGGTTCTTGCTGATCACGGCAATGGCGCCGCCCACGACGTTGCGGCCGAACAACGTACCCTGCGGGCCGCGCAGCACTTCTACGCGCTCCACGTCGAAGAAGTTGGCGTTCAGGTCGTTGTTGAACACATAGTAGATGTCATCCATGAAATAGGCGACCGGAGTATCCAGCGTCGCCGTGCGGAACGTCGAGACGTTGCCGCGAATGGCGACGATCGACAGCGACTTGTCCGACGTGTTGACAGTGATTCCCGGCATCTGCTGCGTCAGCGCGGTGGGGCTGAAGACCTGATCGGTGCGAAGCTGTTCGCCGCCGAACGCAGCAATGGAGAAGGGAACCTCGCGCACGGTGGAAGCACGGCGCTGGGCGGTGACGATGATGTCCTGCGAATCGACGCTGGGGCGCGATGCGGCAGCAGGGCTGTCGTCCGCTTCGGCCGTTTCCGGCGCGGCGGTCTGCCCAAAAGCCGGTGCAATCGTTATAGTAGACAGGGCGCAAACGGCCGCGGAAGTCATATACTTGAATGTCATGGATGGCATCTCCCCAAGGGCTTTATCGCGGCTTCCCTGCCGCCTTGAGACGGTGAGAAGCGGCAAACGCGATGCCTTGCAATAGTTTCATCCCGGTTTTCGAATGGTAAGACCATATTCCGATTGGGGTTGGCGGAAATCTGCGGGTAGCTCGAATGGGCAAACGAGAACCGCCACCGCCTCACCGGAACCACAGGCTTCAGGAGGAGGGTCGAGGCGATCGAAGACGATCAAGGAAGAGCCTGAACCATGCAGCCACAAGACAGCACCGACCTCACCCGCGTTGGCCCCGGAACCGTCATGGGTTCCTTCATGCGGCAGTACTGGATGCCTGCCTGCCTCTCCTCCGAGGTGAAGGCGGACGGCGATCCGGTGCGCCTGATGATCCTGTGCGAAAAGCTGATCGCCTTCCGCGACAGCTCCGGCCGGGTGGGCATCATGGATCACCGCTGCCCGCACCGCTGCGCCTCGCTGTTCGTGGGCCGCAACGAGCAGAACGGCATCCGCTGCGTCTATCATGGCTGGAAGTTCGACGTGGACGGCAAGTGCGTGGACATGCCCTCGGTGCCCGCCCGCATGGACTTCAAGGAAAAGGTCCACGCCAAGGCCTACAAGACGCACGAGGCGAACGGGCTGATCTGGGTCTACATGGGCGAGAACCAGGCCAGCCCGCCGCCGCTTCCCGAGATCGAGGCGACCATGCACGCCGATGCCGAGATCTGGTGCCTCCAGCGCGACTGCAACTGGCTTCAGGCGCTGGAAGGCGACATCGACACCAGCCATGTCGGCTTCCTCCACGTCGGCTCGATTGAGGCCGAGGATCTCGACGAAGACCACCCGATGCGTCCGACCGTGCTCAACCGCGCGCCGGAATATGAAGTGCTCCAGTCGGACTGGGGCGTGATGTACGGCGGCTATCGTCCCAACGACGACGGGCAGATGTCGTGGCGCGTGGCGCACTACATGTTCCCGTTCTGGACGCAGACGCCCAACAACCGCTTCGCCACCCGCGCCATCGCCCGCGCCTGGGTGCCGATGGACGACGAGCATTCCATGCTGTTCGACATCACTTGCGGCGTCGATGCCGGCAATCCGGCCTATACGTCCACGCTCAAGGACGGCACCCCGCTGTTCGGCCCGCTGGAATATGCGCCGAACACCACCGACTGGTTCGGCCGCTGGCGCTCGCCCGACAGCGAGGCCAACGACTGGGCGATCGACCGCGAATCCCAGCGCAACGGCACCCAGTTCACCGGCATCGCCAATATCACGATGCAGGACCAGGCGGTGACCGAGAGCATGGGCCCGATCACCGACCACAGCTTCGAGAACCTCGCCCCGACCGACCAGATGATCGCCCGCGTACGCCGCCGCGCCCTGATCGCCGCCCGTGCCTTCGCCAACAAGGGCGTGGTGCCGCCGGGTGTCGAGGACCCGTCGATCTTCTACCGCGCCCGCGCCGGATCGTTCCTGCACGATCCGCAGGACAGCTTGCAGAACGCCTATGAATCCGCGCTTGCAAGGGCCGTCCGCTGGCCCGAAACGGTTGAAGCGGCAGAGTAATCGAAACCGGCGGGAAGGTGCGATCCATGCACCGTCCCGCCCGATAAAAAAGGACAGAGGGTGACGAGACGCATGAGGGTCTCCAGCGGGCGCCGATCCATGGCGCACCGGGGCGACCACCGGACGCATCGTGCCTCAAGGAGAGTGTGATGCAGGCATTCATTCGGACCATTCGCTGGGAAGCGGAAGGCATCAATTCCTACGTGCTCGAACCTGTCGGCGGCGGCCTGCTGCCCGCCTTCGAACCGGGCGCGCATATCGACGTCCAGCTCAAGCCGGGCCTTGCTCGCAGCTACTCGCTGGTCAACGATCCCGCCATTCGCGGCTATTACGAGATCGCCGTCCACCATGCGATCGACAGCCGCGGCGGTTCGAAGCACATCCATCAGGAATGGCGCGTGGGCGAGCGGATCGAGATCTCGGAGCCCAAGAACAACTTCCCGATGGTCGAGGATGCGGCGCATACCGTGCTGGTCGCAGGCGGCATCGGCATCACCCCGATGCTTCCGATGATCGCCCGTCTCGAGAAGCTGGGCCGCTCCTGGGAACTGCACTACGTCGCCGCCACGCCCGAACGCGCCGCCTATGTCGAGCGGATCGAGGACCATGACCGCGTCAACGTCGTCTATGACGGACTGCCCGGCGCGCAGCGGCTCGACCTTGCCGCGATCTGCGCGGCCGCGCCTGCCGACGCCCATCTCTATTGCTGCGGGCCGAACGGCATGCTCGATGCGTTCGTCGCCACCAATGCCGCGCGGCCCAAGGGCCATGCCCATATCGAATATTTCTCGGCCGAGACCGAACTGGCGACCGAAGGCGGCTACACGCTGGAACTGGCGCGCAGCGGCAAGACGCTGACCGTGAGCGAAGGCGAGACGATGCTCGACGCGCTGCTCGGGGCCGGGGTCGATGTCGGCTTCGCCTGCTCCGAAGGCGTCTGCGGCACTTGCGAGGTCAAGGTGCTGGACGGCATTCCCGACCACCGCGACCACTTCCTGAGCGAGGACGAAAAGGCGGCCAACCGCTCGATCATGGTCTGCTGCTCTGGCGCGAAGACGGCCAGCCTGGTGCTCGATATCTGACGGCCATGATCAAACGGGATCGGCCATCCCGGCGATAACAAGAAGGGGCAAAGACCCCATGAAGAGGAGAAGCTGTGGCGATCATCGCGACAGACCGGGACGCGAAGGGCTTGCTGGACGACGCACCGATGTCGTCCTTCCAGGTATGGACGGTCCTGATGATAGCGGCGACCGTCGTCCTTGACGGTCTCGACAACCAGATGCTGGGCCTTGCCGCCCCGTCGCTGCTGAAGGAGTGGGCGATTGGGCGTGAGGCGCTGGGCGGCGTCTTTGCGCTGGGCTTCGTCGGCATGGCGGTGGGCACGCTGGCGGCAGGCTATATCGGCGACCGCTTCGGACGGCGCGGCGCGCTGCTGGCAGGCGTCGCGCTGTTCGGCGTGGCAACCCTGCTGACCGGCACCAGCACCAGCCTCTGGCACATTGCCGCGCTCAAGACCCTTGCCGGGGTCGGCCTGGGCGGTGTGCCCGGAACCGCCAGCGCCATGATCGCCGAATTCACGCCGACCCGCTGGCGCAGCGTGGCGGTGACGTTCGGAGTCGTCTGCGTCTCGATCGGCGGCATTCTCGGCGGGATCGCGGCAGCGGCGGTGCTGCCCGTGCTGGGCTGGCGCTGGCTGTTCTATCTCGCCGGGATGGTGACGATCGCCTTCACCGTGCTGCTCCACTTCATCCTGCCGGAATCGCCGCGCTTCCTCGAAAGCCGTCCCGAGCGGCGCGGCCAGTACGAGCGATTGATGCTCAGGATCGGCCACGCGCCTCTGCGGAGCGGCCCGGCCACCGTGGAAACCACCGACCACGTACCGTTCGGCGCGCTTCTGCACGGACGGCTGCTGCGCGACAGCCTCGCGCTTTCGCTGGCGATGTTCTCCGGCATGTTCATGATCTACCTCATGTTCAACTGGTCGCCGACGCTGCTGTTCTCTTCCGGTTTCAGTCTCGCCTCGGCCAGCCTGGGCCTCACCAGCTTCAACATCGGCGGCACGCTGGGCGCAGTCGGCGCTTCGGTGGCGATCATGCGCTTCGGCTCGCGACCGACCCTGATCCTGATGGCGCTGGTCGGCGCGGCGGTCTGCCTGTTCCTGGCATTCCTGCGCACGGGAGGGGGCGATGCCGAGACCTCCATGCTGATCGGCCTCGGCGCGCTGGGTCTGTTCGCCAGCGCCGCGCAGTCAGCCATGTTCGCGGTCGGCGCCCATGCCTTCCCCACCGCAGTGCGGGCGCGCGGCCTCGGGCTGATGGGAGCAGCCGGGCGGGCCGGGGCCATCGTCAGTTCGGTAGCCGGTGCGGGTCTGATCGGCGGGGGCAATTTCCTGTTCTTCGGCGTTCTGGCGGCGCTCATGCTGGTCAATGCCATCGGTTTCATCGCCGTGCGCGGGCATGTCCCGCCGCTCGGCCGCCCCTCATTCGGCCGCAAGGAAATGACCGCGTGAACGACAGCTTCGACTATATCGTGATCGGCTCCGGTTCGGCCGGAAGCCTGATGGCCAATCGCCTCTCGGCCGATCCCGCCAACCGCGTCGCCCTGATCGAGGCGGGACCGTCCGACCGGAAATGGCCGGTCAACCTCAAGACCGTCATGCCGGTGGGCAACATCTTCCTGCTGCCGAGCGATCGGACCAACTGGAAGCAGGCGCTGCAAGGCAATGCCGCCGTCGGGAACCGGACGATCAACTTCCCGCGCGGCAAGCTGCTGGGCGGATGCAGCGCCATCAACGGCGGTGTCTATATTCGCGGCCAGAAGGAGGACTACGAGGCCTGGGAAGCCGCCGGGAACGCAGGCTGGTCCTACGATGACGTGCTTCCGGCGTTCAAGGCAGTCGAGAACTATGCCGGGCCGGACAAGCCCTGGCACGGCAAGGGCGGCGAACTCGACGTGCAGAAGCCGCGCTCCTTCAATCCGGTGACAGGTGCCATTCTCGATGCCGCCGAACAGGCCGGGCACTACCGCAACGACGACTTCGCCGGGGAGCGCAAGGACGGTTTCGGCCGCTACGACCTCAACCAGCGCAAGGGCACCCGCCTGTCGAGCGCGCGGGCGTTCCTGCACCCTGCCCTTGGCCGCCCCAACCTGACCGTGCTCGACGAGACTCTCGTCCGCCGCATCATGTTCGACCGTGGCCGCGCGACCGGGATCGAGATCGAACGGGAAGGGCTGCGCAGCGTGCTGAATGCCCGGCGCGAGATCGTGCTCTGCGCGGGCGCGACCAATTCCCCGCAATTGCTGATGCTCTCCGGCATCGGCCCGGCGGATCACTTGCGCGAAGTGGGCATCGAGCCGCTCCACGACCTTCCCGGCGTCGGTGCGCATCTCCAGGACCATCCTACCGTCCATGTCGCTATGGAGAACCCGAGCGGGGAATCCTACGCCGTCTCGGCCAAGTCGCTACCGCGGATTCTTGCCAGCCCGCTGCAATATCTCGCCAGCCGCACCGGCATGCTCGCCTCGAACGTCGCGGAATGCGGCGGGTTCCTCTGCACCGACGGCAGCGGACGACCGGACATCCAGATCACTTTCCTGGTCGGCCTCAAGCTCGACGCCCGCGCCATTCCGCGCCGCCACGGCTATATGGGTCTCGTCCAGTTGCTGCGCCCGCGCAGCGCCGGATCGGTGCGCCTCGCCAGCAACCGGCCCGAGGACAAGCCGGTGATCGATCCCAACTTCTTCGCCGATCCCTACGACATGAAGACCCTGATCGCCGGTTTCCGCGAGGCCCGGCGCATCTTTGCCCAGCCAGCCCTCGCGCCCCTCACCGGCGCAGAGATCGAGCCCGGCGCGCAGCACCGGAGCGATGCCGAGATCGATGCAGCGCTGCGCAAGATCGTCAACACCGCCTACCATCCCACCGGCACCTGCAAGATGGGGCCGGATTCCGATCCGATGGCCGTGGTGGACGGCCGCCTGCGCGTACGCGGAGTCTCCGGCCTGCGCGTGGTCGATGCCTCCGTCATGCCCGAGATCATCAGCGGCAACACCAGCGCTCCCACGATGATGATCGCCGAGCGCGCCGCACGCTTCATCCTCGAGGATGCCGCCCGCTCCAACATAGCCGCCTGACCGGCACGCCCTTTTCCAAGGAAACCGACATGGAACTGACCTCTATCGCCCGCCCCCGCCTGCTCGATATGCCGGAGCAGGACATGCTGATCGGCGGCCGCCGCGTCCCCGCTGCCTCGGGCAAGCGGTTCGAGACCCGCAATCCGGCAACCGGCGAACTGCTCGCCATGGTCGCGCAGGGCGATGCCGAGGATGTCGACCGCGCCGTCAAGGCCGCGCGCACGGCGCTGGAAGGGCCATGGCGGCGCATGAAGCCCGCCGAACGCCAGCGGATCATGCTGCGCCTCGCCGATCTCGTGGAAGAGCATTACGAAGAACTGGCGATGCTCGACACGCTCGACCTCGGCGCGCCGCTGTCCCGCACCGTCCTGGGCAAGACCCGCGCCGCCGCGCTGCTGCGCTACTATGCGGGCCAGGCGACGCTGATCGCGGGCGATACGCTGAACAACTCCGCGCCGGGCGATGTGCTGTCGCACACGCTGAAGGAGCCGGTCGGGGTGGTCGCCGCGATCAATCCGTGGAACGGCCCTGTCGGCATGGCCGTGTGGAAGACCGGCCCGGTCCTGACGAGCGGCTGCACTTTGGTGATGAAACCCGCCGAGCAAACGCCGCTTTCGGCGCTGCGCTTTGCCGAACTGTGCCTGGAAGCCGGCGTGCCGGAAGGCGTCGTCAACGTCGTGACCGGCCTCGGCGATGCCGGAGCGGCGCTTTCGGCCCATCCCGGTGTCGACAAGATCGCCTTCACCGGATCGACCGGCGTGGGCGAGAAGATCATCAAGGCCGCCGCGCCGACGATGAAGCGCGTGACGGTCGAACTCGGCGGCAAATCGCCCAACATCGTCTTCGCCGATGCCGATCTCGACCAGGCGATCCCGGCTGCCGCCATGGCGGTCTTCGCGAACTCCGGACAGATTTGCAGCGCCGGCACGCGGCTCTTCGTCCAGTCCTCGATCCGCGAGGAATTCATGGAGCGCCTTGCCGCCTTTACCCGCACGATCCGGGTCGGCGATCCGCTCGATCCCCAGACGCAGATCGGCCCGGTGGTTTCGGCACCGCAGATGGACAAGATCCTCGGCTATATCGACGGTGCGCGCAGCGAAGGCGCGCAAGCCTTGGTCGGCGGTGCGCGTCTTGCAGGACCTGGTTACGACGACGGCTTTTTCGTCGCGCCGACGATCTTCACTGACGTGCATGACGACATGACCATCGCACAGGAGGAGATCTTCGGCCCGGTGCTCTCGGCTTTCTCCTTCGACACCATCGACGAAGTGCTGGAACGCGCCAATGCCACGCCGTTCGGCCTCGGCAGCGGCGTCTGGACGCGCGATCTCTCGACGGCGCATCGCATGGCGCGGGGCATCCGCGCCGGTTCGGTCTGGGTGAACTGCTACCAGATGCTCGACCCCGGCGTGCCGTTCGGCGGCTTCGGGGTCAGCGGGTTCGGACGCGAATCCGGCCCGCATCACATCGAGGAATATCTCGAAACCAAGGCCGTCTGGATCAACCTCGACTGATCGGGGCTATACCCAGCCCGACGCGCGCAGATCGGGCTGGGTGAAGTCCGAGCGGATCTGCCCGGCGCTTTCCTTGAGCAGATCGAGGAAGCGCCGCTGGATCGCGGTAGGCCGCCAACTGCGCCGCGTGGTGATGCCGATGACACGGCGACTGTGTTCGAGCGGCGCACCGATCTGGGTGAGAAGCCCACTGCGGATCTGCAGCGCGACCTGGTCGGGCGACAGCAGCGTCAGGAAATCGCCGTCGGTCAACAGGCGGCCGATAATCATCACCGAGCCGCATTCGATGGGCGTAGGCGGCAGCGCGTGCCCTTCGAACAGTTCCTGCCACTGCTCGCGCAAGGGCGAATTGGCCGGTGCAACGATCCAGGGAAAGGCCGAAAGCTGCTCCATCGTCGGTCGCTCCACGCCCGCGAGCGGATGCTGGCTTCCGGCCGCGATCACCAGACGGTCCTCCACCAGCGGCATCTGGTAAAGGTCGGCGATTTCATAGGGCCGCAGAGCCCCCACGACCATATCGATCACCCCGTCGCGCAACGGCTCCACCAGTTCGCGCCAGCTGCCCTCCAGCACCTTGAAGGCAGCGCGCGGCTCTTCACGGGCGAGCCCGGCCATGGCGGCAGGCGCGAGATAGGGCCGCGCCAGAGGCAGCGCGCCGAACGCGATCAACTCGCTGCCGCTGCGGCTATCCAGACCAAGGTCCGCGATGGCGGCGGCAATCTCGGCACTGGCAAGGCGGGCCCCGCGCGCCAGCTTCTTGCCCGCCGGATTGAGCCAGACCACCCGGCCCCGGCGTTCGAGCAGCTTGCCGCCGATCATGTGCTCCAGATCGCCGACCGCGCGGTGCACGGCGGTCTGCGACAGGCCGGTGGACTGGGCAGCCGCGGAAAAGCTCCCGGCCTCGGCCAGTGCCATGAAGGCGCGAAGCTGCGTCATCGTCATCAGCCGTTCGGGATGGGCGAAGACCGCCGAAAGCCCCTTGGCCGCCGTGGAGAGATGTTCGAGCGCCAGGGTCGCACGCTCGATGACGATTGCCCCCATCGGGGTCATCACCATCCCGCCCGAGCGCCGTTCGAACAGCGTATAGCCGAACTGCTGCTCCAGCTTGGCAAGCCCCTGCGTCAGTGCCGGTTGCGAGAGGCTGACGACATCGGCGGCGGCCGTAATGCTGCCATGCTCACGGATCGCGAGAAGCGCGCGCAGATGCCGCAGGTTCAGGTCGAACGGATCGGTCGTCATGGACTTCCTTGCTCTACGTCATGGGGACCCCGGCACCAAGCCCGGAAAAATCGCATGGACGACCTATATATTGAATGGTACGACCATTAGGTCAATGACTCGTGACGGCTATTGCCCGTTCATGCCAAGAGGAGAGGCTTCCCGTGGATTTCGAACTTCCCGAAGACGTCCGGAACATCTGTGACGTTACCCGCGACATC
Source organism: Novosphingobium sp. TCA1 (assembly GCF_009811895.1). Taxonomy (NCBI): domain Bacteria; kingdom Pseudomonadati; phylum Pseudomonadota; class Alphaproteobacteria; order Sphingomonadales; family Sphingomonadaceae; genus Novosphingobium; species Novosphingobium sp. TCA1. The sequence goes on along the minus strand of NZ_BLJH01000033.1, from coordinate 13,916 downwards.
GTTCGCGACCTGTTGCCGCTGGAACAGCAGTTCGTCGAAACCGGAGAGGTTCCGCCGATCGTGCGCCAGACGCTGGTGGAGAACGGCTACTTCGGCATGGCTCTGCCCGAGGAATACGGCGGCCTCGGCCTCGGCGCCCTGGCGCAGGCGGCGGTGCAGATCGAACTGGCCCACCTGCCGCCCCAGTTCTGGACCGAACTGCGCCCGCTCATGGGGCCGGGTGCCAAGAACATCATCTACCACGCCAGCCAGGCCCAGCGCGAACAGCTCCTGCCAGGCATGGCCACCGGCGAAATCGGTATCGCCTTCGCGCTGACCGAGCCCAACTCCGGCTCCGACCCCGGCTCGATGCGCTCGACCGCCGTTCGCAATGCCGACGGTTGGGTCATCAACGGCAGCAAGACCTTCATTTCCAACGGGAAGAAGGCCAAGTACGTCATCGTCTATGCCTATACCGACAAGTCGGCGGGCACACGTGGCGGAATTTCCGCCTTCCTCATGCCGGCGGACACCCCCGGTTTCTCGGTGACCGGCACGATCGAGCTGATGGGCACGGCGACGCCGGGCGTGTTCGAACTGAGCTTCGACAATTGCCAGGTTTCCGCCGACGCCCTGCTCGGCGAAGAGGGCCAGGGCTTCCGCTATGCGCTGGAAGGTCTCAACGAGGGCCGCATGAACGTCGGCGCAACGGCGGTGGGCATGGGCGAATTCGCGCTGCAACTGGCCATCGAGGAATCGAAGCAGCGCCCCGCTTTCGGCGGCGTGATCTCGGACTTCCAGGCGATCCGCCACTACATCGCGACGATGGCGACCGACATGCGCGCGGCGCGGTTGATCCTGCTCGACGCGGCCTGGCGCTACGATCAGGGCGACAAGCGCCGCGAACTGGCCTCGATGGCGAAGCTCTTCGCGACCGAGGCGGGCAGCCGCACCGTCGACACCGCCGTGCAGATCTTCGGCGGCACCGGATATTGCCGCGGTTTCGCGGTGGAGCGCCTCTATCGTGATATCCGCATCACCCGGATCTACGAAGGTTCCTCGGAAATCCAGCGCAACACGATTGCGAAGGAACTCCTTCGCTGACGACCGAAGGGGGCGGGCGCCCTGCCCTGCCCCCTGACACCGGCGCCTAAAGCAATTGGCCCGCGTCCTTCAGAGCCATCACGGCTTCCTCGCCCAGGCCCAGTTCCTCCTCCAAGACCGCCGCGCCATGTTCTCCGAGTTCGGACACGAACGGGCGCACCTGCACCCGGCTTCCGCTCATCGTGAACGGCGGGTTCGGCACGAGATAGCTTCCGGCCGCATCGCCGACGGACGACATCGCCCCGCGCACCGCGAGTTGCGGATCGGCCAAGACCTCATCCATCTCGCGGTAACGCCCGCAAGGCACCCCGTGCCGGGACAGGACTTCCTCCGCTTCCGCCGAGGAGCGCTGGCTGGTCCATTCCTCCACGAGCGAGAGCATGGTCGCCCAGTTCGCATTGCGATCGGCATTGGTGAGGAATCGGGCATCCTCGCGCCATTCCGGATGGCCCACCGCTTCGGTGAGCTGCTCGAAGTTCTTGGGGCTGGTCGGCGCCACCATGACGAAGCCGTCCTGCGTCCTCAGCGGTGTATAGAGCGGCCGACGCGGGCCGCCCGGAAATTGCGCCTCCTGCGTCTCGAACACCAGCATGCCGACCATCGCCTCCAGCATGGACAGATCGATGTACTGCCCCTTTCCGGTCCGTTCGCGTTGGAAAAGCGCGGTCTGGATCGCGCCGAAGGCATGGGTGCCGCCCAGCACGTCGGCCACGAAGATGCCCGAAGTCGCGGGTCGGCTCGCGTCGTCCTGATAGTGCAGGTTGACCATGTCGAAGCCGCTGGCGGCATGGATGACCGGGGCATAGGCGGGGAAATGTGCCTTCGGCCCCTGCTGGCCATAGCCTGAAATCGAGCAATAGATCAGGCGCGGATTGATCGCTGCAAGCGTCTCGTAATCGAGCCCGAAGCGCTTCATCACGCCGGGACGGAAATTCTCGACCACCACGTCGTAGCTTTCCGCCAGCCGCTGGATGAGGTCGCGCATTTCAGGGGACTTGAGGTTGCAGGCCAGGCTGCGCTTGCCCGCATTGAGATGGCCGAAATAGGCCGAATGCCCCTCGCGAACCGGCGGGCGAGCGCGGACCTGATCGCCTTCCAGCGACTCGATCTTGAGCACGTCCGCGCCCAGATCCGCCAGCATTCGCGTGGCGAACGGCCCTGCCATGACCGATGTGAAATCCAGCACCCGTACGCCCGCCAGAGCGTCCCCCGGTTCCCGTCCCGCCTGTTCGTCCATCCTCGCCGCTCCAATAGGTCCATATATCTAATGGTCCTACCTATTGCACCGACGGAGGATGCGGTCAATGACCGCTCCGGATCAGGCCTTGCGCGCCTTTCCCGGTCCGGCCTGCACCTTGATGTTCTTGCGGACATGGCGATAGACCCGCTCCAGATGCTTGCGCATTTCCTCGGCGGCGGCCTCGGCATCGCGGGCACGCAGGAAGCGGATCAGCTTGAAGCGGGATTCGATCAGGGTTTCCTGCAAGGTCTCGTAACCCGGCCCGCGTACGAATTCGTGGAGGACGCCGGAAAGGGAATCGACGAATATCCCGAACATGCGGTTTCCCGTCGCGCGGGCGAGCACGTCGTAATAGGCTGCCGCGCATTCGTAGCGCGCTTCCACCGACGTTTCCTCGCGCGTGCGCTCGGCGATCTGTTCGAGTTCGGCGAAATGCCCCTCGGTCCCCCGCTCGCAGGCAAGGCGCACGACGATGTCTTGGATCGCGATGCGCGCTTCGGTCAGTTCGTCGAGAGTGACGTCGCCGAGGTGGACATAGTCCTGCATGGCCTGGACGATGCGATCGGGCTCGGCCGACTGGATCACCGCCCCGCCCTTCACGCCCTTCAGGTTGCGGATGATGCCCGCAACTTCCAGACTGCGCAGCGCCTCACGCAAGGCGCTGCGGCTGACCTGGAACTGTGCGGCCAATTCGCGCTCGGCGGGCAGCTTGTCCCCCGCTTTCAGCGTACCGGCGGCGAGCTGGGCGCGGATTTGCTCGCAGATGACTTCGAACGCCCGCTGCGTCTTGATCGGCGCGAAAGCGGGTTTTTCGGTACTTGCTGTTGCCACTTCTGTTCTCTCTTGGTCGATGCCCCAAGGTACGCCCATCTCGCCCGATTGGGCAATGCCCGGACCACTGAGTTGACAGACAGATACAAAGCTATAATGGTCCTACCATTCAATGAGGAGTGGAGAGATGAAGATCCTCGTGCCCGTGAAGCGGGTGATCGACTACAACGTAAAGCCGCGCGTGAAGGCGGATGGCACGGGTGTTGACCTGGCCAACGTCAAGATGAGCATGAACCCGTTCGACGAGATCGCGGTGGAAGAAGCCATCCGCATCAAGGAAGCGGGCAAGGCTGAAGAGATCGTTGCCGTCTCGGTCGGCCCGGCCAAGGCGCAGGATACGCTGCGCACCGCGCTCGCCATGGGTGCCGACCGCGCGATCCTGATCGAGACGGATGCCGAAGTCGAGCCGCTGGCCGTCGCCAAGATCCTCAAGGCGATCGTCGCCGAAGAGAATCCCGGCCTCGTGATCCTCGGCAAGCAGGCGATCGACGACGATTCGAACCAGACCGGCCAGATGCTCGCCGCGCTGCTCGGCCGCCCGCAGGGTACGTTCGCCAGCAAGGTGGAGATCGACGGCGATCACGTCGCCGTGACCCGCGAAGTCGATGGCGGTCTGGAGACCGTGAAGCTGGCGCTGCCCGCGATCGTCACCACCGATCTGCGTCTCAACGAGCCGCGCTACGCTTCGCTGCCCAACATCATGAAGGCGAAGAAGAAGCCGCTCGATGTGAAGACTGCCGCCGACTACGGCGTCGACATCGCGCCGCGCCTCAAGACCCTCAAGGTTTCCGAGCCGCCCGTGCGCTCGGCAGGCGTCAAGGTTGCCGACGTCGATGCGCTGGTTGCAAAGCTCAAGGAACTGGGAGTCGCCTGATGAAGACGCTTGTTTGGGTCGAACACGACAACGCGTCGGTCAAGGACGCGACGCTCCACACCGTCACCGCTGCCGCCAAGCTGGGTGAAGTTCACCTGCTGGTCGCAGGGTCTGGTTGCCGCGCCGCTGCCGAAGCCGCCGCGAAGATCGCCGGTGTCGCCAAGGTCCACCTCGCCGACAACGCCGCCTACGAACACGCGCTGGCCGAGAACGTCGCGCCGCTGATCGTGGATCTCATGGGCCACCATGACGCCTTCCTGGCGCCCGCGACCACCACCGGCAAGAACGTCGCTCCGCGCGTCGCCGCGCTGCTGGACCTCGCGCAGCTGTCGGACATCCTCTCGGTCGAGGGCGAGAAGACCTTCACGCGTCCGATCTACGCTGGCAACGCCATCGCCACCGTCGAATCGAGCGATGCCAAGCTGGTCATCACCGTGCGCGGTACCGCCTTCGAGAAGGCCGCTGCCGAGGGCGGCTCGGCCGTGATCGAAGACGTTGCCGGTGCCGGTGACGCGGGCCTCTCCAGCTTTGTTGGCGCCGAAATCGCCAAGTCGGAACGTCCGGAACTGACGAGCGCCAAGGTGATCGTCTCGGGCGGCCGCGCGCTGAAGGATTCGGAGACTTTTGAGCAGGTGATTCTGCCGCTGGCCGACAAGCTCGGCGCCGCTGTCGGGGCTTCGCGCGCTGCGGTGGACGCAGGCTATGTGCCGAACGACTACCAGGTCGGCCAGACCGGCAAGATCGTGGCGCCCGAAGTCTACATCGCGGTCGGCATCTCGGGCGCGATCCAGCACCTTGCGGGCATGAAGGACTCCAAGACCATCATCGCCATCAACAAGGACGAGGACGCCCCGATCTTCCAGGTCGCCGACGTCGGGCTCGTGGCGGACCTGTTCAGCGCCGTGCCGGAGCTTACCGGCAAGCTTTGAGCCCATATTACCCGAGCCCTTTTCGAGATAGAGCAGCATGATTGAACGCGAAGAGATGCCGTATGACGTCGTCATCGTGGGCGGCGGGCCTGCGGGACTGGCGACGGCGATTCGGCTGAAACAACTGGATGCCGAGCTTTCGGTCTGCGTGCTCGAAAAGGGTTCGGAAATCGGCGCGCATATCCTCTCGGGCGCGACGATCGATCCCAAGGCGCTCGACGAACTGCTGCCGACCTGGCGCGAGGACGGCTGCCCGCTGGCCGAGACCCCGGTGACCGATAACTGGCACTGGCACCTGACGAAGAAGAAGAAGTTCTCCCTGCCGCATCTGGTGATGCCGCCGTTCATGTCGAACGACGGCAACTACACCGGCTCGCTGGGCAACCTCTGCCGCTGGCTGGCCGAACAGGCCGAGGCGCTGGAGATCGAGATCTTCCCCGGCTTCCCGGCCGCCGAGATCCTCTATGACGACAAGGGCGCCGTGATCGGCGTCCAGACCGGCGACATGGGTATCGACCGCGAGGGCAATCCCAAGGGCGATTTCCAGCCCGGCATGAACCTGCTCGGCAAGTACACCGTGTTCTGCGAAGGCGCGCGCGGCCACCTGACCAAGCGGCTCAAGGCGAAGTACGATCTGGAGGCGGATTGCCAGCCGCAGATCTACGGCATCGGCATCAAGGAACTCTGGGACATCCCGGCGGACAAGCACGTCCCCGGCCGGGTGATCCACACCCAGGGCTGGCCGATGAGCGAGAGCGATTCCTGGGGCGGCGGCTTCCTTTACCACCAGGCGAACAACCAGGTCGCGCTCGGTTTCGTGACCGCGCTCGATTACAAGAACCCCTACGTCTATCCGTTCGAGGAATTCCAGCGCTGGAAGCAGCACCCGGAAATCCGCGCGATCCTGGAAGGCGGCAAGCGCGTGGCCTACGGCGCGCGTGCGATCAACGAGGGCGGCTGGCAGTCGGTGCCGATGCTGGCCTTCCCGGGCGGCGTGCTGGCGGGCTGCTCGGCAGGTTTCGTCAATGTGCCGCGCATCAAGGGTACCCATACCGCGATGAAGAGCGGCATGCTGGCGGCCGAGGCGATCGCTGCCGCGATCAAGGCAGGCCGCGAGCAGGACACGCTTGGCGAATACGATACCGCCGTGCGCGAAAGCTGGATCGCCAGGGAACTGAAGCTCGTCCAGAACGCCGAGCCAATGGTCGCCAAGTGGGGCGGCGAGATCGGCACGGTGCTGGCGGGCGCCGACATGTGGCTGCGCACGCTGTTCGGCTTCGGGCTTGCCAAGCCGATGAAGCATCACACCGATGCCTCGACGCTCCAGCGCGCCGACCTTTATAAGCCGATCGCCTATCCCAAGCCGGACGGCGTGATCAGCTTCGACCGCCTGACCAGCGTGTCCTACTCGTTCACCAACCACGAGGAAGACCAGCCGGTTCACCTGAAGCTCAAGGATCCCTCGGTTCCCACCGCTATCAACCTGCCGCTCTATGCCGGGCCGGAAGCGCGCTATTGCCCGGCGGGGGTCTACGAGTTCGTCGATCCGGACGGTTCGGGCATGAAGCTCCAGATCAACGCGCAGAACTGCGTCCACTGCAAGACCTGCGACATCAAGGACCCGACCCAGAACATCGAATGGGTCACGCCCGAAGGCGGCGGCGGGCCGAACTATCCGAACTTGTAGCGTTCGATACTCATACACAAGGATGACGGGCACCCATTGGAGGTTCTTCAACAGGACACTACGCCATCAGCGGAGCACCCGCCCGCGCCGACAAAGCTGCCGTTTACGCACAGGTTTCAGATCGCTGATAGCAGACGCCTGTTCATGGGCAGAGAATTGGAAAAGCCGCACGCCTATAGATTTGCTTGCGTCTGGCCCGGAGACTAGAGCCGTTTCGGGAGGTCGGTCAGCGTGGAGGAGGTCGAGCCCCTCGCGAAGACGCATGGAGTGGAGGTCGCCGACCTCGAAAAGCAATCGAGTCTGCTGGGCTCAAAGATGTCATGTAACAGACGCTCGCGTTGACGCGATCCAACCGATCTCGATGGCTATCTCGCAGTCGCGACACCAAGGCTTTTGGACGGTATCGCGCGGTTCTTGTCGGCTAGGTCGCATCACGCCGAGGACTGATGGCGATTTGAAGGTCGAGGCGACGCTGTCCGGAACAAGGTCGAGCATCATTGAAGTGGACCTCGACCGTATGTCCTCCGGCGCGGAAGAGGCACGCCACCGAGCGTGCGGTCGCCGCGGCGGCCAGATTTCATGCTTACGAATGAACGCGCGTGCACGCTACCAGCAAAAGGGCGAAGCTTCACTTCGACGAATCCTCCAGCTTGAGGACGGTTTGAACTTCTACCTCCTCAGGACAATTCCGCTCGACCGATCTTGAGTGACAGCCCTGTTCACATGAAGCGCGCGGTAAACCTACGGATCGATGTCAAATCAACTTTCACGACAGTCTTGTCATCGCGCATCATCGTTAAAGCTGGGCCTGTGATCGCGCCTTCTCCCTCTCGGCAGCCGTCCAATCGCAGCAGCTTGCCCTGTATGTTCGCCCAGCCGCGCCAGTAGCTCGATGCGGGCTTGGCGCCCGGCATGCTCGATAGAGTCAGTGAGCGGATGGATGTCTTGTCGAAGAACTACCACCCATCACCCGGTGGCTCAACCGCATCCTCGCGTTGCCGATCGGTATGCAGAACAGCATTTTCGAGGAGTTTCTCGGGCTCGTCGAAGCGCGGGTTTCAGCGGCGCGCGATGCCGGCACTCTCGACATTGGCGTCGAAACCATCTCTGTCGATAAGGCCAGGGTGAGCGAAGATGTGATCCTGCGCACAGACCAGCGCACCGGAGCGACGACTCACCTTCTTTCGATTGAGGTGGAAACGGCCGTTCGCCCCGTCACCGCAGCCCGCATCCTTGGTATCGCCAATGCCAGCGATAAGCCTCGTTTCATGCGCAACGCCAAGTCAGGCAAAGTTGCGTTTGTCGAAACCGCCCGATCACTCATGGAGGAATCCGGTGAGCTTATTCGCCGGGTAACGCTCACACGACCAACTCGCACGGAATACAAGATCCTCGACGAATTGACCGAGAGTGCCTGGGAGCCTGTTGATCGCGATGCCTTCGAAAAGCTTTGGGAAGCTGAAGCGACTGAAGCTGCTGCTCAGATGGTCAAGGAAACGATCCATCTTGCCGCAGGGCTGCTACTGCCGATCTGGTCGTCTCTGCCGAGCGACTATCTTTCGGTGCGGCGCGTAGTCGATGCCGCAGGCAATAGTTGGCTCGGCCGCATCGTCCATGAAAGCGACGTCCCAGCGCTCCTCAAGAAGTTCGATGTTAGTTCCACATTCCAGGTTACGCCGGAGGGCGTGCTGGCTGCGCTGAATCAGAAGGGCAGCACGGTGGTCGAATGGCCATGGCCGATGACGATCAGGAAGAGCGTGGTGAACACAGAAACACGCATCGAGCTGATCGGTGTTCCCTACGACCAGCTCTCCTGGCTGAAGTCGTTCGGCTGCTTCACCGAAGTGATCGCCTACAAGACCAGGACCTTTGTGCCGCTGGCGCGCGCGCAGGAGATTGTCTCGCAGATCCTCCAGGGCGCGTGAGGAAAGGGGAGGGGGAAGGGGTGGGGTGTCCCGGCAGAAGAACGGGACATCAGAAGGAGACATCAGATGCAAGAACTCATCCCCCTCAACAAGCTGCTTCTTTCAGCGAGCAATGTCCGCAAGACCCAAAATGCGGCGAAGGACGAACAGCTTTCCCACGATATCGAAGCCCGCGGTCTGTTGCAGAACCTGGTTGTCACCAAGTCCAAGAAGCGCGGCCATTACGATGTGATCTGCGGCGGGCGCCGTCTGCGCGCGATGACCCTGATCGTCGCACGCGGCGCGTGGCGGGCCGACCAGGAAGTTGCCTGCAAGCTCCTTGTCGCCAATGAGGCAGAAACCACCGAAACTTCGCTTGCAGAAAACTTCCAGCGTGATGAGATGACGCCGGCAGAAGAGGTTCAGGCCTTCCAGCATTTCATCGGCGTCGATGGCGACACTGCGGCTGTTGCCAAGCGGTTTGGTGTCGAGCGCCGTTTCGTAGAAGGACGCCTGCGTCTTGCCGCGCTCGCCGAACCCATCTTCGAACAGTTCGCCGCAGGCAAGATGTCGATCGAGCTTGCCAAGGCATATGCCTCCACCGATCAGCACGAAGTCCAGACCCGCGTGTTCGAGCGAATGCACCGCTCGTACGGCGGCGATAGCCCGGACGCTGTGCGGCGCCTGATTGCCGACGGTTCGACGCGGGGAAATGACTCGCTCGCCCTGCTGGTCGGTGAAGATGCCTACACTGCCGCCGGGGGGCGGATCGAACGTGACCTCTTCAGTGAGACCGCCGACGACCGCTGGCTCGATCGCGAGATCATCGAAGGCCTGGTGAACACCAAGCTTCAGGCCGAAGCCGAACGCCTGCTTGCGGAAACGGGTCTCGGTGCGATCTGGCCGGTGGCAGGGTCTGCAGTCTGGAACGTCCGGCAGGAAATGAAGCTCAAATCCGTCGCTCTACCGCCTGCTCCCCTTTCAGAAGAAGCCCAGGCCCGCATCGAAGCGATACAGGGCCGTCTCGGTGCGATCTGCGACGAGATCGAGGCTTTGGACGAGGAGTCGCCGGAGGCAGCTGAGCTGGACGCTGAATACGACCGGCTCCAGGAAGAGATGGAAGATCTGTCGACATCAAGGATGGAGCTTCCCGACGAATGGAAGAGCGAGGTGGGCAAGTTCCTTCTGGTTACCGCCACAGGCGAGATGGTGCTCGATTCCGACTACTACAGCGAAAAGCTGCTGCGTATGGAACGCGACGAAGAGGGCAACGTCTCGGGCGGCACTTTCGAGCTTCCGCGAGGTTCGGGCGAAAACAAGCCGTCGCTTCCAGAAGCCACCGGTCCGGGCGGCAAAGCCTATAGTGCTCGCCTGTTCGACGAACTCGCCCTCCAGCGCCGCAACATTCTCGCCGCGAACCTGCTGAACGATCCGGCGCTCGCGCTCGACTACGCGATTTTCGCCATGGCCGAAGGGATCGCGCGAACCGGGCTCAGCAACACCGGAACGACCATCCGGGCGCCCCATCCCCAGGATGCGATCCTCTCCAGCAATCTGCCCACCGGCATGGCCGAAGAGATCATGGCCGGCGCGTTCGATGCGCTTGACAAAACCTGGTGCGACGGGGCGAACGAGGTCGACCGCTTCATGGCCTTCCGCGAACTCGATGACGACACGAAGGCTGCCTGGATCGCATACACCATGGCCCGGTCACTTGAAGCGAAGAAGGGCTATGCTGCAGGCTACAATCCGATCCATGCGCAGCTCGGCACGCTCCTTAATGTCGAGCCAGCGGCGATGTGGCGACCAACGGCCGCAAACTACTTCGATCGGGTCAGCAAGGGCACCATCCTCTCGCTGCTGCAGGAGATCGGCGGGGTAGATCTCTCCAACCGCTACGCCAGCTCCAAGAAGACCGAGATCGCTGTATCGTGCGAAAAGATGTTCGCCGGCGACGTCATCGTCGAGGACGAGATCAAGCAGCGTGCGCTCGCTTGGGTGCCTCCTGCAATGCGGTTCGAACTGGATGCTGATTTCAGCGGCGACCTTGATGGCCAGGACGACAAGGGCTGCGATCCTGACGGCCTCGAAGACGAGAATTACGATGATCTCGATATTGATGATGTCGGGGACGATCGCGATGAGCGGAGCGGCGATCTGGACCCGGACATCAATGATAATCTCACGGAACAAAATTCTCCTGAGGACGCAGAAAGCTACGCCTCGGCTTGAACCTGAACGACAAGTCTCCTGATGACCTTGGACCCGGGGCGCAGTCCCGGGTCCTTTTTTTCGAACAAAGGATGCGGCCATGGTTCCGCGAGGTAAGCGAGACATCGCACAGGAAATTACTGATATCATCATCGCTCGGATTGAAGCGGGCGTGGCGCCATGGAAACGACCATGGAGAACTTTTGCCGGCGGACGGCCACGCCGTGCCTTAGGGCAGGCCTACACCGGCATAAACAGCCTGCTGCTCTGGGCGATCGCCGATTGCCAAGGTTTCAATTCTCAATATTGGATGACCCGCAAGCAGGCTCACGAACTTGGCGGCACGGTACGCCGAGGTGAACCCTCTTCGCCCAGCATCTATTTCAATACTTTCTCCAGGGCCGGACAGCCGACGCTGACAGGTGAAAGCAGCCCGGTCACCATACGCTTCATGCGTTCGTACAGCGTGTTCAATTGCGATCAGATCGATGGCCTACCGGCGCACTATTACCCCCAACCTATGGCGCACCAGCAAGCAGAGCCATCACAGCGTCAGGCCGCGATCGATGCATTCTTCTCGCCAATCCCGATCGAGATCCGTCACGGCGGGAACCGGGCGTTCTATTCACCGGGCGGCGATTACGTGCAGATGCCCCCCAAGGCCAATTTCCTGACCAGCGATCATCATGCAACGACTCTCGGGCATGAGATGGCTCACGCGACCGGCGCTGCCCACCGACTGGCACGTGAATTCGGCCGCCGCTTTGGGGACAAAGCCTATGCGTTTGAAGAGCTAGTAGCTGACATTACTGCTGGAATCGTTTGTTCAGAGCTCGGGCTTCCGCCTGAACTACACGACAATCATGCCAGCTACATATCCGGTTGGCTCGCCATTTTGAAGGGCGACAAAACCGCCATCATCACTGCCGCGGCGAAGGCCGAGCAGGCTTATCGCTGGTTGTGTGGGTGGTCTGATCCTGACGGGACGGCCGCAGGCGGCCGCGTGCCTGTCGCCGTCGTGGTGGAGGCCGGCTGACACAGGGTCTCGTGCTCCGGGCCTGCCGGAAAGAATGAAAGGGGAGGGGGAGGGAAACAGGCGACCATTCACACGATGGAGGTTGCTGTGTTCTACGATCTCGATTTCCGTTTCCGCCGCGCCCTGGCTCCCGAGGGGCTGACTACTTTCACACATTGCATGGCGGCGCTCAGCGATGCCGCGGCCGATGCCCAGCGCGCTGGTTTTGAGCCGGGAAATGATCCAGCGGTGCAGTTGCTGGCACGCCGCCTAGCACGTTTTTCAACAGACACGCAGGACGAGATTCATCCCGATGATGCACTTCTGCGGGAAGATTGTCTGACCCGCCTCGCCGACCTCAAGCATAGGCCTGCCATCGTCGCTCTTTTGAGGAAGGGCGTCGACTACCTCCCTCAGGATCTTGCGGATTTCCGCCGTGAAGGCCAGCGGACTTTGCGCCAGTTGGCCGTTGCACTCGGCATGGATCGTAGTGACTATCGTCTGGATTACCGCACGCCAAACCCTTCGATCGCTGGCGATCATGAGCTGACCTCGAACAATCTCTACGTCAGGTTGTCCGTAGAGCGCTTTGGATCGGCCGCGATTACATATCGCCATCCTCAGTGGAAGGGACCAGGAGGCCAGGTTCGCCATGCGAGCGCCACAGCCCTTACCGACATCAATGCACTCGCTCGGCAGATCTCTGGGCATCTGAAGCTGCCCATCGCGGCCGCCCAGGCCAAACTTATTTAGGAGAAACGTTCATGGGCTGGCTCTCAATGAACCTTGCCGGCATGGCCGATACGCCCACGCCCAAACAGTATCTCGACAAACAATTCACTTACGAGCGCGAAGCCGCAGACGGGGTGCCATTTTATGGCTCCCGTGTTCTCGCCAGCGCCTGCAGGGGAACCTATTATGCAGCTGTCCAGTCCTACGACAAAACCGGCGCTGGCATAGTCGCTGCCGTCATATGGGGGCGTTTGCGGGAGGGGGCGGAATCCTACGCCAAGCTCGCCCAGATAGCCGGCGCGAGATCTTACTTGTTGCTGCCTTCTACGGTCGCGCCAGAAAGGCGACGGCTCAGTTCTATCCGGCGATGGCTACGCATTTTGAAGGTGTCTGGCCCAACGCGCCGATACTCAATGAAGCCGAGAGAACGCCAAAATCGCTCTGCCGCTTCATTCGCTTCCAGCACGGCCAACCGAATCTCTGTGGCACCTCTCGCAGCGGCCCAGCTTTCGACCGTCGAGTAAATTGAGCGTCCGACGCCACGACCACGCTGTGCGGCATCTACGATCATGAAGCCGAGATACCATGTGCCATCACGCGGATAATCGCGGAGGATGGCCGCGATTGCATATAGGCCGCCAGGCCCCTTCCATCCCAGGACAGCTTGATTGTGGGCGCTCTTTTCGGGCGGCACATCGGAGAAAAGCTCGCGAGCATCGTCCAGCGTGGGCGCGGCCCCGTCCTGCAACAGGAAATAGTCGCTGCAACGGTTGTACAGGTCTGCAACGTCTGCGGCGTCCGCTTGGGTAAGTTTGATCGGGGCTCCCGTCATCATCATCGCGTTTTGGCAGCAAGCACGCGCTGACCGTAATCCCGGAGTTCCCCGTTGGGACCGACATAGCGGTAGAGAGTGACGCGCTCGATCCCGAGTTCCTTGCAGAGGTCGGAAACGGACGTGTCGCGTTGGGCCATAGCAGCCTGAGCGAGCCGCACCTGGGCCTTGGAGAGGGCGAACTTGCGGCCACCCTTGCGTCCCCGCGCGCGGGCAGCGGCCAGGCCAGCCATGGTGCGCTCGCGGATCATATCCCGCTCAAACTCCGCCAGTGTGGCAAAAATGCCGAACACCATCCGGCCCGATGGCGTCGTGGTGTCGATCTGCGCGCCCTTGCCGGTGAGCACCCGCAGACCGATACCGCGATCCGACAGATTCTGCACCGTGCTGACCAGGTGGGTGAGCGTTCGGCCGAGCCGGTCGAGCTTCCAAACGATGAGGACATCGCCGTCGCGCAACGATTTCAGGCAGGCGGCAAGACCGGGGCGATCATCACGGCTACCGGATGCACGATCATGGCGTCACCTCAAGGTTTGTGCGCCAGACAACGATTTGGCAGACATAATGCGAACATCGGC
>NZ_BLJH01000032.1:0-45358 GCF_009811895.1 Novosphingobium sp. TCA1 | reverse complement strand
CGCTCCATCCGTTCAATCTCCGCCAAGCATGCTCAAGCTTCACGATTTTTGCAACAGAGCCCAATAGACGATCGCCGCGATGACTAGGTTGAGGCCTGATGCCCGATATTGTTGAGCTTCATGGCTGCGGTCGATGATGCGGCCCTGGCGGAAGGTGTAGATCGCTTGCGTCAGGGCATGGCGCTGCTCGCTGTTGTTAAGGCCGGCATGGCATCGCCGGCGCAGATCGGGATTTTCAAGCCAGTCCAGCATGAACAGGGTCCGTTCGATCTTGCCGATCTCCTGTAGTGCGACGTCGAGCTGGTTCTGCCGTTCGTAGGCGGCGAGCTTTCGCAGCATGACCGACGGCGCGACGTGGCCAGCCTTGATCGACCCCACGAGGCGCAGCACGTCGTCCCATTGTTCATTGATGATGTCGGTGCGGATACGCTTGCCCAACAACGGGGCGATGGACGGATAGGCCGAAACCGGCGCGATCGGCGCAAGCCGCCTGTCCGGAAAGTCGCGCAGGCGCGGGCAGAAGCGAAATCCCAGCATCGCGCACAGGGCGAAGACATGGTCGGTCGCCCCGCCGGTGTCGGTGTAATGCTCGACGATCCTGAGATCGGTGCCATGGCTGGTGAGGCCGTCGAGGACATAGGGCGCTTCATGCGTGGCGGCCGAGATCACATTGACGTGGTAGGGCCCGCGCTGATCGGAAACATGGGTGTAGAAGCTGAAGCCATGATCGACGCCATAGCGGGCGTTGATGTCGCCGCCCGATGCGCCGCGCTTCGCGCCCCTGAAGAACTGACCATCGGAACTGGACGTTGTGCCGTCGCCCCATACCCGCGAGAATGGCAGGCGGTGGTGCGCGTTGATGAGAACGGCGAGCGCCGCGCGGTAGCTCTCGTCGCGGATATAGGCGTCATGGGTCCACAGGAGTTGATCGCGCGTGACTCCCTGGCTCGCGGCGGCCATGCGCGACAGGCCGAGATTGGTGGCGTCGGCGAGGATGGTGGCGAGCAGCGCATTTTCATTGGGACATGGCTCGCCGGTGCGCAGGTTGGTGAACGCCGAAAGAAAGCCAGTTTCCTGCGCCACCTCATGTAGCAGTTCGGTGATACGGATGCGTGGCATCATCGCATCGAGCCGGTCGGCCAGCGCTTCGGCGTCGGGCGTTGCGATCGTGCGAACGGGGGATATCTGGAGGCGGTCGTCGCGGTATCGCACACCCTCCAAAGCGTCGCGCTTCAGGCGCTGGGCGAATTTCTTCAGCCGCCAGTCCAGTTCGCGCCCCCGCTGTTCGAGCCATTCGCTGGCTGTAGGGGGCAGGCCAAGAGCCGATACGACCGGTTTCGCCTTTGCTTCGCTGAGCAGGTAGCTGTCGAACCGGCGGTATCCCGCCGATCGCTCCACCCAGACATCCCCGGAGCGGAGCTTGTTGCGCAGATGCGCGATCGTCGCGATCTCCCAGAGCCGTCGATTGATCTTGCCGTCGTCGCCCACGACGATTTTCCGCCATTCCTTGCGGAAGGGCATCGGAGCGTCGGTAGGCACATCGCGCTTGCCCGACCTGTTGACGTCGCGCAGTATCTCAATGGCGGCGATCGTTTTCGCGCTGCCCTTTCCGGCCCTGAACTGCAGCGCTTCAAGCAGATCAGGGGCGAACTTGCGCAACGTCGCATAGCGGTCGGCCGCGATCGTCAGCGGATCAAGATTGGCGGTTTCCGCGATCGTCGCCACTTCCGGTCTGGCCTTCAGGAGGGTGTGCCATCCTACCGAGGCGTCCAGGACCTCCATCGGGTCTTCGCCGGTATCGACCGCATCGGTCAGCGCGTCGATCGTCCTGCCAAAGATCAGCATCAGCCGCGCCACGTTCTTCGACGTGGTGGCATAGCTGCGTGCCTGAGCGTTTTTCGCGCGGGTGAAGATGCTGCCGATCAGCTTGTCCGCCATTTCCAGGGCGTTGTCGGTCAGTCGTTCTTCAAGATCGAGCAGGAAAGCGACAAGTGTGGCGCGTCGGCGGGAGGGGATATACCGCTCAATCATATAGGCAGGAGAAGCGCGGCCTTCCCTGACATATTGCCGAAAGCGGTCCGCATGGATGCGGCCAGCCACGTCCGGAGAAATGCCGATCTTCCGCACTTGCCGCAGGCGGTCGAGGATCTGGCGGATGTGATCGGGCTTAGCCGCAATGGGAATGGTCTTGAGCAAAGCGAGTTGGCTCGTGCCGCCGGCGTCGTCGAAGAGCTGATCGAGGGCGTTGACCTGTTCGGTGCTGAGATCGGCGATCAGAGCATAGGCAGCTTGCTTGCGCGCACGCGCGCGTCCCGCGCTGCTGGTGCGTTCGATGGTGGAGATGGACGGCAGCAAAATCCGGGCCTCGCGCAGGGCGGTGACCACGCCCATCGCAATCGTCATCCCCTTGTCGGTCGCCCATGCCGCTTTCGCGGCCGCTTCGATCATGAAGGGAATATCCGCACGGGTCGCCCCCCGAAGGCCCAAGCGCACCGCCAACTCACGGGCATGATCCGTCATTGTCTGATCCCGCGCCGCATAGTTGGCCAGCTCGGTTACGTGCAGACCAAGTTGCTCCGCGACGAAAGCGGCGAGATCATGGGGTATTGCTCCCCTGTCCTGTATCAACTGCGCAAGCGTGATGCCCGGGTGCCGCAGGAGCGCGAGTTGCAGCGCCACGCCCAACTGGTTCCGTCGCTCCCGTCGCGCGCCGATGATCTCGATATCGGAAGGCTCGAAGGTATAGAGCCGGGCCAAATGGTCGCGATCGGTTGGGATGGCGAGGATCTGATCGCGTTCGCTCTCGGTCAGGAGTTGATGCTTGCGCTTCGTCATGCCGGTTCCCGTCCACAAAAGGTCATCTGCGCCTATGGACAACCATGAGTAAAGAGACATAGTATGTGGACGGATGTCGATGGGGCGAAGCGGCTGTCCTCCATAGCGTCCACAGAACGACCGTTGGGGAGACGCACGGCATGGGCGATATTCTGGGCTATGCCCGCGTCAGCACCGGCGATCAGGATGTTTCGGGCCAAACCATGCGACTGGAGAAGGCCGGCGCCATCAAGGTGTTTACCGACGTCATGTCGGGCAAGAGCATGGAGCGGCCCGGTCTGGCCGAACTGATCGCCTATGCGCGTAAGGGTGATACCCTAGCGGTGGTCCGCCTCGATCGGCTCGGGCGCTCGTTGGCCGAATTGCTCGCCACGGTCGAGACGCTACGCGGCCAGGGCATCGCTCTTCTGAGTCTTGAGGAAAAGATCGACACATCGTCGGCCGCCGGCGAACTCATCTTCCATGTGTTCGGGGCCATTGCCCATTTCGAGCGACGGCTGATTTCCGAGCGGACCAGGGACGGCATCGCTGCCGCACGCGCCAAGGGCAAGCAGCCTGGCCGTCAGCCGCTCGACATGTCCAAGGTGGATGCCGCGATCAAACTGGTTGAAGCCCGTATCTCGCCGACCGAAGCGGCGCGGCAACTCGGCATCGGCCGATCGACTATCTATCGCGAAATGCGCCGCCTTGGCGTGGAAAGGCCTGCCTGAATGTCCAGACCGAAATCCGCTCACGATCTTTCCGGATTGATGAAGTACTTGGGCCGTGCGCCCTGGGACGAGATGATGGACGAGATGCTCGTCGCGCATCTTGGCCCGGCCTGCGATGCGATGGATCTTGAGCCTGATGATATATTCGACATCATCGGCGATCATTGGGAGGCGCAGCTGTGGGGCTGTGCTTTCGAAGACTTGCTCACACAGGAACTCGAGCCTGAAGGCCTCAATCTCGTCGATGAGTATCTCAAGCGCCGGGGCTGGAACGAGAAAGCGCCGAACAAGGCTTACATGCGCGCACTGCGCGATACGGTGATGTCGCTCTATGAGGTTAGCGAGGTCGTCCCCGGGCAGTCGATGACCTTGCGGGATCTTCTGCGCGATATTGCGCCGGTCACGGTGCGCGAACATAGCGCAACGCAGACCCTTGTTAACTGGGACAAGATCGCCGCACGGGTCATCGAGGTGAATGGCCGCCATGGGATTTCCGGCGCCTTATTACCGTTCAGCCCGGACGGCGCCGGGCGAGTGATCGAGGCCTTTTCCCAACTTGAAGACGATGGGCCAGGTACTGACCGACTGTCCCCTCCCGAAAGGGAAGGCCTCCTAAAAGCGTCAGGTCCGATTTTCACCAATATCTGGCTGCTTGATTGTCTGGGCAAGGCCATGTCCGGCAGCGTGCCGGAAATGGTCAATGCCGATGGCGATGATCTTGTGTTCCACCGTATCGTGTTCCCCCTGGCGAAGGGCGTGATCGGCAAGAGCGTGGTTCGCAGGCTGAACGCGGCGCAATGGCTGGAACCTGCGAGCGATACGTTCTGGAACTGGCTGGCGCCAGTGACGAAGAACAGGAAACCACGAACGACCAAAGGCGGGCAGGCTTTTGTGACAACCATGGAGGACGGCACACCTGTTTTTGCCAATGTCGAACTGGTGGGTCGCAAACTGATCGTTGAGGTCAATAGCGCCGCCCGCGCGGAGCAAGCGATCACGCATATGCGCGAATGGCTCGGTGATTGCGTGAGCACACCTATGACCGAAATTCGGACTATGGCCCAGTTCATGGCCGATGACGCCGCCCGCGCTCCGCAGGAAGAGCCGCTCGATATCCCGTCGGACGAAAGGGAGCGCATCGTTCATGAGATGCTGACACGCGAATATACCAAAACGCTTGATGAAGCGGTGCCCGCCCTCGGCAACAAGACACCGCGGGCTTTGGCCCGTACAAAGGCAGGCCGGGCGAAAGTTGCCGACTGGCTAAAATATATAGAGAATGGTGCGGCAAAATCCGGGACTGGCGAGCCAATGGCCACCTATGATTTTACGTGGATGTGGCAAGAGCTGGGGCTGATTGACTTCCGCCGTTGACCGCCCTCACATCGCCGTTCTGGTATTGTTCGGGTTTAGCGTTGTCTGGCGTACCATCCACGCGATGCCCTCTTATAAGCGTGCGCGCACATTTCATGGCGTTTATGTGCGCGCACGGCAAGAGACGACAAGCCGGGTTGCCCTCGCCGTCAAAGCGAGGATAGACATATCCTAATCGGTAAAAGGGAATAAATCACGATGCCGCATAGCGACGATTGGCAGTATGATCCGATCCTTGAGCGCGAACTAACCACCCGCCGCCCCGCTGGGGGATTGATCCAAGCGGTCGAGATTGCGCAGCTGCCGTCGAGTGAATGGATCATCAATGTCAAAGTATCGTGGCGTGGCGATAAGTGGCTGAATGTCTGCCTTTTCGAGCAACCGACGCTTAAAACCTACAAGCGACTGTCAAGTGCTGTGCGACATGTCGTGCTCGATTACGGATATGAGGATGACCATATCCGATTGGTCCCTGACAAACAATGTAGCAACAAAGTGGCGTTTTAGGCTTCCCTTTCCCCTTCATCGTGATATGTGCATAAATCTCGATGACGAGGGAGAAAGCGATGAAAGCTTTTAATTTCGCGCTCGCGACTGCCCTGGTGGGGGCTGCGGTGCAATCGACCCCCGCTGTAGCGTCGGACAATACCTGGGCATGTGAGGTTGTGCTGTGCATCTCCAACCCGGGTGGTCCGACGCAATATCCAGCCTGTGTTCCACCGATCACGAAACTGTGGCGCGTGCTGGCTCTCGGCGGCAGCTTCCCGACATGCACGGGCGGGGGCATCGCGAAGACCAAATACAAGAAGCCGGATGATGGGAGGCCTGGGCGCTTGACGGTCACTTGGACTGACGGGCGGCAACAGACCTACTATCAGCCGCGCAACTGACCGGGAGCGGGAGCGTGTTCCTCGAAACCGGAGCCGTTCTTGCGCTGGCGGCGCAATGCGCCCCAGCGGTATCACCGCATACGATCGCCGCGATCGTCGATGCGGAATCTTCGAACTATGTTTTTGCGATCAACGTCAACGGCGTGGCCACTCAGCCGCGCCGTCCGCGTAATGAGGCTGAGGCCATCGCAACCGCACGTTCCTATGTCGCGCGCGGCTACAGCGTGGATCTCGGCCTCGGCCAAATAAATTCACGCAACATGGGTTGGCTCGGCCTGACGTGGGACACTGTTTTCAAGCAGTGCGCCAATGTCGAAGCGGCAGGCCGTGTGCTCCTGTCCAATTTCCGTTCGGCCAAGACGGGTCGCACCCCGCAAGAGGCCCTTCGGGTCGCACTCAGCATGTATAACACAGGCTCTCAATCGAGAGGTTTCCGCAACGGCTATGTCGCCCGCGTGGAGAATGCAGGCCGGCGCGTTAGCGGTCGGCCTGCGACCGCAATCCCGACTGTCATCGTGGGCGATCAGCCCGCCAGCGCCGCCATGAGCGACACTGGCGCCGGTCGTGTGCCGGTGGAGCTGGCGGAAATCGCAGCGGAGAACATGGAGGCGGCTCCACCGCCTGCACCGCCTGCGTGGGATGTTTTCGGCCGCGCCCAACACGCGCGGATTGGTTCGTAAGGCGAAGATAGGAGTTGTCGAATGTTTCGTATCTGGAAGATCAAAGCTGAATCCCGGCTCGATGCGTTGCTCGCGCGTTTCAAGCCCTCGCCGCTCATGGCGCGCGCGCTGCCCCTGTCGCTGCTGGCAAGCCTGCTCGTAGCGGAGCCGGCTTTTGCGCAGGCAAACTTTGAAGGCCTGGCCGACAACATTCTCGGCCTGCTGAGCAACGGTTTGCTCCGCACGCTGGCGATCATTGCGATCATCGTCGTCGGCCTTTTGTGGTTCCTCGGCCGCGCTTCGGTGCAGATGCTCGTCACGGTCGTAGTTGGCGTGGTGATCGTGTTCTCCGCGCCGTGGATCGTCGACACGATTACGGGGTGATCGGGGATGGACGGTCAGGAAGAAATGACAAAAGACCCGCTGTTCTTGGCCGTCACCCGCCCCGCTTTGTGGGCGGGTGTTCCCATTGAAGCGGGCGCGCTCATCATCATGGCGGGCGCAATCACGTTGGTTGGTTCGGGCAATCCTCTCTACGGCGGCGCAGCCGCCGTCGCGCTTTATGCGATGGCGCGGCTTATCGTTCGGCATGACGTGAACGCATTCCGGCTGATCTTCCTGTGGGGCCGGACCAAAGCGGCGAACCGGAACCGCGTCTTTTGGGGTGGGTCGAGCTACACGCCGCTGCCGCTCTACGGAATCAAGCGAAAGGGATTTGGTCGTGGTGTTCGGTAAGAGCGCGCTCGCGGAGAAGGTGCCTTTTGACAAGGCCAAGCGGGAGGAAATGCCCGAGAAATTCTTGCCGTATTCGCGGCATGTCAATGAGCATGTGGTCGCCCTCGATAATGGCGATCTGATGCTCATGCTCGAACTGGATGGGCGGCCCTTCGAGACTTCGGACGTGCGCGATCTGAACGATTGGCACACGCGCCTCAACGGGGTCTGGCGCAATATCCATGACGAGCGGCTTTCGATCTGGACGCACATGCTGCGGATGCGCGTGCGCGACTATCCAGGCGGCACGTTCCGCTCCCATTTCGCCGCTAAGCTCGATCAAAAATATTATGAGCGGATGACGGCCGAACGCATGTTCCGCAACCGCTTTTTCATGACGGTCGTGATCCGCCCAACGGCAAACGCGACCGACAAGCTGATGGATTTCCTGCGCAAGAAGCAGGAGGACAAGAACGCCAATATCGCGGAAGCCCTAGAGCTGCTGGAAGACAAGGTGCGCGATCTGGAAAAGCTGCTGCTGCGCGTTCGTCCGCGCCGTGTCGGCATCTATGAGCACCGCGGCCTCCTGTTCTCCGAACCGCTGGAAATATTGAACCAGGTGATGACAGGGCGCTATCGGCGCTGCCCTCTGGTCCGTGGCCGTCTCGGCTCGGCGCTCTATGCGAGCCGCGCGATCATCGGCGCTGAGACATTTGAGGTCCGCGACGCCGATCATTCGATGTTCGGCGGCATTTTCGGTATTCGCGAGTATCCGTCATCGACAACGCCGCGCCAGTTTGAATCGCTGCTGTCGGTCGATTTCAGCCTCGCCATAACGCAGTCGTTCACGTTCCTGTCGCGCACAGCGGCAACAGAACGGTTTCGGCTTCGCCAGACCCAAATGGCGAACGCCGGTGACAAGGCGATCAGTCAGATGGATGAGCTGATCGACGCGGCCGACGATTTGCAATCGAACCGCTTCGTGCTGGGGGACCATCATTTCACGCTGACGGTGTTCGCGGAGGATTTGAAAAAGCTGCGCGATAACATGTCGATCGCGCGCGCGGCCCTGGCCGATACGGGCATGGTCGCCGCCCGCGAAAGCGCGGCGCTGGAAGCTGCCTATTGGTCGCAGCTGGTCGGCAATTTCGCGTGGAGGGCGCGCCCCGCGCCGATCACGTCATATAATTTCTCGGCGTTCTCGCCCTTCCATACCTTCCCGGCAGGGCACGAGGACGGCAATCATTGGGGGCCTGCGGTCGCCTTGCTCAAGACAAGCGCTCGCAGCCCCTATTACTTCAATTTCCATTCGGCGGACCTGGGCCATTCGATGGTCATTGGTCCATCGGGCGGCGGCAAGACGGTGCTGGTCAACTTCCTGATGGCGCAGCTCGAAAAGTTCAACGCGCGCCATATCTTCATCGACAAGGATCAGGGCGCGGAAATTTTTGTTCGAGCCAGCGGCGGCACCTATCTCGCGCTGCGCAACGGGGAGCCTACGGGCTTCGCTCCGCTCAAGGCGCTCGACAATACGGCTTCCCATCGCGCGTTCCTCGGTCGCTTCATCCGCCAGCTGGTGAAGCAAGAGGGTGCGCCGATCACGGTGCAGGAATCGCACCTGATCGACGATGGCATTGAAGCCGTGATGAAGCTGCCACGCGAGCAACGCTCGCTGTCGGCGCTGCGGACCATGCTCGGCATGTCGGATTCGGGCGGCGTCGGCGCGCGCCTGGTCAAGTGGACCTCCGAGGGGAACCTTGGCTGGGTTTTCGATAATGAGGAAGATTCCATGTCGCTCGAAGCCCGTTTCGTGGGCTTCGATATGACCGACTTCCTCGAAAACGCGGAAATCCGCACGCCGGTCATGCTCTACCTGTTCGAGCGGATAGACGCGCTCCTGACAGGCGAGCGCATGGTTATTGCGATTGACGAATTTTGGAAGGCTCTGGCCGATCCGGCGTTCACGGCATTCGCGCAGGATGGCCTCAAGACATACCGCAAGCGCAATGCCTTCCTCGTCTTTGCAACACAGTCGCCTGCGGACGCGCTGCGGTCCACGATCAGCCATTCGATCTTGGAGCAGGTCGCGACGAAAATCTTCCTGCCCAATCCGTTCGGCCAGCGCCGAGATTACATCGAAGGCTTCTCGCTGTCGGAGGCGGAATTTAAGCTGGTGCGCGAAGAGCTGTCGCCGGAAAGCCGCAAATTCCTCGTGAAGCAGGGCCATGACTCCGTTGTGGTCGGCCTGGATCTCATTGGCATGGACGATGAACTGGCCGTGCTGTCGGGGCGCGCTGAGACAACGGGCGTGGCCCGCGAAGTGATTGCCGAACTGGGCAATGATCCGAAGCTCTGGTTGCCGGAATTTCACCGGCGCCGGCGCCCAAGCTGAAAGGAGTGAGACTATGAAGCAGCTTTTCTTGGCGGCTGTGTCGATCGGGAGCCTTGCGGCCGCGACGCCAGCCAGTGCGCAGGGTATCCCTGTGTTCGATAGCACGTCCGTGCTCAAGCATATCGAACAAATCCAGAAGACCATGCAGATGATTGAGCAGGGTCGCCAGCAGATTGCGGAAGCGCAGCAGCTCTACCAAGGGCTGAACCAGCTGACCGATGTTTCCTCGATCGCCAACCAGCTCAAGACGGATTCGCTTCGCACGCTCGGCGTCGATGTGAACTCCCTCGAACGCATGGCGCGCGGCGATTTCAGCGGCGGCGGCGGCTACGGCGGCCGTTCCGATGCGATCTATCAGGACATGCTCGAACGTCTCGGCGTGTCCGCGAATGGCGATCAAACCGATGTTCGCTATCAGTCGGCGCGCTCGATCGCGATGGACAAGGCCATGGCCGAAGGGATGGGCGAAGCGGCCACATCGCGCGGCGAAGGCTTGGAAGAGCTGCGCAGTCGCCTAGCGTCGGCGTCAACGGCCAAGGAAGTTGCTGACCTACAAGCGCGCATCCAGCTCGAAAGTGCGTCGATGATGAACGACCAGCTCCGCGTCGATGCCATGGAGCGGGCGCGTCGGGCTGAGCAAGCGGCCAAAACGGCGGAAGCACTGTCCAGCTATTCCCGCGATCGTGAAGAGCAACTGGCCCGCGCACGGGCAGCGGCGGGAATGTAAGAATGCGAAAGATGGCCTTAGTAGCATTGAGCGCAGCCGGCTTAATCGCCGGCTGCCAACGCGCGCCCGCTTTTCCCGAAATCCTCATGACCTACCACGACGTGGAATGGCTCAAAGCCAATGAAGATCAAATTCCGGTGATCGTATCGGAGTGCGACAAGATCATGAACAGCGAACTCAAACAATCCGATCTTCCCATTCCCGTCGCCAAGAATTGCAGAGGCATCAAGTCCGCCATCGCGTCCATCAAATATTCCCGTGACCGAGAAGATCAGATGGCTCGCGCTCGCAAAGCGGCGGGAATGTGACAGCTCGAAGCTCAATTAAATAATAACGCGGAGCGATCTGGTGGAATACGATCTATTCACAAATGCCTATCAGGGCTTCGTCAACGAACTCAACTCTTCTGTAGTTTCAAACTACGCTGGGTTTGTTGGCTGGATCGCTGGGCCGCTCCGCACGGGAATGGTGATTTATATCATACTGCTCGGCTACGCTATCATGCGCGGTGCTGTGCAATACCCGTTCCGCGAATACGTCTATCGCTCCCTCATGCTCGCTGCACTCTATTGGGCTGTGACAAGCCTTTACGGAGCATCAATTGCACAAATGATCGTGACGGGGCTGCCTAATGAGTTTGCCTCAATCATCGGAGGCTCGCCAAATGGCGTCGGTGGGTCGTTTGATACGATGTGGGCGCGCGTCGATGTTGCGCTGATAGGGATGCAGGATGCCACCAAGGAATATGCGGAGCAGAACGCCAGCATGTGGGATTTGCAGGGGGCAGCGACTGCGATCATCCTGTGCATCGGCGCAACCATAATCATCTTGCTAACCGCTGTAGCCGCGTTGTTCGCGCTCGCGGTTGGCTTTGTGATCGTGCTCTATGCGCTGTTCGCGCTGGCCTGTCTGGCGGTGGTTGGTCCGATATTCGTCGGTGCGCTGCTGTTCGATTCCACCAGAAGCTACTTCTTCTCGTGGCTCGGTAGCGTCCTGAACTTCTTGATGCTGTCTTTGTTCGCATTGTTGCTGGTGCTTGTCGTCGCCAACGTCGCAGAATCTGCAACAGCATCCTTCGACGGTCAGTTTGAGCACGTTTGGGACACATGCGTTCGCATCATCGCCTTCTACGTCCTCGCCTGCTTCTTCTTCCTACAAATCCCCGGAATTGCGGCCTCGTTGGGCGGTGGTGCTGCTGCGATGGTGTCGCAGTTCGGTAACGCCGTGATGAGCGGTGGCGGGGCAGTGGCAACGGGCGCAGGGCACGCGGCCAGCGATGCCCGCGCCATGGGGGCCAGCATGGGACGGGGCTTCTCGTCGGCGGTTCGCCGTTGGCGCAACCGAAACACAATCACCAGAGCTTGAGGGAATGAATATGCGCAAGTTGCTTGGACTCGGAATCTGCCTGGCGCTGGCGGCCTGCGCAGGCCAGCCCGTCAAAAAACCAGCCAAATGCGAGGGGCCGATGCGGCCCGCAAATCCGCATGGGCTTACCCTTCCCTCGATCCCGGATCAGGCCGCGCAGCGAACCGCCCCGGCGAATGTGGACGTGTTCAATCAGGGCACACCGGCAACTCCGGACGCCGCCCCGGCAGACCCTGCCACTCCGGGGAATGAACAGTCGGACGCATCGCGGGCGGTCGAAGTGCCGCGTCTAAGCGCCTCGCTGCGCGGCCCGATCTACTCGAATTGCTGAGGTGTTACGATGGCAGTTGGTATTCCAAAGGACGAGCTGAAAGCCTATTTTGAAGAGGCTGCAAGCTGGGAACGTGACAAGCTTGCGGCGGCCGAGCGCTCCAAAAAGCTGGCGTGGGTCGTCGCTGGCGTTGCTGGCGCCCTCGCGACTGCTGGCGTTGTGGCCGTTGCAGCGCTGACGCCTCTGAAAACGGTCGAGCCATATGTTATTACGGTGGACCGTAACACGGGCGAGGCGTCGATCGCCGCCAAGCTCCACGGTGACGCGACGATCACCTATGACGAGGCGGTCCGTAAGTATTTCCTCGCTACCTATGTCCGCTATCGCGAAGGCTGGATAGCGGCCGCTCGCGAAGAATATTTCGATGCGGTCATGGTCATGTCGGCGCGGCCCGAACAGGATCGGTGGTCACGCTTCTACAAGACCGACAATCCCCAAAGTCCGCAAAACATCCTTGCGAACCGCACTGATGTTTTTGTCGAAATCAAGCGGGTGTCGTTCCTGGGCGGCAACGTCGCGCAGGTCTATTTCACCAAGGAATCTGTGACCGGCTCGAACTCGACCAAAACCGATGCCGTCGCGACCATCAAATACAAGGTCGATGGCACGCCGAGCAAGGAAGTGGACCGCTTCAAAAATCCGCTTGGCTATCAGGTCGAGAGCTATCGCGCTGACGTGGAGGTGCCCCAATGACCGTGTTGAAGTGGAGCGCCCCGTTTGCGCTCGCGATCGCGCTGGCTGCGTCGCCGGCGATGGCCGAAGAAACGCCCCATGCGACGGTGCTCGATCACCGGGTTCGTGAAGCGAACTACAATGATCGGCAAGTCTATGAGATTCCGGGCGTGTTCCGCATCGCCACGGAAATCGTCTTCGCCAAGGATGAAGTAGTCGAGCATGTGGCGCTGGGTGATACCGTGTCCTGGGAAGTCGCACCGGCTGCCAATTCGCTCTTCATCAAACCACGCGAGCGAGCGGGTCGCACGAACCTGACAGTCATTACACGTTCGCGCTATGGCCCGCGCAGCTATCGGTTCGCTCTGTCGCCAACGCAGCGGGGCAGCGGCTTCTATACGGTCGTTTTCCGCTATCCTGAACAGGAAGCGGCCGAAGCGCAGGCGCAAGCCGCCATGGCCCAGCTGGCCCAGCTGAAAGCCTTGGAACGCGGCGCGGTGAAGTCCGCGCTCGATATTGGCGTGCTGGAAGGCACGCGCAACGCCGATTACATCATGCAAGGATCGACGGCCATCCAGCCCTCCGAAGTGTCTGATAACGGACAGTTCACGGTGATGCGCTTCCCCAACCAGCGTGAGTTGCCGGCGTTCTTCATCGTCAATCCTGATGGATCGGAAGCCATCGCCTCCTTCGATGTGCGCGATGAATATGTGGTGCTGCACGGGGTTTACAGGACAATCCGGCTGCGCCGGGGCCTCGAAGTGCTCTGCATCCATAATCAGAAGACTGACTATTACGGGCGCGATCCCAAAACTGACACGGCCTCGGGGCTGGTCGAGCGAACCACAGGGGTTGAGTAAGATGGCTGCGAACGATCATGACAATGCGCCGCATGGCGACAACATCATTTCGCAGGGCGAGACGGTCGAAAACCGGCCCCTCGCATCGGAGCCGGTGCCCGATCCGGAAGACATTGAGCGGCAAAGCGAGCGCCAGGCCAAGATTGCCGCCCTTCCGAACAGGTCGATCGACCCCAAAAAGGCGGTCGTCCTCGCTGCGATTGCCTGCGGCGCGATCGTGCTCGGTTTCAGCACAATCGACGCGATGCGGAGCGATCCGACCGAAAAAGCCGAGAAAGCCGAAAAGCCGGATGAAAGGCAGCTCGCCAACTACGATCCCAAGTCGATCATAGCGCCAACGCTTGCCGATGCGCCAAATGATCCGAACGCGCCGGTGCCCATGACGGAAGTGCCCGCCCTTGATGGAAGCCAAGCGCCCCGCACAGCCGGGGCAAGCGGCCGCCCCCAAAAGTCTGAGGGGCAAGTCATCGCAGAGGCCCAACGCCGCGCCGGGATCATGGCTTATGGTGGCGAAAACAGCGGCGGCGTCGGTGGAGCGGTGGCAGCTGCCACCGGCCTGCCCATGGGCGGCGGCGCAGGAGCACAGGGCGCGCAGTTGATTGGTGCGTCGGCCGATGGCGATGGGCAAGGTGGATCGCGACGGACCAATCTGGAAAACATGCGCCAGACCTCGCAAATTGATCGGGTCTCGGGCCGCGACATTGGCAACCGCGATATGCTGATCCTCGCGGGTTCGTTCATTCCGTGCGTGCTGCAAACCGCGATGGATTCCAGTCAGCCCGGATATGTCAGCTGCATCATTCCCCGCGACATTTATTCGGACAACGGCCGCGTCGTTCTGCTGGAAAAGGGAACGCGCGTCCTGGGCGAATATCAAACCGGCGTCCAGCGCGGGAAATATCGTCTCTTTGCGGTATGGAACCGCGCCGTCACGCCTCGCGGCGTGGCGATCGACGTGGGTTCGCCCGCCAGCGATGCGCTTGGCCGTTCGGGCATGGCAGGCGGCGTGAAGAACTTCTTTTGGGAACGCTTCGGGGCGGCGCTGTTGTTCAGCTCGCTTAACGATGCCGCTTCGATCGCCGCCTCGGAAGTTTCCGACGCGGATAACGTCACGCGGGTTCCCAGCCAAGCGTCAGACACGATCTTGCGGGATACGATGCAGATTCAACCGGTGCTTCGTATCAATCAGGGCGCGGAAGTGGGGATCATGGTCGCGCGCGACTTCGATTTCTCCAACATCTACGGCCTGCGGCTTCGGCGCGGCCAATGAGCAATACGGCTGTCCTCGAAAACGCCTTGCTGCCGCTGCGCCCTCTGCTCGCGCGTGAGGACGTAACGGAGCTGGTGATTAACAACGCTGGCGAGGCTGCGATTGAAACGCGCGATGGGTGGTCCTGGGAGACATTGCCCGACCTCAATGAAAAGTCGCTGCTCGCGCTCGCGCGGGCAGCGGCGGCTTTCACGCATCAGGACATAAGCCAGTCCACGCCGATCTGCTCCACAATCCTCCCCAGCGGCGAGCGTGTGCAGCTGGTAGTGCCGCCTGCTGTCCCTGCCGGCACAGTCTCCATCACCATCCGCAAGCCATCATCGGTGACGTTGACGATGGAGGATTTCGAGCGCGGTGGGCTGTTTAGCGAGACAAAGATCGCAACCCGGCAAGTCTCGCCGCTCGATGTTGAATTGCGCGATCTGCTCGACGCAGGAAAGCACGTCGAATTTTTCCAAAAGGCAGTCCAGGGCCGCAAGAATATCCTGATTTCTGGCGCTACCGGCTCGGGAAAGACGACGCTCTCTAAGGGGCTGATCCAGCTCATTCCGCCGCATGAGCGTCTGCTGACGATCGAAGACACGCGCGAACTGGTGGTCCCGCATCGTAACGTGGTCCACATGCTCTATGCGAAGGACAAGCAGGGCACCGCGAAAATCTCTGCAAAGGATCTTCTGGAATCGGCCCTGCGTATGCGGCCTGACCGGATATTGTTGCAGGAGCTGCGCGACGGCACCGCGTTCTTCTATCTCCGCAACGTCAACTCGGGCCATCCTGGCTCGATCACGACGATCCATGCGGACTCGGCCGAACTCGCGTTCGAACAGCTGACATTGCTGGTCAAGGAAAGCGAGGGCGGCGCCGATCTGGCCCGTGACGACATTCGCAGCCTGCTCAAGCTGCTGGTTGATGTGGTCGTGCAGACCAAGAAGGTCGAAGGCCGCTTTCGCGTGACGGAGATATATTTTGATCCAGAAAACAGGCTCTAACAGGCTCGCACTGGCCCTCGTCCTCCTTCCGATCACACTCCTGCTGATCGGCCTGCTGACCGGCACGGTGGCGTGGTTCTTTCTCAAGATGCCCGCCGCGGCTTATGATCCGCTCAAGCTCCCCGGCTTCTTCTGGTATTACCGCCATGATCCTGTCGTGACCGAAGCGCTCTGGCGAGGGGCGGTCATTGGCGTGCCGCTGCCGGTGTTGCTTATGGCGATCGTCCTGCGGCCGAAAAAGAACCTTCACGGTGAAGCCCGCTTCGCGCGCGAAGGTGAAATCCGCAAGGCGGGCCTTCGCGCGAAAAAGGGCATTGTGCTCGGCCGCGTCCGCAACCGCTTCCTCATGGTGGGCAAGATGGAGCATGTATTGCTCGAAGCGCCTACCGGATCGGGCAAGGGCGTCGGCATCGTCATCCCCAATCTGTTGCAATGGCCGGATTCGGTTGTCGTGCTCGATATTAAGCGCGAGAACTATGAAATCACGGCGGGTTTCCGCCGCAAGGGCGGCCAAAAGGTTGTGCTGTTCAACCCTACGGACAGAGAAGGCCGCACGGCCCGCTACAACCCGCTTAGCTACATCAACAGGGCCGATCCAATTGAGGTCCTGGTCGAATTGCAGAAGATCGCGACGATGCTCTTCGTGCCCCCGGAGAAGGGCGAGGCATTCTGGACGGAATCAGCCCGCACGGCCTTTGTCGGCATTGCATCGTGGATCGCGGCCAAGCCTGAACGTCCCTTCTCGTTTGGCGAGATATACCGGACCATCACGATGCCGGGGATGAAGGCATTCTTCGCCAAGGAAGCTGGCGATAGCGCGCTATCGGAAGGGTGCCGCGCCGCGTTGAGCGATTTTACGTCCAGCGCGGACAACACATTCACCGGCATTATCCAGACCGTCACCTCGAAGCTCAATCTCTGGATCAATCCCATTGTCGATCGCGCGACGGCCGAAAGCGACTTTTCCCTGACGGACCTGCGCCGCATCCCGACCTCGATCTATCTCGGCGTCTCGCCGGATGAACTCGATAGGGTCGCGCCGCTCTACAATTTGTTTTTTCAGCAGCTGATCGACCTCAACACCCGGCAACTGCCCGACGATAGCGAAAAGCTGTCCGTGCTGCTCATTCTGGACGAATTTGCGCGGCTCGGCCGCGCCCAGGTCATTGCAAATGCGTTCTCCTATGTGCGCGGCTATGGGCTTCGTCTGCTCCCGGTCATCCAGTCCCGGTCCCAACTGCGGAATGTCTATGGTGAGCATGGCGCGGACGAAATCGTATCGAACTGCGGTGTCGAAATTGCCTTCACGCCGAAGGAGCTGCGGGTCGCAAAGGAACTGTCGGAACGCCTCGGCTTTCTCGGTCAGGATGCGGAAAGCCGGTCCCTGACGATACATGGATTGCTCGCCAATCGAAGCAAGACGATCTCGGAACAGCGCCGCGCGTTGATGCTCCCGCAAGAGCTGATGCAGCTGCCCGAAGACGATATTCTCGTCATCCGTGGCGGTATCCCCGTCATTCGCGGGAAGAAAATCCGCTATTTCAAGGATTCGGCTTTCCGCTCGCGCCTGACGACTGCCCCGGCAGTGCCGGCGCTGCCCAAGCCGGTCGTGCCGATCGCGCCCGTCGATGATCTGAGCGATGAAGAGCTGGCGGCTTTCAACGATTATTCCGCACTGGCCGATGACCAGGTGCAGGACATTCCCGAAGACGTTCTCGCCCTCGATCGCGACATGCCGAACCTCACGGTGAAGGACGGCAGCATGGCTTTCGATGAAATCGACTTCGACGACATTATTGGTCCCGATCCGACGAAAGAGGAATGGGAAGGTCAGCGCCGGGATCTAGTTCTAAGTGAAGGAGAAGAATATGGCCGATAATGGTGAACAGGCGCCCGCAAAATCAGCTGATGCACCGGCCAAGGCGTCGGATAAAGCCGACGCGCGCCTTTTTACGGTCAGCGACACGCGAGGCGCTAAGGTATTCCAGACCTTCCCCGAAGCCATTCAGGCGTTCGCAAAATCAAATATCCACGGCGATGTGGCACTTGATATGAAAGTCGGTGACAAGCGCGTGCAGCTGGCTTGGACGTCCTGGGAGAATGATGGGTCCAACGCCGTGCCGGGCTACTACAGCCCCTCCGTCAAATCCTACCTCCAGTCGGCGGACAAGGCCACGCCCGATCAGCTGCGCGAAAAGCTGGCGGCCGCACAGAAAGATATTGATAACTGGCCGAAGAAGCCCAAGCGTGAAGCGGCGCCCTCCCCCTCGGCCGACAAGACGCTCAACATTCATGAGGGCGCTCGCGCAAAATCCGGCCCGGAAGAAATGGCCGCACCTTCGCGCGCCGATCAGGCGGCAACGTCGAAACCCCAAGCCAAACAGGTTGACGATAAAGCCTTGGCGCTACCGGCCCAGCTCGAACGAAAATATCTGCGCGTAGGCGACGATCTGTTTCGAAGCGGTCGCGATGAAAAGCCCGATATGTCGATCAAGGGACAAGATGGCATCCGCATCAACAAGGACCATGCGATTGGCGATGCGGTCGCCATTGCGAAGCATAATGGCTGGCAGTCGATCCGTGTTCATGGCAGCGATGATTTCAAGAAGGCGGTCTATCTGGAAGCTGCCCGCGCCGGTGTCGCCGTCAAAGACTTCGAGCCTTCTCCCCAGCTGAAACTTGAGGGAGAGAGATTGGCGGCGCGTGACAAGGCGCGCGAAGCTCAAGACCCTACGAAAAGAGCGAGCATGGCAAAGCAAGACCCTACCGAGTCTCGCGCGGCGGCCGAACAATTCCGCCGTAACTCCCACCGCGAGAATGCGACCGATCCGCAATTCAAGGCCGCGCAATCGCACGTCCTGGCGGCCTCAATCGAAGCTAAGACGCGCTTTCCCAAAAAGGAGGATCAGGCGCGCTACGTCGAGAACGCGAAGGAAACGGTGGCCAAGCGGATTGAGAACGGCGGACCGATCCCTGCGGCACGTTTCGAGCAACAGCGCCAGAATGAGGCTACCCGCATAGCCCGCGAGGATTTGACGCTTCGCCAGCAGGAAAGAAAGCCGTCCCGCTCGCGCTAGATGCATGGCTCGTGCCTTTTGGAAATGGGAGCCGCACGATGAACATTCCCCGGCCTGATCCAGTGGCGTCGAGAGACGTGTCAGATCTCGATCGTCACATTGAAACCTTGCTTCGCGTGATTCATTCCAGAAACCTCGCTTGGTCTGATCTAAGCGAAGTGGGTAAACAGATGGACCGCCCTCTGACGGACGTTGAGCAATTGCTTACAAATGTGGGCGACGACGCCCATGAAATCACCCTTGCTACCGAGACGATCATAACAGCCCTCAAGCTGCAACGTGATGCGCTCGCGATCCAAAGCTCTCGCCGTAGAACACGCTTCGGCTCGATGCTCCTGCTCATGATCCCCGTGTTCTTCGTAGGTTTGATGATTGGGACATCTTACGGGATAGATGAAGGTCGGGCGCGGGAGCGTGAAGCCTTAAAGTATCCGGTGCTACCCCAGCTGTCCGTAGATCGTGACAGGCTCAAAACTGACGGAAGGTAGAGCGGTGGCAGCTGCCACCGCTCGCGATCTCTTGATGGGCTATGGCCTCATGAGGCACGATGAAGAAATCTGACAGGGCAAAGAAACATACCGCCAAGGTAATCGAGGCGGCTGCACGCGCCCATGAAGCTCTCGATTATTTCAACGGCAACGTCACAAATCCGTTCGATGAGCTAACATGGCCCAGCATTGCCGAAGGATATCTTCTAGTCGCGCAGAAGGCGGTATCAGACGCCTTGATCGCCTTGGAACGTGCAAACAGCGTTGGTTGGACCAAGCACGGCAAGTAGCTAGAGTCGGATGCGACCAAGTTGAATCGGCGAGGATTCCCATCGGGCTGATTTTCTGATTCAGAGTGCTGGCTGGGACGGAGGCCGGCATGGGATGGGCAAGCCTTATTCAGATGATCTGCGCGACCGTGTCGTTGCGGCGATGGCGGCGGGGAGGAGCTGCCGTGACGTTGGGGCGGCGTTCGCCATCGCGCCGAGCACGGCGGGCAACTGGTATCGACGCTATCAGCGAACGACGAGCCATGCGGCGCGGCCGATGGGTGGCGACCGGCGCTCGAAGCTGACGGAGCAAGCGGGATGGATCGCCGATCGGCTGGCGCAGGCGTCCGAGCTGACGCTGGGCGAGGTGCGGGACGATCTTGCCAGGCGCGGCGTCGCGGTCAGTTACGCGAGTGTCTGGCGGATGGTCAGGCGGCTCGGGCTGCGGCACAAAAAAAAGGACCATCTTCGCGACTGAGCAGGACCGGCCCGATGTCGTCATCGCCCGCGACATCTGGCGCGCGGCGCAGGCCGGGCTGGACTTCGCTTCGCTGGTGTTCGTCGACGAGACCGGGACCACGACCAGCATGACCCGGCTGCGCGGCTGGGGTCGCAAGGGCAAGCCGCTCTACGGCCAGGCGCCGCATGGCCACTGGATGACGTCCACCTTCGTCGCCGGGCTCCAGCACGATGGCATCCTCGCGCCGATGCTGATCGACAGACCGATGAACGGCAGCATCTTCCGGCAATGGCTCGTCGAACACCTGATCCCCGAGATGCGGCCGGGCAGCATTGTCGTCTGCGACAACCTGCCGGCGCACAAGGTGGCCGGGATCCGCCAATGCCTCGAGGACGCCGGGATGGGACTGCTCTACCTCCCGCCCTACAGCCCCGACTTCAACCCGATCGAACAGGCCTTCGCCAAGCTCAAAGCCTTGCTACGCCGCGCCGCACCCCGATCGTTCGAAGCCATCTGCGACGCCCTCAAGCTCATCCTCAACCGCTTCAGGCCAGCCGAATGCGCGAACTACCTCCGACACTCGGGCTATGTGCAAACCTGAGCGAGTCTGACTCTAGCGTTCTGGCCCTTCACGCGAACGATCGCGGTCCCTAGATCGTTCGTTCTGCCTCTTCCGCTCGATCGCGGCAACCGATCGCTCATGGATTGTAGGCGTTCGCCCTGCCCCCACAAACTCCCGCACCTGGTCGGCAAGCTGGCGATCAGCTGGATCGCTGCTTACCTCAAGCCGCTTGGCGGCGGCTAGATAGCGGCGATGCGTCTCATTCCATGCCTGCCGCCCGCGCACCACGAAATCCGGAGCGGTGGACCGTCCCGCCAGCTGGTCGCGTGCGGCGGCAGTGATTTTCTGATTGGCAAACGGCGCAGGTGCGGTGCCGGCCATGTAGCGCTGCCGCATCCGATTCAGGGCCATGCTTTGACCGGCTCGGCCGACACCACGCGCTGCGCGAGGCGTTGCCTCCGCTGTAACCCCCCTCGCCCGCAATTCCTCGGCAAAGCGCTCTCGGTAATGATGCAGCGTTTGAGGTCGCGGGTTGAAGCGTCTTCCCGTGTCACCGCGCGCCGCAACCGTCACATGAACGTGGGGCCGCGGTGTGTCCGTATGCAGCGCCAGGACGTAATCCCACTCATGCCCGATCTCGCTCCGCGCGACCTCGCGCACCGCTGAAAGAACCTTGTCGGGGTCTGTCCCTGACGGCATCGAAAAAACCATGCTCACGGCGGCTACGGTAGAATTGTCACGCCAATAGACAGGATCGCCCCAATCGCGCGCCAGCTCCGCCCGATCTTCCTTGTCAGTCAGAATGTCGCCATCACGCGTTTCAAGCGGCACATCGCCTTTTCGACCGATATAGTCGAAATGCGCAGCCGCGTGGTTCTTGCCCTTCGGCCTGCCCGTAACCTTGACCATGACCTCCGGAGCACGGCTGACAACGCGGGCAAGCCGCGCCCGGGTGCTCCCGCCCTGGCCTGCCCGCCTCGAACTCAGCGAGCGCAGCAACATGTCAGCCCCGCGCCTGTTCGGGTCGCTGGTCAGCTTTGGTTTGAACAGCGCGGCGAGCTGTCCCGCCTCAAAGCTGCTGTCAAAGTCGCTCACTGGAAACCTCCCAATAGGACAGGTCAGCTTTCGTAGCAGCGCCGATACCTTCGACGGCAGCGCCGATCGCCGCGCGCAGGTCGTTGACCTTTTGCAGCTCGCCGGCGATCTCCGCTGCATTGTCCGCCAGCGCCATCTTGTTCGCGGCTCGGGCGATCTGATTCACGTTGCGCCCAATGCGCTGCAACGCCTGACGGCAATTCAACAGCTCCTCGCGCAATTCGCGATCGACAGGCGCGGCAATGCCGATGTGTCGCCGCACAAGAGCCATGGCCCAGGTCGCCGGGGTCATGCGGCGCTCTTTTGCGCGATGGCGGATCACGGCCAGTTCGGTTTCGGTCGGACGAAGATAAAGGCGATGCTCGCCAGCGGCCTCGCGGTCGGCAACAGGCGCGGCCTCGCTGGCCGCCCCGGACTGCCGGAGCACGGCGTCCACCAGCTGACGCATAAAGGGGCCGCGCCCTCCCCTTGTCTGCGCGAGCGCGTCGATCTTTGCGAGTTTGGTCGCCTCGATCTTGAAGCCCAGCGTCTTTTCCATGTGGGGTAGGTATCTCCCAACCGTGAAGCGCGATCCGATGGGATTGAGCGTAACGGTTAACATTAGCCGCCGCAAGGCTTATCCTGCCATACAGTAGATACCTACCCCACAAACAAAAAGCGGTGGCAACTGCCACCGCTCTAAATTCCACGTCGCCTCGATGCTGAGTGAACGTGGACGGTAAAAGCTATCAGAAGTCGAAGGTTTGGGGCGCGGCCTCGCCGTCGAACCGAACCGTAACCTGGCCGCTTAGAACAATCCCGCGACGGCCCTGAATGATGATGGCCGGTGCGTCGGTGGCCTCTTTCGGCTGACGAGGGGTGCGCGGCTTGTGATCGGAAGGATCGGCAAGCGTTGCGCCCTCCCCTTCCCGCTCGTCGGCGCGGGCATCCGGTTCGGGCCGCTCCTGACGTTCATCCGTCGCACTGGTGGCAACTGCCACCGGCGCGCGCGAAGTTTGGGGCGGCGCTGGATCGTCAATCGCTTTAGCGGCACCGGCCTGCGCACTCTCTTCCTCGGGAATGCCTTGGAGCGTAGCAAGAAACTGCTCACAGGCGGCGGCTGTTGGATTTTCGTTTGCGACCACGAAATTGCGCGTAGCCTGCTCGTCCAGCTCGATCGCGTGTTTGATCGCGACGGCGGCACGCGGAGAACAATTCTTCAACGCGGCGAGAATGTCCTCGGGCAAGGTGCGCAGCGAGTAGAGCCGCTTCACTTCCGAATGCGGCTTGGCGATGCGCGCGGCTAGATCCTTTGTCGAGAGCGTATCACTGACGCGGCTCGCGATGAAACTGACGCGCTCGGCCAGACTCAGGGCTTGGCGTTGCTCGTTCTCAAGAAACTGGTCGAGGCCAATATCGCGTTCGGCGTCCGCCTGATCCAGAACGGTGTCGATCTGATCGAAACCAAGCTGGCGGCACGCGCGATAGCGCCGCTCGCCGTAGCGGATGATGTAGCGACCATTCGACGTTGGCGCGACAACGATGGGTTGCAGCAAGCCGCGGTCCTTGATGGTCGCGGCCAGTGCATCAATCTCGGCCTGGTCGAACTCTCGGCGAACCTGCGTGGGGTCTGGATCAATGTCATCGAGCGGAAGGCGCTGAAACCGTCCAGCGGCCTTGAACTCGGTATTCGCGGGGACGGCCGAAAAGTCCATCGCGTCCATATCGAAGTCGGCAAAGCTCTTCTTCGCCGGTTTGACAGCTGCCTTGCTCATGCGGCCTCCCTCTCAGCTTGATCGACAATGTAGGAGACGACTTCGCGCACGATCGGCGCGCTACGCCGCGTGTCCTTTGCCAAGCGCCAAACGGGAACTTCGAGTAGAGCCGCCTCGCGCATGTGCTCGCGGTGTGGAATGGTGTGCGGCACCACATTGGCAGGAAGCGCCTGCCCAATGCGGTCCATCAGCATTTTTGAAACTTCGCTCGTTGTCTGAACGCGATTGAACACGATCCCGAACCGGGTCGCGTTCCCCTCCCCGCGCACCTTGTTTGCAAGGCTGATGCTTTGCGAGATTTCGTTGAGCGACTGACGCGCGGTTTTGTCGGGGTCCAGTGGGACCGCGACATAATCGGACGCAATCAAGGCCATGAGGTTCCGGCCATCCCACGCGGGTGCAGTGTCGATCACGCAGTAGTCGTAGTGCTTGGCAAGGCCGGCACGAATGGCGCGGACATAAGCGCCGATGTGCTGGCCTTGCTGCGGGCTGTCAGTCGTCAACTCGACGATCTGGCGTGTGTTCTTGAAACAGGCCAGCGCCGGAGGTTCTTTGTTCGGCTCGAAGTCAAGAATCGACTGAACCGGGCCGATCTGCTCGAACTCCGCTTTCAGCATCCCGGCACTGTGGCATTGCTTGTCCAGGTCCAGGACCACGACACGCTTGCCCTGCTCGGCCAGATGCCACGCGATATGACAGGTAAGCGTGGTCTTGCCGATGCCGCCGCGCTCATTGGTCACTACGATTGTTCGCATTGAGAATCCCTTCAATGGCTGCGCCACGGGCTACTTGTGCCAGCGGTTATGGGCGGCGCTGTTTCCCGATCCGAAGCGATACTGCGACTGCATATACCATGGGTTCGGATCGTCATTCAGGTTGAGGCCCTTGCCCTTGCGGCGCGGGCCGGTCTGTTCGGTCGGTGGGTCTTTGCCGAAGAAAACGATCAGCACGAAGACGGCGACGGCTCCCACTCCGAGCCAGCCAAAAGCGAAATAGGCCGCGAGTCCGACTGCAAGGACGACGATCAGCGCGATTGCCGCGATCGCAAGCCACAGGGCAAGCGATGCCCAAAGCATGACAGTCCGTAGCACGCTGGCTGCGCGCCGAAGTTTGCTGGCAATCTCACGGCGCATAGCGGCCTCCTAAGCTGTTCGGCTCTCGCCTCGCTCGGAGCCGATCAACTTAGGGAAAGGCTGCTCCCTGAAGATGTTCGGCACCTCGGTTCGCAGGGCACGCGACATACGGAGCGCCGTCAGCAAAGTGGCGTCCTGCCTGCCGTTCTCGATGGCCGCGACTGTTTCAGGTGAGACTTGAATCCTCGCTGCCAGCTCGGATTGCGTAAGTCCGGAAGCGACGCGCAAGCTCGCTACACGATTGAACAGTTTGGCCGCCACAGATGCCTCGCATAGTTATACCCTATTCTTGTTAGGGTCTGTAAATGGCATTGTCCACAAAAAAGGGCGGCCACCAGGCCGCCCGCTTTAGGTAAAGGAAGGGGGCTTAGTCAGCCCCGCCCCGAGCCAAGATACCCAGCCCCTCAGCGATCAGGTCCACCGAGTAGCGGGTTTCGCCATTGCTCTCGTAGCTGTTCTGGCGGACCCGTCCGGTGATGTGAACCAGGTCGCCCTTGCCCAAGTCAGCGGCGCGCTCTGCCAGCTGGCGGAAGAACGTCACGCGGTTCCAGTGCGTATCGGTCTTCCATTCATCGCCATCCTTGCGGTTGTAGTTCGCGGCGACGGAAACATGGGTGACTTTATCGGTCGTATCGACACTGCCAACGCGGCCGATGATCCGAAATTCAGCGATGTTCTGCATGGTAGTCTCCTTTGGATAAGCGTTGCTGACGGATTTTTTGCGGCGGAGCTGAGCCACGCGGGCAAGCTGAAAATGGGAGGGTCCGCTTGCGGAAACCCAAGGCCGAAGGCCGGTTTTCTGCTTGCCCGCATTAGTGGTGATGCGGAGTTCGTATCCGTCAGACAGCAACGCCCAAAGGAAACGGCCCGAGTAGATGCAGCAATTTGGACTGGCGGCGGTGGCAGCTGCCACCGGCCATTGGCGCTCATAGGTCGCTGCGCTCGATCGGCGCGGCGGCGATTGGAAAACCCTGTCGCGGTTCCGCCGCTCTTGCCCTGGCTGGTAGTCCGATGACGCGGGCAGGGGACTGCCGGTGGCAGCTGCCACCGGCTTGAAGCCGAACAGAAAGGGCGATCAGCGATTCCGCTCATGGTGATTTCGTTGAGGGCTGGGTTCTTGCACCTGGGCGGCACGGTGGGCCGCCCATACCCGCTTGACGGTGCTGCGGTCGCAATCGGCCAGCTCTGCGGTTTTGGCGATGCTCTTGCCCGCCTCGCGCAATGCCACAATGCGGGCGTGCGTTGCCCGATCGCCTTTGCGCCCTCCACTGCGGCCTGCGGCCTTTGCCAAGGCGATACCTTGGCGCTGTCGCTCGCGCCGATCGGTGTAATCGTCGTGGGCCATCTGCAGGGCGATCTTCAAGAGCATCGCCTGAACGGATTCGAGCACGATGCGGGCGATGCCCTCGGCGTCGGCCGCGAGGTCGGACAGGTCCACGACGCCGGGGATGGCAAGTCGCGCGCCTCGCGCACGAATTGTCTCAACCAGTTGCTCGGCCTCGGCCAAGGGAAGACGACTAATCCGGTCGATCTTCTCGGCAATCACCACTTCACCGGGTTGAAGATCGGCAATCATGCGCAGCAACTCGGGGCGGTCGGCACGGGCACCCGATGCCTTCTCCCGATAGACTGCCGCGACATAATAGCCCGCTGCCTTCGCCTCGGCCACGATGGCATCCTGTCGGCGTAAGTCCTGTGCATCGGTGCTGACGCGCAAATAAACGCGGGCGATCTGCGGCGCGAGGGCAGGGGACGGCTCAATATCAGTGGCCATCGTTTGTTGAAGCTTCCTTGCCTAGCTGGGGACCATCCGGGGGAGAAGCCAGCATGTTGGATATGCTGGCTTCTGCGCTCGCGATCGCATCGCGGATTTCATCGGCCTGTTCGCGCAGCGCCGCTAATTGGCGGTCGCGCGGCAAAATTGCCCTCAGCCAATTAGCGCGCTGCTCGATTTGAGCGATCTGTTCGGCAAAAAACTGAGCGTCGGATTTCATCCGATCAAGCTCAGCCTGCGCCATGCGTAGTTTACGGTTCCAAGCGGAATCGCGCGCCTTCGCTCGCCTGACCTCATCCCGGTCTTGCTTGGCCTTGCGCTTCCGCTCCTGATCTAGCGCCTTTTGCAAGGCATCGCGTTTCCTGATCCGCTCGGCCTCAGCCGCTTCATCATGCCGGCGCGCGATCAAAGCATCCAACGCCGAACGATCGTGAATGTCTATGTTGTTGCAGACCCATCTGATCCTTCGGAATGCCTTGTCCTCGATTTGGCCGATGCGGCTTGGCGACACACCGACGATCTTTGCAGTCGCGGCTAGAGTGAGCGCGGGAGAGGGGCCAAGCCCGATCCGCAAGCGGACAACCTGTTGCTCATGCGGCTCCAGCATCGCGATCAACCGCTCGATGGTTCGATGGTCGGTAATCGGCCTCTCCACATCGCGCTTTGCAAGCCGAGCTGCGAACAGCTCCATGGCCGATTTCATCGCGTCGTCCTGACCGTCCATGCAGGGTTTGAACCTCGCTCGTCCAAATATGGCGCACAATCTATACCATCTGCGCTAGGCGCGAAAGCCATGGCGCAGAAAGCCGTTTGAGCAACCCTATTGCGCCATGCCGTTGGAACCGACATTCTGCGCCTAGCGAAAAGGAAACGAGCGCGATGCCAACCCTACACCTGAAACGAACATCGCCGTTGATGACCCAGCTCGGGGCCAACATCGCTCGCGAACTAAAGAAACTAGGCATAACTCAAGGGGAGTTGTCCGAACGCTCGGGCGTTGCGGCGTCGCATATTTCATACATGGTTCGCGGACAAGGCAATCCAACGCTTGCGACCTTGGAGAGCCTTGCCGATGTTTTCAGATTATCGGTTGTCGAATTATTGGCAGCGGATAGCACTTCCGACGATAAGTCCTGAAAGGCAGTCGCTTTATTTGATTGGAACGATCTATGTCCAGTAACCCGCCCCGCGAATTTGACCGCCTGCCACAAGATGCGCCGTTGGTGCGGGCAATGGGGGGAGCACTCTCGATTTTTGCCACGCTGCTTGCGCGCCAAGGCATTGTCGAGACGGGCGAGGTCGCAAACTTGTTGGGTATCTATGCGGTAGCGACAAGCGAAGTCGATAACGAAGAGGGCATGATCTTGGGATGCTGGGCAGCTATGATCCGCGACGTGGCAGAGCAACAGCGCAAAGCCGCTCGCGGATAAACCCCGCGCATGGCGCTAGCCGTGCGCCGCCTCGATGTGCTGGGCCAGCTCGGCCAGATGATCGGGATCAAGTAGATCCTCTGCGGCAAGATCGACCGCGAAAAACTCGCCCTCACGGGGAGGCGCGCGATCGGCGGCAAACGCGGCCAGATAGGGCCGTGCCTCGTCCGTGGCGATCCAGCGCCAGAAAGCATTGCCCTGGCCGAATAAACCGCTCTCGAACATATCGAGCCGTGCTTGTGCGAAGTCGGTCAATTTGCGTCTCCTGACAATCGGGCGGTTCGGCAAAAAAAGGGAGGCCGAAGCCTCCCTTTGTCTTACTGGAACAGTTTGATGAATGCGGGCGCGAGGCCGATGACTGCGAGGACGAAACCGACACTGCCGATGACCCAGGTTTGCGCCGTCAGCTTGCTTTCGATTCCCTTGTTCGCC
Source organism: Novosphingobium sp. TCA1 (assembly GCF_009811895.1). NCBI lineage: Bacteria > Pseudomonadati > Pseudomonadota > Alphaproteobacteria > Sphingomonadales > Sphingomonadaceae > Novosphingobium > Novosphingobium sp. TCA1. Next base: position 17,096 of record NZ_BLJH01000032.1, on the reverse strand, counting down.
TCCTGAACCTTCACGGCGATATACTCCTCAATAGCCTCTACAACTTCCGCTGCGGCGTCGTCGGACAGATTAGCCGCTTTCAGTGCTCTAAACAATTTGATGTGCATCCGGTTCTCCTTCTCGTTGGTGACGGGAGACACCCGGCATGGGCACCGGCGCCGGCTGTCAGGGACCGCGAAGCGGCCGCGTTAGCGGGCGGTGGGGGAGCCGATTTGCGTAGCAAATTGGGGGAACCGCCGATCCTTGAAAGCTGGCGCGCACCCATGCCAAAATGCCACGACACACAGAGAGAAGAGATTGCACGGGCCGGGGTTCGATGCCCCGGCCCGTGCACGCGGCTACGGAGTTACGGTCAGCGCGGCCCCGGTGTTGAGGTTAGCATTGTAGTTGCAGCTAGACCCGAAATTCACCGAATTGAAAAAGAACGACGTTGCGTTGTTTCCGCTCTTCATAATGGTGAAGGGCACGTTCTGCGACGTGCTGCAACCATTGAGGTTGCCGCCAATGATCCTGAATCCATGCAGAACCCCGGTCGTAGCTGACGTAGCTGACCAGGTGGTGGCGGGCACCGAAAGCTGGCCGCAATTCGGATTGGTATCTCCGACACCGCCGGAAATTGTTCCGCCCGTGGATGAGGTGGTTTGCGCCTGCCAAGTCCAACCGCAAGCCCAAATATTACTGCCCTGAACCACGTTCCCACCTCCCTTGAGGGTGAACGGGTAGCTCGTTGGTGCAACGGTCGCTGCGAACGATGGGCTTGCCAGGGCAAGCGTCGCCAATGCGCCAAGCATGGCGCGAACAGCCATTTTCATGGCTCTCTCCTTTTCAGGTTGTGGGACCGGTCCTCGCGGTTATCCGGCTCCCGTTAGCGGGATCATTCCCCGCCCCTGAAAAGTAACGCGAAGGGGCGGGCCGACGCCAATCAACTTATTGTGATCGCTTGCTTGCGGTCGGTGGCGCGCAGGCTCATATCCTGATGGTTGGTGAGGAAGGCGTATGGGCGTAGCGGCAAATTCATTGAAGATATGCGCGTTGCTCTCGATCGCAGCGCCGGTTGCCGCGCAGTCTGCCAGAGAACACCCGCGCGTCGTCACTACGCCAGATGGCCGCACCGTGTATGTGGTGCCGGCGCAGCCGGGGGCTAGTCGCACGAACAGACCCCCGGTGCGAACCGTAGTCACGCCCGATGGCCGCACCGTTTACGTTGTGGAAGAACAGCCCAAGGACACGCGCAGCCCAAGGCAACGTTGCATTGATGAGGAAGTGGCGCGCGAAGGCGGTTCGCCTTCGCAGCTCACAATGGGCGCGATCGACCTAAAATGCAGCCAGCGTTAAACGATAAGCTCTAGGCCCGCACTGGATGGGGCACCGAGATCATCGGTTTCGGTCAACGGGCGAAAAGGGGCGGGCCAGGCCCGCCCCCCCGGCGTCAGCCGGATTGGCCGCGCTTTGCTTTGGCCTCTAGGACTAAGGCGACAAGCTGCGGATCAAAGCACTCGCCGCGCTCGATGTTGCGGATGCCGGGACCGTCCAGCACATCCTTGATGCGATCCGCAATGATCTGCGCCAGCTCGGCCGAAACAGCCTCGATGTCGGCGCTCGTCTTGCCGATGAACATCGGATCTTTCGGCCACATGCTCTCCGCATCGAAATGGTCCTTGTCGTTGACCGCATTCCTCAAGGCGTCGATCGCTGCATTTCCAAGCGCGCGCTCGAAAGCCAGCTGAGCGAACAGACGATGAGACATAACAACCTCCTTGTTGCCGGAATTGGCAAGGCCAAGGGGAGGGTCGCGCCGGGTCGGGTCAGGGACCGCGAAGCGGCCGCGCTAGCGGGCGGTGGGGGAGCCGATTTGCGCAGCAAATTGGGGGGACCGCCGATCCTTGATGCGGCCTGGTGCGTCCCTCATGCTAGGAGGACACTGACGGGGGGATTTAACAAATCAACGCCTGCCCGAAGGGCAGACCGCTACCTTGGGGCTTCCCTCGCCCGCACCATGGCGCTGTATTCCAGCAGTGCTTGCCGGACATTCTCATCATCGGTGACGGTAAGGGCATGACTGGTTGCGGACGCATGATCCGTCCGCATTTCAAGCCACGAGATACGCGCTGCATCTGGCTTCTGACGGTCCTGTTCCAGTGCAATTTGTTCGCTGTAACCGGCGATCACGTCATTGATCGCCTCAAGCGCTGCCTCATAGGCAATGGCCTGATCTTGCGTCCACAAGGGTTCTGAGGGGGCGTCCATAATCACAGGCTAATTTAAGGTGTCAAACCGCCTGACGGCAAGCTGCACTCCGTCACCATTCTTGAGCGAGCCAAGCGAGTTGCTGGCCGATCCCAAGCCCTTCCATCGGCGCGGACGCGCGCCGCTCGATTTGCGGCCACAAAGGGTCGCGATAGTGTCGGCCTGCGAGAACGATCAGCGGCGCAGCGGCGTCGATCTGGTCGGCCATCGCCTCGATCACGCGCGCGCCCCAAAGGCGGCGCGCGCTTGCCTTCATCGCGCATAGCGTCTCGTCATAAGGCGCGATCACGGTTTCCGGCGCGATCAGGCCATGCTTTGCGGACAGGATGAACCATGGCCCTCCCTGCCTTTCGACATAGGCGCGTGCCTTCTGAAACCATGGCGATATGTAAAGATCGCGCGCCGGGGCGGGACGGTCCAGTTTCGCCGCTACGCAAGCGACAAGGAAAATCGGAGGCGGGGGCGGGGCCGGTTCAATTGCGGGCAAAGGTGCGGCCTCAAGATCAGCAATGACGGTGCAGCGGCCCCATTTCTGCAACTGGCGCTGCCATCCTTTCGGCGGCCCCTTACGCTCGGCAACGTGGGAAAGGGTCGGGCCGCCGAACAGGTCGGGTTGTTCCCCGATGCGTTGCACCGGGGGAATGTAGCGGGGTTCTCGGATGCAATGACGTGCCATGCTCGATCCCGTCAAAAGGCGAAAGCGGTCTGGCCGCTCGCCTCGGTGTAGCTGTCACTATCGCCTGCGGCATAGCGGTCGCGGCCCTTGGGGGACCATTGCAGGAAACCCGAACGGTCATAGGAGAACCAACCGTCCTCAATCCCGACGATGAAGGACCATGCCTTATCCTCGGCGCATGGGCCGTGAAGATTGATCGGCCAATGCTCGGCCCCGCGATCCTGCTGGCACGGGGACGGGGCGGAAAAGCTGCGCAGCATGGCGGCGCGATCGGTCGGCTCGGTCGCTCCCATTTCCCGCATGATCTGGCGGGCCTCCCCGGTGCTGATGTGGCCGCTCGCCTTCTTGTCCTCATGGTGCGAGTAGGTCAGGCCATAGACAACGGCATTGAAGATGTTGCGCGGCTCGGTGAACTCCTGCGTTTCCAGCAAGTCACGCCATTTCCCGGCGCTGATAAGGTCCACCGCATGATGCCAGAGCGAATGAGCGCGATTGCTGTAGCCGTGGCGGTTCGTCACGCCATCGCGAGCGATCTCGATCCCTAGCGCGCGCTCGACGTGCTGCACAAAAGGATGGGCGGCAAGCAAAGGATGGCGAAGGCCGATCTTGCGCGGCTCGTCCTGCTCTGCGCGGATAACCTCAATGGGGAATTGGAACAGGCGCGACGGCAGATTCCACGGCGCGGAAAGGGGAAAGTCGCGGGGCACATCAAGCGCCCCGTTAATGTCCAGCAGAAAGCCGTTCGGCGCGAAGCCTGCGGCAATGATCTGGTCGCCCAGCTCGTCGGCCTGCGCGGTGCGGATCGCGGCGGCGGCGCTCATGCGCTCAACTCCGCATAGGTGGCGCTGCACTCGTAGCGGATCGCATCGCCATCCCACATAGGACCGCAAACGCCCTTGAATTTCGGTGCGCCCTGCAACTCAAGCCGCTGGCTCGGATTGCTGTTGTAACCGCTGCATTGAAGCCCCTCGACCGCTGCCCGGTTGACGATGGTTTCAAAGGTCGCGCCCTCGATCTCGATCCGGTCAAAGTCTTGCTCGGTCTGGCGGTAGATACGGATTTTCACGGGCTTTCCCTTCCTAATTGAGCCGAAGGCGATGACGGGTCATCGACTTCTGCCGAAAGCGGGCGACGCTGGGCCGGGGAATGCCGCAAACGGGGCCGGTCAGGCGGGAGGGGGATCACCCGTCCTGCACGGAGCGGAGCGAAGGAAGGGCGGGGAAACCCGCCTGATCGCCAAGCGGAGCCGCGCAGCGGCGGAGACGGTCTAGCCCTTGCGGCAGGGGGCAGGAACAGGCCCCAAACGCGACAAATCAGCGCGGCGGCTTACCGCCTCAATCTGCGCCAGGACAGGCGGTGGCAGCTGCCACCGCCTGCACCGATCAGCCAGGCTTGCGGATCGCAAGCAAAACGGTGTTCACGTTGGTTCCGGCGTGGGCGAAAGAACCGGGGGGAAGGTCGATCCATTTGCGGCCGTGGAAATAGATCGCCTCGCAAGCAGCGATCATGCGGTGTAGCGCCTTGTGGCGCTGATCCTCGCCATACTCTGCCCGCGCGCTCATGATCGCCACCAGCACGCCTCCCGGCTTGAGAAAGGCGAGGGCATGACGCACATGGTCACAGTCGCGGCCTCGATCAAAAGGCGGGTTCATTATCACCGCGTCGAACGGTGCATAATGGGCCGGGTCCAGCGCAAGAAAATCGCCCTCGATCGCATCGGCAAAGCCATGGATTATGCGTAGTTCATGGGCGAAGCCGGGTTGCAGCTCCACGCAAGTTACATCGGCACCGGCGTTGCGCGCGGCCGAAGCAAGCGCGGCCTTCCCCGCGCTAGGCTCTAGAACGCGCTGGCCTGTGCTAATCCTCGCATGTTCGATGACCTGGGCGGCGATCTCCGGGGAAGTCATGAACGCGCCGAAGTTCTTGGCGGGCGTGATATGATAGGCCGGGGCCGCTTCGGCCTCGGTCGTCTCATAGCCGTCACCGATAGCCTCGCCGTAGTATTCCGCGAGCAACAGATTCACGTTCTGCAAAAGGTCGTCGCGCTCAAACCATATGTGCAGATTGCCATTCTTGAAGACGCGAACGCGGAAATAGTCGCCCTCGATCACGGTTGGCAGCGATCCGCGCACGCGCGCGGCATCGGCAACCTGTGAAGCGATGCTCTGGCCCTCTGAAACAGGGGGCTTTTCGTCCAGTTCCAGAAAGACGCGCTCCACGTCCCGCAACGTGTCGCGGCGCTCGTAGCGGTCCCATGATCCCCATTCGTTCAAGGCGCGGTCGATGATGAGACGCGCGCCGATCTTGAAACCGTTGTGCGAGCGAAAGCGGCGATCCAGCTTGGCGAAGACGTTGGCGATGCCGCGCAAATAAAGGTCGCGCCGGTTGGTCCAGATATTCCCGAAAGTCGCGGCGCAGTTGTCGGGCGTGAACGGCACGGGATCATCGCGCAAGCCGTCATGAAACTCCTTCCGGGCCTGCTGGTCTAGCAGCTGGTCAAAACCCAGCTGCTCCATGAGGGCCGCCCAGCACCGGCGGTCCATCGTGTGCGTCAAGACGCGCTCGAAATTGTAGCGTGCGTCGATGGTCTTGCGCGCTCCCGTCTCCTTGTCGCGCTGGTCGATAGGCTGCGACTGGATAAAAGCGCGGGTCAACGTGTCCTCGGTCCAGTCGCGGCCACATGACAGCGACAGTGCGCCGCCAAGGGTCAGGCGCGCCGCCTCGTCGCGGGTTGCATGGTAGTTGTCATAGAGGCTCAGCCAAAGGGCTATGGCCTTGTCTCGGCCGTCGCAAATATCCGCAATCTGCGCGGGCGTCATAAGCTCCTGGCCCATGCTCACGCCCCCCCGACAATAAGAGCACCAAAGCCGAAGCCCTCGGCGGCGTCCTCGATGGTGGTCACAAGGCCGTCAAAATCTTCATCCGGCCCTAGTAGGTCGGCAACCTCGATGACGGCGGGAAGGTCAGCGCCATGATTTTCGGCAAGGTCTTTGATGTAGCCGAAGCGGTCGAAATTGCCCTCTTCCTCATAGCGAGCGAGCGGGATGGTGCGGGCGGCGTTGATCCGAAGAATCGTTGCCAGCGGAATGTCGGTCATGTGCTGTTTTCCCTGCCTAGAATGGAGCCGAAGGCGATGACGGGTCATCGACTTCTGCCCAGCGGCGAGCAGGGCCGGGGAATGCCGCAAATCAGGGCCGATCAGGGGGGAGGGGGATCACCCGTCCTGCACGGAGCGTAGCGAAGGAAGGGCGGGGAAACCCGCCTGATCGCCAAGCGAGGCCGCATAGCGGCCGAGACGGTCCAGCCCTTGCGGCAGGGGGCAGGAACAGGCCCCAAAGTCGGACAGCGGACGCGGCGGCATTGCCGCCTCAATCTAGGGAAAAGCGCCCGCTAGGTCATAGCGTAGCGGCGACCTAGCGGGCGCTGCGGCATGTCGCCGGCGACATGCCCAACGGATAGCGCCGGAAGCATCCAAACAATCGGATCCTCCGTCATTTTAGTTGCCCGAGCGGTTGCGCGACACGTCCGCATAAGGTTTGCGGCGGCACTGGCTACACCGAAGCCGCGCGATCAGCTCGTAAATGCAAGTATCGAAAGAGATGCGGCGCGAGCGGGCGAAGTCGCCCAGCGGGGCGACGACGCGGCGACCGCAAGCGCACTGGATTCGCAGATAGCAGCCTTGCCGATACCAGATAGGATCAATGGGCTTGGGGCGGTTGTAGTTCGCGGCCATTGGGCGCTTATGCGCCAAACGGAACAGGAGGGGAACGCGCCGCGCGCGCGCCGGTTATTGGATTGGCAAGGGAAAAGGGCTATATAGGCAATGCTTCGTGTGCTGATTCATTTCACGCACCTACCTGAACCCGCCGTGCTGTCACACGGCGGGTTCAAACATTTAGGGCGGGCGGCCCTGTCAGACCACCCGCCCCGCTGGATCAGCCCTTATCGGACTTCCCCAGCTTCACAATTGCGATCACGAGCGCGATGGCTGCGATCGTCAATTGAGCTGCTTCATATGCTGTCAAATCACATCACCTCCTTTGAGCGAGAGGATTTGCGAAGGGCCGCTGTCACAGTCCCTCGCCCTCGCTCGATGAAGGCTATACAACGGATTGGCGGGAACGCGCGCGAAACGCTCTTCATATTTTCATAAAGCCGTGGGATCATCGCCAGCGACCGTTGATGAAAAGGGGAAGCTATGGGCCTCGTATCGCAGGTTAGCGCCGATGACCGGGAAAGCGCATGGCGAATAGTCCGTCATCGCGAAATCATGGAACGACTGATTCCGCTTTGGGCCGTGCTTGGCGTCGCACTGGTGCTGATGGGCGTGGACCTGGGCGGGCGTCTGCTGTGGACGCTGCCGATGATCGGATATGTCTTTGGGGTGATGGCGGTCGATCACGGCCCTGATTACCGCGCCGCGAATTATTGGGTGCCGGTCCTGGGAAGCCAAGCGGCGGCGCTGCTGCCTCTCATCGCCAGATTCTAGATCTCTCTGGAGCGGTGGCAGCTGCCACCGCTCCACGCGCGTCAAGCTCTGCCCTCGAAGCGGGCGATCAGCTGCTCCGCTACGGAAGTAATTTCGGCGGGGTCGGCGGTTTGAGTGCAATCGCCACCTACAACAGCGCCGAGCGTGCCGCCGTCCAGTTGGACAACGTGGACACGCCACACGTCGCGCCGGAGTTCGTATTGATCGGGAAGCGGCCTCTGCATGATTTCATGAAACACCAGGTCAACCCATTGGCGCGCGTCCGGATCAGAAGACGCATCGGCGTAGTCCGCGCGGCTCGCCATGACGCTGTATCGGTCGCCTAGCATGAATTGGCGTTCGCGCCCGCGCCGGTCCTGCTCGATCCGCGTCACGCGATCTTTTTCCGCCCGCTTCATGGCCTGTTTCATCCGAACATCGTCGGCGCCGCGCGTCAGCGCCGCCATGATGTTCGGGACGCGCGCGGGCATGTAATGCCCCGCGCGCTCGGCCGCCTCGATCACAAATTGCAAATCGCTGATCTCTGTGGGGGAAAGGGTGACGCGAACGGCGCTCGCCGTGTTGCTGATCTTCATGGCTGCGGCTCCGGCTCATCCTTCGCCTTGTAGGCGGCAAGGCCAATCCATGATCCGTTGTCGCCGCGAAACTGGCGCACAACATCGCCACCGTCCCAATGGCCGGTGAAGATGCCGCGCCGGTTGATGCCGCCGACGGGGCGCGTGCGCGCCGCCAGAAGGCGGGCGCGGCGCGTGTCTCGATCTAGGTGGCGCATGGGTTGCATGGTCAATCCTTCCTATTCGCTGGCGGTGTCGAGTTGCGTGCCGATCTCGTCGGCGTCGAAGTCTTCAAGGGATGAAATCGCGCTTTCCAGTTCGGAAATTGCGGCTTCCATCGCCTGCGCGCGTTCGCTGTCCTCAAGGCTGGGGGGCAGATTCTCGCGGGCGGCCTGCTCGTCATCCTTGATGGTTTCGAGCATGTCGCGCGCCTCGTCCAACAGGGCCTTGCCCTTGTCGATCAGCGCGCGGGCGGCGACGATCTGCTTACGGCGTTCGCGGTTCATGCTTCTGCCCTCACGTCGCCGCTGTCGATCTGAAAGCCTGCGCGGGCCAGCTCGTCACAAAGGGCGCGCTGCCGATCCTCGCGGGTGCCGCTGATGGCGATGTAGCTGCACCGGCCATCGTGGAAGGCGAAGCCTGCGCGTTTCAGGCATCCGCGAAACCGCTGGTGGGTGCGGTCGCTCCAATCCAATGTGCCCGCATAGTTGCGGAAGGCGGCGACGGCGCAGACGGAACCGTAATTCTCATCACGCCAGCTAAGCTCGATAACCGGGGCCGATTTGGTCATGGTGGCCTCCCTCAATATTCGCTGGTCAGGAGAATGGTGAGCACGCGGGTTGTGGCATCGGGGTTCCACGGTTCGGCGCTGCCAAATTCAAGATCGCGGTCGTAATAGTCGAACTTCCACATGACCGAGAGGGCAGGGCGCGCGCTGTCGTCGGTCCAGCGGGTATGCCATTGGCCGATCACGTCGCGATAAAGGAAACCGGCGTCATGCTCGCCGTGCGGGTCGTTGTCGGGTGTGAAATCCTCAAAGCCCTCGATCATCTTGAGAATGTCGGTCTGCGTATTCTCGTCCAGCGCCGCGATGCCTTGCGTAATCACGGTGCGACAAGTCACGCCCATCGTTCGCCGCGCAATGTCGTTCAGCGCCGCAACGGTGGCGATCTGGTCAGTTGTCGCTTCCATTTTCCTCACTCCTTTAGGCGAAGCCGCTGCCTGCGGCCTGCGGCTCTGACCCGCTGGCGAAGCGCGGGATGGGGAGGGGGAAGCAAAATCGATGGGAGTGGTGCGGGCGGCACGACTAGGGAGGCCCCGGCGCGCGCGAGCGCGCCGGAACTGGCCGAACTTGTCGGGCAACCCGGTCCTGTCGATTATGCTTCGGGAACGAAAGGGCGGGTGCCCTTGGCGTTCCCCCCGGTGGCAGCTGCCACCACCGGCAAGGCGCGGCCCTGGGCCGCTCGATCCTATGTGGCAGCTGACAGACTATTAAGCGCGCGGCCCTGGCCGCTCATTTTCAGCGCTCGCGGTCCTTTGATTTCTCGGCGGTCGGCGTCGGTGATTTGCCTTCGCGCAATGTTGCGGCGACATGGGCCTTTGCGCTTTCGACGATCTGCGCCAGCTGTTCCTTCGATGCGCCGCGCTCGGTGGCTGTGGCGACGCGCTTATCAATGGCGAGCTGGAATTGCGCGAACCTGGCATCGGCCCGGTTCTGCTCGGGCGAGTTTTTCTCGAATTGCGCAGCAAGGCGTAGATCAACCTGACTGACGCCGGGAGGCATGACTTGCAGACGTAGCGCGCGATCGGCGGCCTGAATGTCGCGGTCGGTCATCTTCGAAAGGAAATCTGCGGCGCCCGCGCTGATGGCGCGGACTCTTTGCAGCGGGTCCATGCCCTCGGACCAATTGACTTCGATCTGATGATAGCGGCGCTGCTCAATCAGCTGAAGGTGGTGCATCGGCCCTTTGGGGTCACGGAAAAAGGCAAGCTCCTGCGCTGAACGCGCGGCCAGCTGGCGCATGTCAGCGGACGTTTCCGCGATCCGGTTAAGCTGCTCATGCTGCCGCGACGCAACGGTTTGCGCAGTAGGCAGGTAACGGCTGATTTGATCCTTGGCCTGCTCGATACTCATTGCGCGTCGTTCGCCAACTGGCATGAGGGATTCCATCGAGGGCGGAAACGCGATGCCCGCTGCCCCACGCGCTGGCTCGACGCGGTTCTGTTCGAGCGGCATTGCATCACGGATGACTTTGGCGAGGGAGGCGTGATTTCCGGTATGGAAGCTGTCGCGGCTCGCCTCCATCCAGTCCTTCGGCCCCATTGCCTGGATTGAGACGAATTTTTCGGCCGCAAGGGAATGTAGCTGCAAGTGCAGCCGCATGGTGCGGCCATTGCCCTCACGGAACGGATGAACGGCATTTAATTCGGAAATATGCCGCCCCATGGTATCGGCAAAGCGATCACGATCCATCGACTTGAGGGTTTGGAGGTCGGGCAGCTGCTTAAATTCGTGCTCCATGCTGCGGGCAATGAAGTGCGCTCGGGCAAAAGTGCTGCCGGGTTTGCTTATGTCCACAGTTCGAAAGCGCCCCGCCCAATCATATACGTCCTGAAACAGATGATTGTGCAGCTCGCGATACTCGCGCGCGTTCGTCGCCGGCGCGGCGCGCTGCACGACAAGCTCGCCATGTCGGACAACCGAGAAGAAAGCTTCTCGCTCCTTGAGGATATTATCGTCGCGGATTCCCAGCTTGTTCCGAAGAACGTCGCTGTTACGCCAGGTGTAAGGGTCGCTCACCTGTCATGCAGCGAGTTTCTGGCGGGACAGAACATCACGGTTGTAGTCCTGCGCCAGACCAATCGCCACATCGACGGGAATTTGGGTTTCGACCAACAGCAAACAAAAAGAGTGGTCATCCGAAACCAATTCAAGTCCTTCAATCTTGCAATTTGCGATTGCCTCGCAATAAGCTGCCATAACGGCAGGAATGTCTTCCTGCCGACGAGGCTCATACCCCATCGCGTTGATGCGATTCCTGTAGGTGTCGATGATATTTTCCATTTTGCACCTAAAAACGACCTGCTCCCGCCCATAGTTAACATGTCGGGATTTGTATATAAACCACATTGAGTAGCCCCCGAATTTCACCTTCCCAAAGCGGGACGCCGCGCTTGCGCGGCGTCTCGTGCATTTTGCAGGGCGGGGCATTCAATCCGCTTGGTCGGTCATCATCGCCAACAGGTAGTCGGCGGCGTTCTGTGCCTCACGGGCGGCCTCAAAAATGGCGCGCTTGTCATTGCGGAGCGCGGTCAACCAGTGCTCGATATACGCGGCATGATCTTCGCGTTCCTCGACCTTGAAACCGACAATCGCACCGATGAAGGATGCGCCCAGCTCGGCCACGAGTTCGTCCCTCGCGTAGTCGGCGCGGCTCGTTGAAATCAAGGTTTTCCGGTTGAGGCGGCTTTCATGCCCTGCATGATGCACGGCCTCGTGCGCAAGCGTGGCATAGTAGTCGTCGGCGGAATGGAACGCTTCAAAAGCGGGCATTTGGATATAGTCGTCGCGGGTGTGATAATAGGCTTGCGATCCGCCAATGCGAACGGTTGCGTCGATGCGAGAGAACATCACTTCAAGTTCAACATCGCGGGTTTCGGGATTGGTGATGATCGGGGCGGGCGCGGGATATTTGCCGTCCAGTCCCTCGACCTGATCGGCATTGAAAACCGTGTATCGTTTCAGGAACGGAATGGCGCGCTCGTCGTCCGTTTCGGAGTCTTTAACGACAAGCTTGTTGGCATAGACAACGGTGGTCCCCTTGCTGCCCTTCCTGACATTGCCGCCAAGCTCCAATGCCTGTTTGAAGGTCAGCCAATAGGGCGAGGCGAAGCCCTGACGCATGGCACTGGCCCAAAGGCTGAGGACATTGATCCCACGATAGGCAACCCCATTGTGCCGGAGCGGAATGGTCGGCCCACCGCTCCACGGCTTCACCCAAGGCTTTGTCCCCGCTTCCAACATCGCAAGAATGTCGTCGGTGACGGCCTGATAAATGTCGATCCGGTTCGTTTCCTTGGCCATTTTCCTCACTCCTTTAGGCGAAGCCGCTGCCTGCGGCCTGCGGCTCTGACCCGCTGGCGAAGCGCGGGATGGGGAGGGGGAAGCAAAATCGATGGGAGTGGTGCGGGCGGCACGACTAGGGAGGCCCCGGCGCGCGCGAGCGCGCCGGAACTGGCCGAACTTGTCGGGCAACCCGGTCCTGTCGATTATGCTTCGGGAACGAAAGGGCGGGTGCCCTTGGCGTTCCCCCCGGTGGCAGCTGCCACCACCGGCAAGGCGCGGCCCTGGGCCGCTCGATCCTATGTGGCAGCTGACAGACTACTAAGCGCGCGGCCCTGGCCGCTCATTATGGCGGCGGGTTGCATGATTTTGTGTGGAATCTAAACCAGTTGCCAGATGAAACAGCAGGTGAATCAGAAATGGAGTTCGTTCGCAGAATATTTGGGGCTGTAGAGCCACGCTACCTCATCCGGGCCTATATTTTTGGCGCTCTGTTCTTCGCCTTCATGATGGCGCTAGGCCCGAAAACCCCGTTCCTGATTATCTATTTTCTGATCTGCACGGCGCTATTCCCATTTGCCAAGATGGTTTGGGACACGGCAATGGATACGATGCGCGGCAACACGATATTCGTCATGCCAGCGCTGATCCTGATCGTGCTCAAGCTGTTCATCAACATGATGCTGTGGTGCTTTGCGCTGTTCGTCGCACCCATCGGAATTTTCTTCCTCAACAGGCGCATTCGCTGATCGCAAAGGCGGGGCGGTGGCAGCTGCCACCGCCCCGAAGTTTGCGGGGAGCGCGGGAGTGAAGCGCGCTCCCCGTGCCGTCATGCCGCTTGGCTTTCGCTATCGGCGGCATCGGGCAAGGCAGAGGGTCGAAGGGCGGGGGGCAGAATGCGCCGCCCCGCAAGACGCTCGTTGACCGTCACAGCAAGGTCAGAGCGCTTCATGGTCTGGCAATTCTCTACAGCGTCGTTGCCGCAACCTTCGGCCAGCAGCTTCAAGAGCGTGGCCTTGCTAAGCTGGTCATAGAATACCTGATTAGGTTCCCACTTGTCGGCCATGTCGATCTGCGCGACCCCGACGATCTGCGCCAGCTGGCGGTCGCGGTCGCTGTGGAACGAAAGGCTCGTGATCTGCGAGGCCACGCAGTAGGCCAGCAGCCGCAATTTCGCTTCGCTGTCCATCTGGCGCATGTCGTCCAGCGTGGGTGCTTCGGCCAAGCGGTCAAGATCGGCCCTCGCGATCTCGTCAATGTCGGCAATCGTGGAATGGCCCATGACCGCATCGTCAACATGGAAGCGGTTCTTCTCGGCGGTGATTTCGGCGGCTTGTTGCCACGAATAGGCGTTGCCGCGAACCTGTCCCAAGAGGCCCGTCAAGAGCACGTCCAGCGCCAGTTCCGGGTCGCTGGCAAGGGCTTCTCGAACCGCCATCGTGCGGATGCCGCCCAGCTGATCCATGACTTTCTGCGAGTAGTCGGGCCGGGGAGGCTTGGGGCCATCGGCGGCGGTCCCCTTGGCGCTGCGGGTGAACGCGACCTGTTCGATACCGTCATGGCCGATAAAGACGATAAGGGAGTGCTCGGCCTTCTGCTCGGCAGTGAAAACGCGGCAAGCCGATACGATGGCGTCCTGCTTGCGGGTCAGGGCGCGCAACTCGTCGTCATAGTCGTGCTCGTCCTCGTCCACCTCGCTTTCCCGCTTGGCGATTGCCGCCTCGATCTCGACCAGCTGCGCGGTTTCTTCCTCGGTCGGGTCGCGCTCGCCTGCGGGTTCCAGATGGCCGCGCATCCAGTAGGAATCGGGCCGGTAGAGCTGCCCTTCTGCATCGCGCCAGCCATCTTCGCGCGCCGCCTTGGCGATGGCGTCGAGCCGATCTTGCACAAGGTCCATGACAAGGCCCGCATCATCACAATAGCGACGTTCTCCGAAAAGATCGGTGGTGAAGGTGCCGCCTGCGGCGCAATAGGCTTCCTCGCCCACAATGCGGAAATGCTTGTCGGTATCGGCAACCTTCTCCTGGGTGAGCATGGCCCGGATTTGATGGGCGTTGTCGCCGGTGCGCTTGAAAACCTCAAGCTGGCGGTCCTGATCGTCGGTCAGCGCGAAAGCCTGCGCCGCGCCCATGCCGATTTCGTCTTTCTGGAAGGCTTTGAGAATGGTCGGGTGCAGCGCCGCCAGCTTCAACACGCGGCGGACATAGGCGGGGGAGACGCCGAACGATGCTGCAACATCGTCAACGTCCTTGCCGCTGTCGATGATCGCCCGATAGGCTGCGATGGCATCGGCGGGGTGCATGTCCTCGCGCTGCGCGTTCTCGGCAAGCGAGATTTCCAGCGCCTCGTCCTTGCTGCGGATTTCAACGGGAACCTCGAAAGTGCCGGGGATGGCCTTTGCCTTCTGCAACAGCTTCAAGGCCCGGTAGCGCCGCCCTCCGGCGCAAATCCTGATTTTGCCGTCTTCGTCATAGCCGATCAGGTTTTGCAGCACGCCCCGCGCCTGAATGTCGGCCGCGAGGGCTTCGATTTCCTTGGGCTTCACCTTCCGCACGTTGAGGTCGGAAAGCGCCAGCTTGTTCAGTTGGATGGTCTGGATGGTCATTTCTCACTCCTTTAGGCGAAGCCGCTGCCTGCGGCCTGCGGCTCTGACCCGCTGGCGAAGCGCGGGATGGGGAGGGGGAAGCAAAATCGATGGGAGTGGTGCGGGCGGCACGACTAGGGAGGCCCCGGCGCGCGCGAGCGCGCCGGAACTGGCCGAACTTGTCGGGCAACCCGGTCCTGTCGATTATGCTTCGGGAACGAAAGGGCGGGTGCCCTTGGCGTTCCCCCCGGTGGCAGCTGCCACCACCGGCAAGGCGCGGCCCTGGGCCGCTCATTTTTAGCGGCTAGAGAATGGCGAGCGCGAGAACCGCAACGATAGAAGCACACAAGGCGGACATGAGCATGAGGCGTATCGTCGCGGCATTGATCGTGATCGCAGCGCCGACACAGGCCCATAGCAGGGCAATTGTGGGTCCAGCGCGGTAAATCAGGAAGCCGAAATAGCTGTTCGGCAGGAATTGCGGATAATCGAGGATCAGGCGTGCGACGATCCCGCCGCCTGCGAGAATGAGCGCGGCGATCAGCCATGCCGCGAAAGCCTCGACGCGCGGCGAAACGCTGTGCCTGGGCGCGGCCTGCGTCGTCGTTCGCGTCGCGTCATTCATGCTGAACTTCCCTTCTAGCCCTGACCGTCACCCGAATGGGCGGAGACGGCTTTGCTGGCTCCGTGGAGCCGCGCGGCGCAGCCGTGTGGTGGAGTAGGGCAGGTTCCCGGCTCCGGTCATTTGCACTTGTTCGGCAGCTGGCCCCTCTCGATCGCCAGATTCCTCATTGCCTCGTAATCGACACCCCAAAGGCCTCGTCGCTCATCGGCCGCGTCTTTCATGAAACGAGCATACGCCAGCCCTGAATGTTGCCTGTAATCAACGGCATATCCATGGCGCACCATCGTTGCCGAAACAGATGCCCCATTCGACCGAAACCGGCACGACAGGTTAGACCGGCCCCAGCTTGTCCGCCGCGTGTTGCATATCGGCTCGATCGTCAGCTTTTCGTCCTGAAAATCGCTCGTGCAGTCCATGCCGCCATTTTGCTTCACCAGCTCTTCCAAATAGAGCTGCGCTGCGATCTTGGGCACATTACCCTTGCCGTCCTCATCCGGCGCATCAATTCCCGACAATCGCACCCGCTTTTTGTCGAGCGTTTCGAGCGTATCGCCGTCGATAATGCGCGGGTTCTCGACGTGGATCGAAACCGGCTCGCTATTCCTCGCCTGCATCTGATTGAACAGCGCGCCGAAAGCGAAAACAGAGAGAATGGGCAACGCGATTTGCTGATTTCGCGGCCATTTTTTGAAACCTCGGATCAGCACCTGGCTCTCTCCTGAAGAATGTCGTTCCAGTCCATCGGCGCCGGGGCTGGCGGCAGGATGATTTTCAGTTCGCGGTCGTTTGCAGTGAGGTGGTCGCGCGCGTCCTCTATGGCCTGTGCGGCTTCCTGGCCGTGTTGCGAGTAGATGACGATTTTGCGGATGCGTTCGGGGATCGCGATCAGGCCATAGCGGCGAATGCCGCCAGCGCCCCACACCTTGAATTTCCCGTCACTAAGCTGGGTGACGGAAACGGCTTCCTCGAAGCCTTCCGCGAGGCGCAGAACATCGCCGGTTGGCTGGCCGCCGATCCGCATGGCGGCGTGTCGGACCAGGCCGAGCGTCAATTTCGCCTCGCGCAGCGCCGCATGGTAGCGTTTCTCGCCCGTTGCTGGATCGAGCAAGATCCGCTGCACGGCGATTATGCCTTCGTCGGCCTCGAACGGCACAAGGAGGGCAGGATGCTCTTCGCGGGCGTCGGGCGGACCAACGATGCAGCGCGGAGCGAAGCGCACCTTGAGGCCGGTCGGGTCGATCGCGCGCGAACGCAGATAGCGTTCAGCCGCGGTGCCTGCGATCGGCACGGCGGAATCCCATAGTTGCAGGGCGAGCTTCCGGCGCGAGGGTTCGGGCGCGCGATCGACCGTTTCGCCGCTGGTGTGGCGATTGATTTTGCGGCTGTTGAGCGCGGACCAGACGGCTTCCTGACTGCAACCGGCCCAACATTTGAACAGGACAGCCTTCTTGCCGGGGGTGACTTGGAGCGACGGATTGCGGTCGTTGTGGGCTGGGCAGCAAACCATGCCATAGGAGCCGCGCCAGTGGCCGCCCATATCCGCTACGATCTGACGTGCGCGTGCTTCGACGTCCATCTGCATCGAACTTCTTTCGTCAACGGTATCCCGACATTGGGATTTATACACATTTCACGGAGGCGGGCAAACGATCGGGATATATGCCAATATCGCGCATGGCCCGACTAGGGCCATTCAATATAAATATCTCCGCCGGTTATCTTCACTTGCGGATGACTCACGTTCTTTCGCCTCAATCGCTTCGCCCAAGCTGGCGAGAATGTCCCTCAGCTCGCGCTTGTCGGGGGTTGAGTAGCAACGGAACAGAAAACCTACATAAGGCGCGGCTTCAGGCATCGT
>NZ_BLJH01000031.1:0-45805 GCF_009811895.1 Novosphingobium sp. TCA1 | reverse complement strand
CATGCTCATCCGCAGAACCGCAAGGTATTGCTACGCCTGAGGAACTTTTGAATCGGGCTCTTAGACGACGGTCTTACGTTCTTCCGGAGACGGGCACAGGACCAGAAGCTAGGCCGCCCCAGCGATGATGACTCTGCCCCGCGATGACGCCACAGCGTGGGGTCACCGGTGAATAGGGCTGCCCAGATCGCATGAGCATCGTGTTGCGTACCATCAGTATTGCTCGTGCCCGCATCAAGATCAGCATGACCAACCTCGCCTACAACTTCCAGCGCCTAGACCTGATTCGAGGGGCGAATTGCATCCGCGTGCCGCCATAGACGAACTATGTAGACGGTTCTCGCCAAGAAAATCAGCCCCCGAAACCGAAGCTTATATTCCGCTCGAGAGCCTCACCTGGCCATCATGCCAGAAACAGGCAGGTCTTCGGAGCGGCAATTTATGCGCTAATAAGCCTGCTCCTTACTTCCGAAAGAAGTTTAGTTTTATTTGCCGTTTTACCGGTATCAGCCTGCTTTTTTATTATAACATTGCTCGCCATGTAGGGTATTGGTTTTCCAAGCTTTTCTGCAATTCTATCTAAGCAAGATTTTGGATTGGCAACAATGTCTTCGTACAGTAACTTTACTGACGACGCCATACTATCAACCATAAAAAATTCAAAAATATTGTTTTGATCAATAATGGAATAGCAAATATCTACAATTTCTTGTTCTTTTATATCACACTCTTCGGAATTACTACCTTCTTTCTCTAGATAAGAAGACCATATATTATTTTTTACAGCAAGATTAAGGGATATTGCCTGATCGACTTTGTCAGATCTTTCGATCAAAACGAAAGTGGATTTATCAATAATTTGCGCCATGATGCCGGTGGCGCAAAGTATGAAGAGGTGATCGCACGATAGCTTGGCGCAGAACGTCCCATCAACATTGTCATTCAATGCGATGGCTGAGAAGTAATCTCCTACCGTTTTTAGAGAACTGTCGATCTCTAAAGATTTTTCCACCTCATCATGATTTAAGAATTCAGAAGGCGTATTGAATTGTCTCGAAGACGAAATGCAAGCAGAAAGTAGATTTGAACCCGATCTATTTGTAAATAAGATAAAAATATAATCCATACTTTTACATTTTTCTTTTATCCCCCCATCCATCGAAATGGATTCGGAAATCTTATTGAAGTGGTAAGAGTATGACGTCGCATTTGGGTGATTTATAAAAGTCATCGGTCCGCCGCGTATAATAAATTTGAAAATCGTTAATTGTTATGGGTGTAATTCATCTAAATGTTCGAGAAATTTCACGTTTATATCCGTGTATTTTCCAACATTAAGGCCACGTAGTTATGAGATCCCCGGTCGGCAGGGCGTGGAGCGGCATCATCCATCAATATTTGACGATTATGGCTAGGCCGGATCGACGTTCAGGATTCATAAACGGCGTGATGCCAAGCTGCCGTCTGGCTTGGGGGACACTGTCCGCAAGGGCGCTGCCAATGCAACGGCCACCGCAGTGGTCCTTGAGCTGGACACAAAGTACCAGCTATTCGCGCAGCCTGCTGGCTAATCAATGAAACAATACCCCCGTATGTGACAGATATGTGGCTACCTAATTGCAGCCCTGCCCAAAGGAGAGGGGGGGTGTCTAGCCCTTCCAGAGGCGTGACGGAATTTTTTATACGCTTCGACTTATTGAGCCGGTTCAGATACGCATGGCATCGTGATGCCTGGCCCCTGTGGGAGTAGCCGATCGGACAGGTTGAATTCGCTTTTGGGCTCTTTGTTGCCAGTCACCTCGCGCAGGCCGCTGATGACGAGCCGCTGCAGGCGGCAATGCAGGGATCAACACATCAGGTGGAGGATCGTTGCCTGCAAGGTATAGAAGAAGTCATCCAGTGGTAGCGGTGTATGCTTACGGCAGCCGACAATGATGACCTCCTCTTAATCACGCTTGGAGGAAAATACGGGGGGCACGTCACCGTCTCTCCGCATTTTTCAGGCTTGACCTTGCTCAAGCCTCGGCCATTACCGCCTTAAGGTATCGGCCGTAGTCTGACTTGCCGAGCTTCTCGATTGCCCGTTCCATCGTAGCTTCATCGATAAAGCGCTGACGGAAGGCAATTTCTTCGGGGCTGGCGATCTTGAAGCCCTGGCGCTTCTCCAGAACACGGACGAAGACCGCAGCATCCAGCAGACTATCGGGAGTGCCCGTGTCGAGCCATGCATAGCCGCGGCCCATGATCTCGACGGACAGTTCGCCCCGCTCGAGGTAAGCACGGTTGATATCAGTGATCTCGAGTTCACCCCGGGGCGACGGTTTGAGGTCGGCTGCAATATCGACCACTTTTCCGTCGTAGAAGTAGAGGCCTGTGACCGCCCAGTTGGACTGGGGTACGGATGGCTTTTCCTCAATGGAAAGCGCCTTCATGTCAGGGTCGAAGGCGACGACGCCGTAACGTTCGGGATCTTGGACGTGGTAGGCAAAGACGCTGGCGCCGACATCGCGGTTCTTCGCACTTTCCAGCAGCTGAGGCAGGCCGTGGCCATGGAAAATATTGTCGCCAAGAACGAGGGCGGACGGCTGGCCGGCAACGAAGTCTGCGCCGATGATATAGGCCTGTGCGAGTCCATCCGGGCTGGGTTGCTCGGCGTATTCGAAGCTCATGCCCCACTGCGATCCGTCACCCAGCAGCGAGCGGAATGCGGGAAGATCACGCGGCGTGGAGATGATCAGCACTTCGCGGATACCGGCCAGCATCAGCGTGCTGAGCGGATAATAGATCATCGGCTTGTCATAGACCGACATCAGCTGCTTGGATGTAGCCAGCGTCATCGGATAGAGCCGTGTGCCGCTACCTCCGGCAAGAATGATACCCTTCACGTCCGCACGTTCCTTAGTTGGTGATCTGTTCAGGCTGCGCGAGCCGACAGATGTTCGACGACTGTTTGCAGAGACTCCTGCCATTGCGGTAACCTGACATCGTGGGCCTCCAGGATCTTTGCACATGCCAAGCGTGAGTTCGCCGGGCGTTTAGCGGGCGTTGGGTAGTCTGCGGTGACGATGTGCTTGACGCTAGCGGAAGGGCCTCCCCGCTCGGCCGAGGCAGCGAAGATCGCTTCGGCAAAACCGGCCCAACTGGCCTCGCCGGTGGCGGTCATGTGGAAAATCCCGCGCAAGGCGCTGTCGCTGCTGGCCACAAGGTTGGTCGCAACCTTCAACACGCCATCAGCGATATCGAGGGCGCTGGTCGGATTGCCGATCTGGTCGGCTACGACCGATATTTCGTCCCGGTCGGCCGCGAGACGCAGCATCGTCTTTACGAAGTTCCCGCCGTAGGGGGAATAGACCCAGGCGACCCTGAGGACGGCCGAATTGTCAGGATATGACCGAAGGACAGCTTCCTCTCCGGCGAGTTTCGACGCACCGTAGATGCCGGTGGGGCCAGTGGGGTCGTCCTCGACATAAGGACGATCGAGCCTGCCATCGAAAACATAGTCAGTCGACAGATGGATCAACGGAACCTGTAGTTCACGCGCGGCATCGGCGACCGCACCGGCCCCCGCGGCATTGATGGCATGGGCCATGCCGGCCTCGCTTTCAGCCTTGTCCACCGCGGTGTAGGCGGCGGCGGAGACCACGACATCGGGGCGGGCAGCTACGATCGCGCGATGCACCGACGCCGGATCCGCTAGGTCAAGCTCGGGGCGACCAAGAGCAATGACCTCATGCCCGGCGGCCTTGCCTCGCTCATGCAGGCAACTGACGACCTGCCCGCTCCTACCGGTTACCGCGATCCTCATACCTGCGGCTCGGGCTCGGCTAGTGTGGCGAGACCGAGGCGTTCACCGTCATAGCGGGTGCGCAGCGGCACCCACCACCATTCGTTTTCCAGATACCAGCGAACGGTCTTTTCGATGCCGGTTTCGAACGTCTCCTGCGCGCGCCAGCCCAGTTCGGTTTCGAGTTTGGTGGCGTCGATCGCATAGCGCGCATCGTGCCCGGGGCGATCGGTCACGTACTCGATTAGCTGCTCGCGAGGTGCATCGCCGGGGACAAGCGTGTCGAGCACCGAACAAATACGACGCACGACATCGATGTTGCGACGTTCGTTGCGACCGCCGACATTGTAGGTCTCACCCACGCGGCCGCGCTCGATGATGATGTCCAGCGCACGGGCATGGTCTTCCACGAACAGCCAATCACGCACGTTTTCGCCCTTGCCGTAGACTGGCAGTGCCCGTCCCTCCAGCGCGTTGAGAATGACGAGCGGGATCAGCTTTTCAGGGAAGTGGTAAGGGCCGTAGTTGTTCGAACAGTTGGAAACGACCACCGGCAAACCGTAAGTCCGTTCCCAGGCCTTGGCCAGATGGTCCGAGGCGGCCTTGGAGGCGGAATAGGGCGAGCTCGGATCGTAGGGCGTGCTTTCCTCGAACAGGCCTTCGTCGCCGAGCGATCCGTAGACCTCATCCGTGGAGACATGGAGGAAACGAAAGGCTGACTTTTCTGCCTCATCCAGCCCGCTCCAATAGCCGCGCGCCGCCTCCAGCAGAGTGAAAGTGCCCACGATATTGGTCTGGATAAAATCCGCGGCCCCGGTGATGGAGCGGTCGACATGGCTCTCTGCTGCCAGATGCATGATCCGGTCCGGCCGGAAGCTGCCGATGGCTGCGCCCATCGCCGCCCGGTCGCAGATGTCGGCCTTCAGGAAGCGATGGTTCGGCTTGCCGTCCACCGCCCGCAGCGAGGCTTCGCAGCCGGCATATGTCAGCGCATCAATCGTGAGGACATCGTAGCCCTTCTCGAGCACGAGATAGCGCACGAGTGCGGATCCGATGAAGCCGGCACCGCCGGTGACGATAACGCGCATGAAATTACGGCTCCCAGGTGAAATAGGCCGGCAGATCGGCAAGCAAGGGTTGGACCCGGTCCTTGGGCGACAAAGTCTCGCTGTCGGCTACCTCGGGCCAGCGGATGCCGATTGCCGGATCGTCCCAGCGCAGACCCTTGTCGCATCCGGCGTTGTAGTAGTCGGTAACCTTGTAGCTGATGACCGTATCGGGTTCGAGCGTGCAGAAACCATGCGCGAAGCCGACAGGAACCCACAGCTGCTTGCCGTTGTCTGGCGTCAGGATCTCGCCCACCCATTGGCCGCACGTGGGTGAACCCTCGCGAATGTCCACGGCAACGTCGAACAGCGCGCCTGCCGTGCAGCGAACCAGCTTACCCTGCGCGTGGGGTTCGCTCTGAAAGTGGAGCCCGCGAATTGTCCCGGCGCGAACGCTGCGGGACTCGTTATCTTGAACGAATTTCACATCGGCGCATTCCTTGAAGAACACGTCCTCGCGAAATGTCTCGGCAAAATAGCCCCGCTCATCGCCGATATGGCGCGGGACAAGAAGTTTTATGCCTGCGATGTCGAAAGATTCAACTTGCATACGATCGGGACCTCAAAATTGACCATATGATTCCGAAAGTGCGGACGGGCTCAGTTACTCGAGTTCTGAACTGTCTGCACGGCGGCGGTAACGGTCATGATCGGCGAGAACAGCTGGCTGATAAGCTGTAGCAGCTTGCCAGGCTGGTTCGCACTTGCGTTGCCAAAGTACAGGACATCGTGGTCTTGCATCTCGAAACGCTGGGCAAGGAAATACGAGCCGGCCTTCATCATGTTGAGGTGATACACCACAGGGCGATCCTCTCCGGCCTCATCCTTGACGTAGCGAAAGACAAAAATCGCCTTCGGGTCGCCCATATATGGGCTGCTCCCACCCGCGCTGCCCATGGCTTCAACCAGCGTCATTGCGGACGTGGTAAAGGGAAGACGATCGACTTTGCCGCTAGCGCCTAGGACAGTGTAGGTCCGTGGCTGGGGGAGAATCGTGATGCGATCGCCCGGATATACTTGGACGTCTCGTGCAGAGCCGCTCATCACATCACTGACCCGATAGCTTGCACTGCGAGAGTTCCGCAGGACACGGACCGTCAGGTCTCGAGCCTCACCACGGTATCCACCGGCAAGTGCGATGGCGTCGGAAAGTGTCTCGTGATTGGTTTGCAGAACGAGACGCCCGGGCCGTGCGATATCGCCCCCGACCATGATCGAATTGGTCACGGTTTCGCGAAAGGCAATTAATACCTGCGGGTTCTGCGAGTAGCGAGCCAAGGATTTTTTCACCATCGAGGAAACTTCCCCCAAGGTGCGGCCCAGAACATGAATCTTCCCGGCAAACGGGATGACGATGTACCCTTCGTCGTCGACCCGGCTTGCCGGCAAGTGCTCGGCCTTGGCTGAAGGATCATAGCCGGCAGCGGCAGCTGCCGCGGCAACCGAACTGCCGCTGCCGCTACCACCAAACAACGTGACGCCTGCTTCGTAGATGGTGATATCCAGCACATCCCCCGGGCCCACCATATCGGTCGGTGGAGGCGGGAGATCCTGAAGTTCGCCCGCAGGAGGAGCTGGATCAACCGGCAGACTGGCGACATCTTCGATTTCGACCACCGAAATGGGCAGCCGCGCCTCAGGCGCTTCTGCGGACTTCAGAATCTGTGAGCCGGTGGGACCGCTCGTAGGAAGGGACGCACAACCTGCAACGCCTGACAGCAGGACAAGCGCGCAGCATTTGGAAAACTTCATCGAGAAACTGGTCCGTGCACTGCGAAGGAAATTACCTTTGTTGGCGGCCCTTACCATCGGATTCATATGCAACGCAATTGCTAACGGCGGACTGATCCGTAACTATGTTTTAGCAGGCGCGACCAAACTCCAATTGGCCCTTCCGGCGCAATTCGGAATCCGGTTTTCAAGAATACATATTGTTGGAAATGGGGCTGGTTTTTCCTGCCCGCAAGACGCTAAGAGGATGCTGTAACCATAAAGCTCCATTCAAGTTGTATGGACACTAAAAGTTTCTGGATGCCTCCGATTTTTCATACTTTTCTGAGAGTTGCCTTTTGGCGTCCGTATGCGGCGGCTGGCGTGGCATGGTGGTGGATCACGCGGCGCAAGGTGCGTGCGGCGAACCGGCTGTGGGCTGCTGCTTCCAAGGCTCCGTTCGCCTATAAGGAATGGCTCCGTGCGCATGAGCAAGAGCAGCTCTTCTACAGCACGAATCCGCCACAACCGAAAGCGACGATAACCGTCGCGGTTCATATCGCAGCGGGCGCTGACCCTGCGGCTGCCTTGTTAACTTTTCGCTCGATCATGTCGCAACAAGGCGCGCGCTGGGATCTTTTCCTGACAGGGTGCGTGCCGAAAGCCATGAGGGACGAGTTGGGTAAATGCCCGCGAGTTACTTTGCTTGAAAAGGCTGATCTGAGCGAGCTGGAAGCGCTCACCAGGGTGTTGGAACGGACTGAAGGAGCATGGCTTATCCGGCTTGAGCCCGGAACTACGATGACCAAGGGGGCTATTGGGCGATATCTCGGGTTTATCGACAGGGCGATGCTTGAAGCGGAATTCCAAGGGGCGGTGTTCGGCGATCAGGACGAACGGCTTGAAGATGGCACGCGCAAGAACCCTTGGCTCAAGCCCGAATGGAATGAGGAGCTATTCCTCGCACAGGACTTCATTTCTGACGCCTGCGCCCTGCCGGTTGCAGAGGCACGGATGTGCTTGGCACGCATGGAAGATGAGCAGAGCACATTTCATTCGTTATTGTTCGAACTGCTTTGCAATCAGCGTATCGAGGTACGCCACCTTCCTGCAGTAGTGTCCACAACACCGGAAGGACACTGGCAGAGGTCTTCGACGGAATGGATCAACATGGTGGAGCGGTTTGTCGAGCGACAGGGCGGCACCGTCGCACCCGGTCCGTTTGGCACCGCGAAGGTGAAATGGCCGCTGCCGCAAAAATTGCCAATGGTCAGCGTGATCGTTCCCACCCGCGACCGAGTCGAACTGCTCTCAACTTGTATCGAAGGAGTTTTGAAGAGCACGAACTACGATAACCTCGAAATTATTATAGTCGACAATGGAAGCGTTGAAAAATCCACATTAGAATATTTTCAGGACATCACCCACGACAGTCGAGTTAAGGTTGTTTCTTGGCCACGCCCGTACAACTATTCAGAAATAAATAACCTGGGGGCCGCACAGGCAAAGGGTGAATACCTGTGCCTATTAAACAATGACATAGAAATAATTGACGATAGTTGGCTCACCGAAATGATGCGCTATGCTGTGAGAACAGACGCGGGGGCGGTCGGTGCTCGATTGCTATATCCTGACGCAAGCATACAGCATGCGGGCGTCGTGGTCGGATTGGGCGGTGCAGCAGGACATGCGCATCGTGCGCTCGCAGATGGTGAAGCTGGATATTTTGCTCGTCCATACTGTTCACATGAAGCGACGGCGGTCACCGCAGCATGCCTGCTGGTTGAAAAAGCAAAATTCGACGCAATCGGCGGCCTTGATGCCGAAAGTTTTCCGATAGCCTATAACGACACGGACTTGTGTCTGCGACTTCGGGTCAAAGGATGGCATAATTATTATGCCGCTCAAGCTAAGTTAGTGCACCACGAAAGCAAGTCACGTTCTAATGACTTCTCCCCGGAACGCTTAGAGGGGTACATGGAGGAATTACGCCAGTTCCAAACACGCTGGGGCAGCGAGACCTTCTCCGACCCCCTCCATCATTGCCTGCTGGACCGATCGAGTGAAACGTACAGTCTGCGTTTTCCAAGTTTTTCAGGCTGAAAGAGCCATTTCGATCGCCGAAGATTGGACCGGGCTAATCGCATTACGCGTCGGCCAACCCGACGTGTCCAAGCCTGAAAGTTGGCAGAATTTATCTAAATCCGATGCTACGAACTTGGCAATGAGTGCCAGATCGTCGGGTCCAGTCTTGCCCGTTCCTGGGGTGGCGTAACGCTGGTGTTCGCGTTTTGGGCCTGTATCGGGAAATGGTGAAATTCCAAGAAAGTCCTGAATGGCCTTCAGCGTAGTCATATAATCGTCACGTAAACCTTCCGACCGCAGAAACAGCATTTGGCCCGCAGGAAAAAGCTGCAACGCCCTTTCTATCTGCTCGCCGTACAAGCCGCGCTCGAGGTATGAATATTCCCGCCATGCGGGTGCGTTCCGTGGCAGGTTGGACAACCTGTCCCGTCCCTCCCGGATCGCCCGGCGGAAATCCAGGTCCTCGGCATGCCGGGCAAACTCCATGGCCCAGTGGGATAGCGCGCGTTCGTACGGATCGCGAAAAAGGAATATCAGCTTCGCGTCTGGATTGTAGTCGGCAATCCGACGTAAGGAGTCGGGCCAAAACTGGTAGATTGGCGTAATATCATACCGCAACCGTGCGCCTGCCGAACCATCGAAGCGGGCGTGCAGCAGGTCGTAGCAGGGATCATGCCAATCTATCGTTTCGTCGTCGAAGAAGTGGATTTCCTTTTCGTCCGGATCTTGCAGGTCCGGATGTTCGAGAAAGTGAGCGTAAAGGCTGGTCGTGCCCCCTTTTTGTGCGCCGCAGACGAAAACGGACACATTTTCCTGAACATTCATTACTATACGAAACTCGAAATAAATGGATGAGCGCCCCCCCGTCAAGTGCGAAGCAACCAGGCGTTTGGCGCGTAAGTCAGGTTGTGACCGTAAAAATCACATAGATCTTCGTCAATCCTATAGCGGTCCCCTGTGTGCTTCAGGAATTCGGCTACGGCACGGTTCGGCCCGTCCTCGAACGCGCGATAATGCGGTCCCTCGATATCGGCAACGACGCCATCCTCGACGACAATCATATCCCCGGAAACCAGTTGCGGGTCGAAGAAGTCGAGAACCTTCAACGTCGCTTCGAACGTGTGGGCACTGTCCTCGATGACGAGCCAGGGGTGTGGAGCGGTTGCGATAGCGGAGCCGGGAAATGTCGCTTCCGGGGCATCGGCGTTACCGGAAAAGCACGTGATATTGGGCAAATCGAGATCTGGCGGAGAAAGATCGATGGTCAGAATCTGCGTCGTATCCAGTCCCAGTGCGCGACACTGGTCGGCAAGCCAGACGGCGCTCCCGCCTTCCGATGTCCCCACCTCGATAATCGTCGCCGGACGCAGACTATCGAGGAGGCTGGTGTAGAGTGCGAGGTCGAACGGGTTCTTGGCAAGCCGAAGACCCTTGTAGCGCGTTCGGAGCGTGCCTCGCTGGATACTGTCGAGCGTCGCCGCCGGCAGATCCACGCGAAAGTGCCGGCCTCGCACCGCGTGCACGTTGCGATGAAGATCGACCGGCACGGCATTTCCGGCCTTAAACCGGGCGGCATCGAGAGTGCCCACATAATGCGCCGTGTAGAAAGGTGACCTAAACGGACGGCCATGGAGTGCGGCATATTCGTTCTGCATTTGCGTCCGATCGTTTGCGGTGCCGTTGGTCGCAGCGCCGCCATGCACCTGGTGGAACGTGCCCTCGCCAAGGATCATCCACGGACTTCCGCCGGATGCCTGGACCGCACGCTCCCAGAAATCGAGATTGACGAAACCGCCTCCCGGCGCTGCAAAGCGCGGGTCGAGACCGCCCAGTTCATCCCAGAGCGAACGGTCCATGAACACGCCGTTGCTTTCGTTGATGCAGCCGAACCAGCCACTTATGGATGATCCGGCCAGAACCGCAATGTCGAACAGGGAGTAGCCGTCTTTACGCCAGTCGACCGAGGCCAGCAAATCGTCCTCGACCGCAGGCGTATAGCCTTCGAACACGCTGCGCATCTGCACATCGCGGCCGAGGTGAAAAGCGAGTGTTCCAATGATTTTTGCAGGATCGGTCCGCCAGGCTTCCATGGCCAGATGCACGAGTCCGGGGCTTGCGATACGAGCACCATCTATCCACAATCCGATGGCCCTGCCTTGCAATTGGCCAGCTAGAGTATTGATTGCAGCTGCGGGTGAGATGCTGATGACCTCGGGCCGCACCACCCGCACGCCCGGCAGGAACTCCTGCAGGGCGGATTGATCGATCGCCGGTGTCGAACCGTTATCGAGCACGACGACCTCGTAATTGAGGCTCTCGAGATTGCGCTGGTACGAGGGAGATAGGGAATACAATGTGCGAGGCAGTTCGCGGCCCATGTTATAGGCGCAAACGATGATGCTGAGATCGATCCGGGCCTTTTCCCCCCGCGCCTCTTCTCCCATGATGCCGTTCATCTGCCCAGAATTTCCGCCAGCATCGCCGTCGTCGGCGTGACGGCATGGCCTCGGTCGATGATGTCCTGCGGCAAAGGTGCATCGATGGTGTCGCCAAGGTGCCGTGCGAACTTGTTGTACTCCTGCCACAGCACACGGTTCTGGGCAGACGGCCTGGTCACCACGAGCAGTCCTGTCGGTTCCGTATCGAGCCAGTGAAGGCCGAGGTCCGGCCGCGTTTGGGCAAGCAGTTCGACGAAGCGCCAGACATCGCCCGTCCAGACTTGCGAGCAACGCGCACGCTCGGTCTGCACCTGATGGATCGGCAAGACGTCGTCGATCACTATGACGCCGCGCGGGCTCATCAATCGCTCGACATTCATGAAATCGCGCAAGACGTATTCGGCCAGATGCATGCCGTCGATAAAGGCAAGGTCGATCGATCCGGGTTCGATGGCATCAGGGTTAAAGAAGAAGAAGTCATCGCTGGTGCAGCGGTGAAAATCGATTTCCGGCCTGTCCACCTTGAAGTCCGCATGCGGGTCCGGGTCGATGGCAATAGCCCTGCCCTTCGACAATGCCAGGCTGGTCCCCTTGCGTACGCCGATTTCGAGATAGATCTCCGGTGCCACGAGCGTGTGGAGATCGCGGAGTACGTCCAGGTAAGGCCGCTCTCCGCGCGTACGTTCTGCGGCCGGATCGACATGCGGTTCCTGCCGATAGTTTTGCGCTACCGGGTTTAGTGACGCCTGCTGCAACAAAGGCTGACGGGTTCCCCCTTTTTGGAAAACGCCGATAAGATCGTACCAGGGCCCTCGTTCATCGGTCCAGGACTGGATCAGGCGCAGCCCGGACCAATCCGCCAGGGCCTGATAAGCATCGGGATAGAAACGATAGCAATCCACGGGGTAGCGGTGCACCGGCCCGCTCGACGGAGCGATGATGAAGGCCTTTCCACCGGGCTTCAGGATGCGGGCGATCTCATTGAAGACCTTCCAGAAATGCGCGCAATGCTCGAGCATCTGACCGGACAGCACGATGTCGACGGAACCGTCCTCGAAGGGCAAGGTGTAGACGTCCTCCAGCACCACATCGACGCCGTTCCCCGCTTCGAGATCGACCCCCACATAGTTCGCGTGATCGGGCATCAATTCGCGATAAGATCCGTTTACGTTCATGGCCCCGAGATCGACGACAGTTATGTCCTCGGGATCCATGTAGGACGTGATGCACCGAGCCATATTTTCCATTGACGATGCGTGCATAGAATTCCTGTCCTGCGCCTAAAATGGGTCGGCAAACCTATTCTGTGCATTCTCGGTCAGAACGATGCAATAGGTGCCGACGCGCTCCGCATAATTGTAGTCAGCGGCAAGCATTTGACTCGAAATTGTCCAATCCCGCGCCGAAAGCCGGGCAGTGGCTGCGGTGCGCTATAGCCCGAGAAGGCGCCAGAGAAGCACATCTCGAGAGGCCGGTTCGCGGTGGGATTGATAACATGCCGACCGAGCAGACGTCCCTGCTGCCGGTAGGCAGCGATGGCGCCATGACACTGATCATCAGGTGAGCACAGAAAGGGCGTGCTCGATGACGCACGATTAGGCGACCCTATCAATAAACCAAATCTGGCGACGAGATACTCACATCGGCCAAACACTTCCGCCACACCAACAAATAAACATTATGTGATAAAATTCATATTCAAACCATAGCACAGGCTACGAGACGCCCTCACTAGGCGTCCCGTAGCTGGCTCAACTTAGAATCCAAGCCGCACGCCACCATTGACGTTGGTTACGCCATTGGCGCCTGCGAAAGTGGAGCTTCCACGGGCGAACAGGGTAATACCTGGCGTCACGGTCCAATCGAAACCACCGCCGACTTGGGCATAATCCCGATCTCGTTCAGCACCGAACACGGAAAACTGTCCGGATACGCCGGTGAAACCTGCGGTGGCGAGTGTCGTATCGCCACTGATACGGCGACGCCAGCCAGCGGTCAGCCAAGGCCGCAGTCGTTCGGAAGACGCCATATCCAGCCGAACGTCAGCGCTCAGGAACGTGGCGTCCTGCTTCCGGCTTTCCACGTCGAGCGCGAAGACGGCATTACCGCTCTCCTGCGTCTGGCCCCGCTTCACCCGGATGTGTGTCACGCCCAGTTCCGGTCCAAGACGCCATCCCCCCTTGCCGAGAGCGAAGCCGTAACCGCCATGGGCATCGAATGTAAGGCTATGCAGATCATAGTGGCCAACTGCCGTTGTGCCGTCGAACAAAGCGCGACTGGTCTTTGCCGAACTGCCATCCCAAATAACTGCGCCGCCGATATCGAACCCGCCGCGGGTAAAGGCCGCCGCAGCACCGGCAAATGTGCCGTCGGCCTTTGTCTTCGCCCCAAGGGTCGCAATGGACTGATTCGTGTAAATCCGGCCCGCGAACGCGGAAACCGCGAATTCGCCAGCCCGGTAGCCGATGCCTCCCAGGAAGCCCCCGCTGCTCTGATTGACCCTGGCCGTACCGCGAGCAGCACTGGCTCGCAGATTCTGCCAACTGCCCAGGCCCTGCCCCAGCATGAAGAAGCTGGAACGATCATCTGCGCCGATGCGCTGCGCAGAACGAAGCGCCGAAGAAATCGCCAAGCCGTTGTCGATCCCGATCTGGCTGGCTGCGGCATAAGCCTCAGGATGAAGCGTACCCGCCAGCCTGGCATCTACATAGCCATCTGCATCAGTGAGCTGCGGCAGGGCAGCAATCATCTGAGCGCTCGCGTTGCCGCCAATCAACAAATCGTTGATGTAGGCCATGGCAGCCGAAACAGGCCTCCCCGCACCGGAACGAACCTGGAGAGTGCTGAGCAAATCCAGACTATCGGCAGTCTGCACGATATATCCCAGGACGGTCTGCGCCTTGTCGATGGTCGAGAAGGTGCCGGTGATACCTCCGGTGGTGGAGATCAGGTGATAGGTTACACCGGGGGTCAATGGGCGCTCGCCGACGATCTGCAGCGTCGAGCCGTTCGCGATGGTCAGCGTTCCGCCAATCACAAGGGCATCACTCAACGTCGGCGTCATCTCGAACAGCGTCGTCGATTCAGCAGCCAATGCGACGTTACCATTCACGGTCAAAGTTCCCGGCGAAGCGCCGGGAGAGAGGGTGCCGTGCACCACGATGTCGCCGTTTACCGTCCCGGCGCTGCCGAAGGTGGCGCCGCGTGCGACGGTGATGCCGGTCGCCGCATTGATCGTCGAACCGGCAAGGCCGATGAGGCGGCCACCGTTCACCCAGATCGAATCGAAATCCGCCCGGCCAGCCAGCGAACCAATCCCGCTTTCCATCGCAAGCTGCTCGAAGCCGGTATAAGTCGCGAGATCGATGGCCGTCGGCGTGTTCGAAGTTTCGCCGAGATGGAATGCGAGCCGATCCACCCCTGCCCCGGCATCGACGACACCGGTCACCGAAGAGCCCGCATAGGCTTCGAACACATCGTCACCGCTGCCCAGCATCACATCGCCGACAATACTACCGCGATTGATAATCCGCTCAGATCCGCCCGTGCCGGTGAGCGCGACTTTTCCCAGCGTCTGCAAGGTCGAGCCTGCCTGGAGTTCAAAAGTCGCCCCCGTGTCGACCAGCAAGGTCTGGACCGGCAGAATACCGTTCACCGAAACGCTGCCGGAACCGGTGACGCCGAAGTTTTCGAAGCCGGAGAACGACGCAAAGAAGGAAGAGTCCAACACGCCGCCGCCGGTCAGATCGACGATTGCGGTGTCGTTGCCTTCACCGCCATATACCGTCCCCCCCAGCTTGGCCGATATTCCCTGAACGAAGCGATCGTCGCCGGCGCCGAAGTAGACGTCGCCGATGATCGAGCCGGTATTGACGATGGTGTCGTTGCCTCCGCCTAGAGCGATCGAACCAATGATAGCGCCGCTATTGACGATGCTGTCCGCCGCATCACCGAAAGTCTGAACCGCACCGGCAAACTCGGTCGTACCGAAATACTTCAAGCTCAGGTCACTGGCATCAACCACGTACCCGTCGGTCCCGACAATGGTCCCCAAGTTCACTAGAGTTAGTGGTCCGTGTGAACGAATCGCTGTCGAAAGCCCACCGCTCGCCTCGATCAGACCGGAGGCTTCATTGGTGATCGTCGTAGAGACCGGATTTTGCAGGCTTTCTCCGTTTTCGCCCGAATAAACGATACCGTAGCTGTCGATCGCCACGGCCGGCACCGTCTCGTAAACCGTCCCATAGCACTCGAACGGGTTGAAATAATTGGTGCAGCCGGGATCGAAGTAAAGATTCTCGAATAGGCTGCCGCCACCATTTGCGCGGATCGTTCCCGAGTTCGTGATCGAGAAGGCCTCTCCCTTTGGAGACGAGGTTTCCAACGCCCTGCCGCCGGACGCTGTCGCTTCGATCGTGCCGCTGTTGACGATCTTGAAGAGACCGCGAGCCGCGCTTTCGTCGGATGTCTCGCTTACGGAGATCACAGCGCCGACTTTTCCGGTGATCGTTCCGCTATTCGTGAAAGTGCCCGACGATGCCGAAGCGTTCTCTGCGAACGAGAGGGAAACGACAAACCCGCTGCCATCGATTATCCCGGAGTTCGAGATATGTGCGGATGTCAGGTCATCACCGGAGACCCAGGCAGTGTAGTCCCAGCCGCTCGAGCGAATGTTGCCGGAGTTATCAAAGGAAATCTCCCCCGTAGCGCGCTGGTCGAGCGCTCGCGAAGATAGGTCGGCGGAACCGACTGCACCGGAGTTGATCAGCGATGCTACGCCAAGCCCGATCCCACCGGCTGCGTCGGCCGTGTTGGTCAGCGAGACGAGCTGGAGGTCTTCCAGATAGGAGATGGACAGGCCCGTATCGCCAAGCCCCGTGATCCGGCCCGAAGTCGCCGCATGGTTGACGAACTTTCCGTCACCCGCAAGGAGGATGTCGCCATCCAGGTCAGCTTCGGCATCGATCGTTACCGTGGTTTGGCCGCCGCGCGACACGACGAACTCGCCCTCGAAACTATCGGGCAAAGCAGCACCAAGCTTGACGGTCGCATCCTGCGCCCGTTCGTGGCCGATGTAATCGAAACCGCCGCCGCCATCGATCGTGCCGGTTACGCCGAATCCCGAGCCGGTTTCGATCAGCGCGTCATTGCCCTGACCGAACAGGAGGTTTCCTTCCAGCGTTCCCCCAGCAGCTACATAGGCACTGTCCTGCCAGGAGATGCCGTAAGAGGCCGAGGCGAGATCGACATTGCCCTTGATGGTGCCAGCATTGATTACCGTCGCGCCCTCAAGCCGAATTGCCGTTCCCTTGCCCGCGATCGTACCTCCCGCGAGGTTTTCGATCGTAGTTCCATAGGAATAGGAGGCACCAATCGCGGCCGCGCCTGTGCTCTCCAATGTCCCGCTGTTCACGACGCTGCTTTGGGACGCCAGCATGACCGCAGCCCCGGTCGCAGTCACCGTGCCGCTGTTGGTCAGCGAGACCGCATTGGACACGCCGGTCCCGCCATCAACGGATATCGTACCGGCGTTGACGATCGTGCCGCCACTGATGGCGGCGAGCGATCCGCGCGAAAGCCCCAAAGGATCACTGACCGTGATGACACCGTTGTTGGTAAAGCTGTCTTCCGATCCGATCTGTACCGCTGCGCCGAAGTAAGAAGCCGTTTCCGCACGCGTGAGAGTGATATCGCCGTTACTGACGATCGACGCGGCACTGGGATCGTAGGACGTGCTGTAGGCATCAAGCACATAACTGGTCGTGATCGCGGGTCCGGTGCCAACATTGAAATCGGCGTTCAGCACAGCGCTTCCCGCTCCGGCAAAGGTCAGTTGCTGATCGATTGCTTTCGCACCGGTCAAGGTCAGCGTGGCGCCATCGTAAAGGTCGAACCCGATCGAATTGAAACCGGTGATGGGAGCTACCGACGCCTGCGCATCCGCTTTCACAACGTAACGCAGGTTCGACCCGTTTCCAGTGACGGAACCGTTTATGCCCGCAAACTGGCCGCTCGCCCCTTCTCCAAGGCCGAGCACGAGCGTGTCCCCATATCCAAGCGAGAGATTGCCATTGAGAAGGCCGCCATCCTCGATGAAGAAGCGGTTGTTCGTGAACCAAGTTCCGGTGGAACTGCCTAGCGATACATCGCCGTTAATCGTTCCGGCATTGATAATCGTCGCACTGGAAACCGAGCTGCCGGGCATACCGCCGATGGCGAGGCTTCCCCCGGTCACGACCCCATCGGCGCGGTTGTAGAATTTTCCGTAGCTTCCGATCGCCACGGCCTGGCCTGCCGATGCAATGTCCCCGTCATTGATCAGGGCCCCATTGAGGCTCACTCCGACGCGGCCGCCTTCGATGCTGCCTGTATTCCTCGCAGTCTGTTCGCCGAAATTGTATGAATAGGAATCCAGTTTCAGCGCGGTTCCATCGGTCGAGCGGATCGTTCCCGAATTCGAGAAGGATGTTGCGTTCACAGCCAGCGCATCAGACACCGCGCTGATCGTCCCCCGGTTGTCGAAACTGGCTCCGGCCACGAACTTTACGGCGTAGTCGCCGGATAATCCCGTAGCCGAGATAGTCCCCGAATTGGTGAAACCGCCATTGTCAGACAAGGCCGCTGAAAGGATCGTACCCGTGCCGGTGATATCCGCGCGATTGACGATCGAACCCTGGCCTGAAGCCTGAATGGTGCCCGGCGCGGAGAATCCCTGGTCCAGCGTTACAGTGCTGTCCGCAGCGGTGATGAACTCGAACTTCTGGAAGTTCTTCGGCAGGACAAGCGCGCTTGAAACCGTCGCATCGGCAAGAAAGCGCGTCATGAGCGTGTTCGTGCCCGCACCGCCATCGATCAGGCCGGTAACACCCGTCGAAAAGCCACCGTCATCGGTGTAGACGGCGTAAAGCAGGTCGTCGCCGCCACCGAAAATCAGATTGCCTTTCATGGAACCCGCTGTCGAATCGACATAGCTCGCCGACCCCGTGAACGTGTTGTCGCGGCCGGCATAGACGTCGCCGACGATCTCGCCCTCGTTGCGCATGTTCAAACTAATCGAACTGTTGATCGCGGTTCCATTCGACAGGATCGTGCCACCAGCCGAATTGGAGATCGTCACGCTCCAGCCGTCGACTGCAGGCCCCGTGCCTCCTGTCGAGATCGTGCCGCTATTTTTGAGGGTGATGAGGCTGCTGGTGGTGATGGCAGGTCCGGTTGCCGCCGAAATGAGGCCCCCCTCTTCATTCGTTACGTCAATCACGCCGCCGCTGATGGCGGCACCGCTGCCGAGATTGGAAATCGTGCCGGAGTTCACGATCGTCTTGCTTTTGCCAGCGACCGTGGCGCTGCTTCCCGAGGACGTGATCTTCCCCGAATTGATCAGCCAGGTGGAGTTTTCAGTGCCGTTGATCGCACTTCCGGTGCCGCCGTCAATCGATCCCTCGTTCTCGATCTTGCTGAACGCACCGGACATGCCTCCGATGACGCCGGTCGACCGATTGGTCACGGCAAACGAGGTGCTGCTTCCTGCTGTTGCCAGCAACGCGAGTCCGCTGGTGCCCCAGATGGTTCCGGCGTTATCAAGCGACACGGAAGCATACCCGTAACGATTAGCCGCCAACGGTGCGATGCTGATGCCTGTGGCCCCGGTGACGAGCCCGCCTTCAGCAACATTCACACTCACATAGTTTGGTACGGCCCCATAAACGCTGTTCTGAAGCGGCCCCGTATCCACAGCGATGCCGGCGTTGCCGACGCCGTCGACAGTCCCACCGACCGAGATCGTCGATTTACGCGAGATTTCGCCGGCACCCGCAGTAATCGAAACGGCAATGGCCGGACCATTTCCGTTCGAAACGATGCCCCCCACCGGAACATCCACGACGGAACTGTTGGTCGAAACGATCAAGCCGTTTCGGTCTACCCCTGAGCAGACCGTAGTGCCGGCGGTAATCGTCGGATCGGGAACGCACTGCGCGCGCGCAGCTCCGGAAACCCCGACCATTGCACCGACACTGCACGCAAGAAAAAGCTGCGCGCGAACCCGCTTCGAAACTGCCATCACGTAAAGAATGCCCCCAAGTCGCATTTCCGCCGGATAATTGCCCAAAATCCGGCTACATCGCTCCCGATAGCGAAGTCTTTGCGAAGCACCAATCAAATCAAGAAGTAACAAGAATTTTAACCGGCTTTCATGACCTTGCGGGACAAGACCGGTAGAGCGCAAACTCGCGGTTCCACACGCCAGAACGCCATCAGGCGACACTCAACATCATATCGCCCGAGATGGTTTTCAGCGCCGGCGAACCGATCTTGAAATCGCGCCAGAGGAGGTCTCAGCGATTGTATGCGCCGATAGGTGACCTTCCAGATCGCTATACCTTGTCCGTTATAGACCGGGGAGCGCCCGACTAAATGGCGCCCCCGGTCATCAATTTTGAAATATATGTTGTTCAGTCTTCAAGCGAAAAGTCGTCAACCGAGTAGGCGGCTGGATCGCGTATCCATTCCGTGATGGTGCTTTCCCGCCATCCGCAGCGGCGCTCGGAAATACGGACCTGTCCCGGAAACGTGCCGGCCTCAATCTTGCGGTAGAGTGTCGCACGCGAGAGACTGGTGCGACTAACCACTTCGTTGATGCGCAGGAAGCGATCACGGGGCATGATGTTCATGTTGGATGTCCTTTCCAGTTTCCATTAAAATGAGACCGACGATAGGTTTATGAGGCCCTGCTACGCGCCATCCGTTCCTTTCCTTCGCTGCTTGAAACCGCGATCACTCTCCAGAAACGCCGACAAGATCGCAGGAACCAGATCGGCAACAGCAACGTCACGCCCGTAGGAGGCCGCGTAAGCCAGAGCGTACTCCTGAAGGTCCTGATGAAGGTCCGGCGTGACGGAAACCGAAAGCTTCATCGGCGTCCTGTCCGGGAGCTGCGGAAGTTTGATCGTATTCACTGCCGCGCCTCCCGTTCCTTCC
This sequence comes from Novosphingobium sp. TCA1, assembly GCF_009811895.1. Taxonomy (NCBI): domain Bacteria; kingdom Pseudomonadati; phylum Pseudomonadota; class Alphaproteobacteria; order Sphingomonadales; family Sphingomonadaceae; genus Novosphingobium; species Novosphingobium sp. TCA1. The sequence goes on along the minus strand of NZ_BLJH01000031.1, from coordinate 25,706 downwards.
AGGGTGCGAGCATCAGATCCTCCCGGACAATGAGACGTACAGGTGCGCCCGGACGAATCGTAATCGTCGGCCGGATGTCGAGGTTTCGCTGCGTGATCTGATCCCCTGCCCGGGACGTGCTGGATTGCGCCGACTCCCGGATCGCCTGCACGAGATCGCTTTCGCCGCTGATCGAGAGTTCCGTACCCACCCCTAACAGGGTCGCGATCGCGACACCTTTCAGCAGTTGGCCTGAATGATAATCGACCTTGTCCACCAGTCCGGCCTGCCCGGACGGCCCGGTTGCGGGCATATTATCCAGCCGAAGCGATTGCCCGTCCGGCATGACGAGACGCTGCCACACGACCAAGGCTCGGCTTTGCCCATAGGCAACCACACTGTCATAGTTTCCGATCAGCCGCGCACCTTGCGGAATAAGCAGGACTTCACCTGTGGCGCTGTCGAACACCTGCTGCGTCACCTGCGCCACGACCATTCCCGGGACATCGGAATTTATCCCTGTGATCAAGCTGCCAGCGATGACGCTACCGGCCATGAGCATGTTCGCCGAGGGCGCCGGCGAGAGAACGTGCGGGTTGATATTCCCCCGCGTATCGAGACGCTCGGCAAACTGCGTTTTTCTGTCCTGCTCGCTGCCTTCCGCGCTCTCGCTGTCCGACACCTCCGAAGGCGCCGCTTTTGTATCATTCGCTGGCGGAGCCGGTATCCCAACAGGGGTTTTTCCGCTCTGGACCATGAGCGCCGACTGAAAGGCAGTTCGAATCTCGGCCTCACGACGTTCTCGATCGACATCCCGAATGGGCGCCCCCTCGCTCGGCAAGATCGGGGGCGACAGGTTGCCCCTCTCCTGGGCTCGCAGGATCGGCCGCCCCAGATCGCCGGGCAGCGGCGGCCCGAGCTTCGGCACCTTTCCATAGCTCGTCGGAAGCGCTGCTATGGTCTCATTCGGCTTCCGGTTCGGCTGGGACAGGTCGGTCGTCTCGAGGCCGCCGCGCCTGAAGGTTCCACCTAACGCAACCCAGGCAATGCCGCCGACCACCAGCGCAGCGGCCGTAGATCCTGCAATGACGATGTCCTTGCGAAACCGGATCGCTCTGGGCACTCGGCCCCGGATTACGAGAGTTTCTGGATCGACCTTGGCGCCTCGGGGTGGAGCTGTATCTGCGGAGTTTCCAAGAGATGCGTTAGAGCCGCGCCTCTCCGGTCCTTCACCGGTCAGGTCCTGAACGGTGCGACCGGCGCCCTGCCGATCGGACGACTGCCGCCCCGCTGCCTTCGGTGCGGGGATTTCCGGCCCGCTCATGGGCGCCCCCTTTTCGCCGGACCGCGTGTGATGCGAACCACCTGCTGCTTTCTGGTCCCAAGCCGCAGTTCGGCAACACTGAAAATGCGATCGACCACATAGAAGCGGTCCCGCATGCGGTAATTCACGAGCTCTGCGGCTCCCCCTACCCCGATCAGGAACAGCGGCGGCGCCTCGTCGACCCCGATTGATGTCGGAAACTCGATGAAGGTCTGCCTACCGTCATCGAACGCCCGTACAGGCCGCCAGGACGGCTGATCGCCGGTGATCCGGTAACCGAAATAGAGCCGTTCGATACCGAGCCCCGCCGCAACCGGCTCGGCTGCTTTCGCCGCGGCCTCCGACCTTTTGAGAGCGATCATCTCGTCGAGCGGATAATTCCAGGAGAGCGCCGCCATTCCGCCGCTTGCCGCGCTGGACACGCTGACATGATAGACCCGCTTGTCGGTGGTAATGACGATGTTGGTGGCAAGACCTGCACTGAACGGTTTGACCAGGACATGGGTGCGCCGGTCCTCCCCGCTACCGCTGGTCGTGTCGCCGATGACCCAGCGCGCCGTATCGCCTGCCGCGACGGAAACCAGCGCTTCACCGACCTGCAGCGCAATGTCGGTGATCATGCCCGGCTGGGTGTAGACCCGGTAGACCGCGCCGTCCGACCACAGGAACACCTGCCTCGCATTGATGTGTAAACCGGTAGCAGGCTCCACCCAGCCGCGCCGCTCCGTGGCTACCGGCCTCGGCAGGCTCACGGCTAAGGCGCAGACAGGGTACATCGCTGCAACGAGAGCCGCAGCGGCGGTGATGCGTGACCTCATGGCAATACCTCCTCGGTTTCGTGGGAAGAAGCACCTTCACCGATCTCAGGTGTCGGCGGTTTGGCCGAGCCCGGCTCAGGGCCGACGGAAGCGCCCTGCCCCGCGGGCTCCAGTTCCTGGCTCCAGTCGATCGCATCGACGTAAATCCCGAGCGGGTTGCGCCGCAGGGTTTCGGCATCGCGCGGCGGCCGCTCGACAAGCGTCAGGATCGCCGTCCATCGGCTTGTCCCGGTGGCGTTGCCGCGTTCGAACGCGCGTTCGGTCCACTTCACCTGAAAGCTGGCTTCCGACGCCCTTACGACACTGGTGACCTGCACGGACACGGTGCGCTCGCCGATCCGGGTCAGTGCACCGGAAGCCCGAGCATACTCACTGAGCGCACGCCCCCCGCGTTCCGTCGAGAAATCGTAAGCCTCGAGCCAGTCTGCGCGCATGACGACGGGATCGAGCGAGACGCCGCGAACATGGGCAATGTACTTTGAAAGGGCCCAGGCAATCTGCGGGTCGGTCGGCTTGTAGGCACGGTCCGCTTCGCTGACTGTGCGTGCCGCGCCGAGGCGATCGACTTCGACCACGTAGGGCACGACGCGGCTCTGCGCGGAGAGCCAGACGAACCCCGTCGTGACCGCGCATGTCAGGCCGAGACATCCGAACGCCATGATCCGCCATGCCCGAGCCTGGACCCGCGCGGATCCGATCCGCTCGTCCCATAGCTGCCCGGCACGCTGAAACGGGGTCTCCGGTTCGGGGGTGCGTCCATAGAGCGGGACGCTGCGTTTGAAGCGCATGGTCAGTCGTTCCTTTCGCTTATGTCGGGAGTGGTGGACCCACCGCCGCGATCACCCTGCTGGACGGCGTGAACGGCAAGCTGCCTGCGGTGGCGTGCCTTCTCCTCGCTGCGCAGCGACTTCGCCCACGCAGGTTCCGTCTCTCCGCCACCGGAAGCCGGCGACGTAGAGTTCGTGTCCGGTGTGTTCGGCGGTGCAGTATCGGCGTGGGAAGCGGGCGCGGGAGCCGCCGCCTGGCCGGGCGCGCTCGCACGAGGCGCTGCGGGACCGGCCAACGAACTTCCCCCATGTCCCGAACCAGATCCGCCCTGCGAGCTGGCACTTGTCGCGGCGCTGGAGACGCCGGATGACGCTGCTGCTCCCATGGAGGTTCCGGCCCGAATGCCGCCGAGTGCGGCGCCCGCCATCCGCACACCGGCAACGGCGCCTCCGCCGACCATCATCACCGTGCCGCCGGCCGCCATGGCGGTACCGGCCACCGCGCCTGCCCCCAGTTGCGGGGCCCCGGAGGCGAGGCCGCTGGCCACCGAAGGCGCGAAAATCCCGAGACCGAGGAGCGACAGGCTCGCGAGCACGAGGCTCATGGCCTGGCCGATATCCGGCTCCTGACCCTTCAGCGCCTGCGTCAGATCGTCGAAAAACGTGGAGCCGATGCCGACGATCACCGCCAGCACCATGACCTTTATGCCCGAACCAACGACGTGCCCGAGTACGCGCTCTGCCAGGAAACTGGTCCGGTTCCACAGCGCGAACGGCACCAGGATGAAGCCGGCGAGGCTCACTAGCTTGAACTCGAGGATACAGACAAACATCTGCACAGCGAGTACGAAGAAGGCGAGGATCACGAGCAGCCAGGCGAGAAGCAGGATCGCGATTGTCAGGAAATTGTTGAAGAAGCTGGTGAAGCCCAGCATCTTGGAAGCTTGCAGGAGTAGCGGCCAGGACGCCGAGAAGCCAATACCGGCAAGCCTGCCGGGCTTCAGGAGATCGTCCTGTCCAAGCGCCCCGCCGCCTGCCGTCAATCCCGCCTGGGAAAAGGAGCGGAAGAGGATGTCGGCAAGATCGGAGAAGTTACCGATAATGAAGGCAAAGGCGCCCACGAACAGAATTTTGCGCACGAACCTGGCGAGAACATTGTCCTCTCCGGCCAAAGTCCAGAACAGCGCGGCCAGGGTCACGTCAATCGCGATCAACGTGCCGGTCAGGAAGCGTACATCGCCCCCGAGCAGCCCGAACCCGCTGTCTATGTAGCGGATGAACGTCGCCAGAAAGGCGTCGATGATGTTGAGATTACCCATGCTTGCTGGCCTTCCTGCCGCAATGAAGAGGGGTGTCGCGGGGCGCGCTGCCGGAGGAAGATAGGCACGCGCCCCGCGACGCGGCGGCGGGAGAGGCGGTCCGCCGCCGCTGGCTGGATCGAGCCGACCGGCTCGAAGCCGCTAGTTCGGCGTGTAGGCGCTGCCGGACCCGAGGAACTTCGTCGTCGCCGCCTGGGCCTCGGCCGCTTCCTGCGCCCGGTTGCTCTCGCGCACCGCATCGGCGCGGTACTGCGCGGCCATCATCTGCTGGATCTGGAATTGCTGCTTGGCCGTAAGGGCGAGCAGCTGGTTGGCCGCCTGCTGGACCTGCAGGGCGCCTTCCGCCCCCTGGCTGCGCTCGACGAGCGAATTGAGCGTCGCGGCATCGGCGGCGACGTTTTCGGCGATCTGCGCCTGGAGCGTGACGGTCTTGCGGTAGGCCGCGACCTGCGCATCCATCCGTGCGCGTGACGCGGCGACCCTGTCGTCGAGCTTTAGCGATTGGCGATAGGCATCGGGATAGAGCTGCGCGAACTGCTGGTCCGCGGATGCAACCTTGAACTCGATCCCCTGGGCCTGCCCCATCAGCACATCGATCTTGCGTAGGGTATCGGTGAGCGCCTGGAGTTCCGGAAAGCGTACGCTCGAGAGGTTCCTCGCCTGGTTGACGAGGCTCTGGGCCTGGTTCTGGAGTGACTGGATCTGATTGTTGACCTGCTGCAGCGCCCGGGCTGCCGTCAGCACGTTCTGCGCATGGTTGGTGGGATCGTAGACAACCAGCGCATGCGCGGGTGCCGGATGGACTCCGATACCCGCGCCGACCGCCGAGACCGCAAGGAGAGCCTGTGCAATTGCGCAGCGGTGGCGGCGGCGGAAAACGGACACCTTCAACATAGCGATTCTCCTGGAATTGGAACTTCGTCGTCAGATGAGAAAGGAATTTGCCCGTCCGGCCCTAATCCTGCGGCCCTGGAAACAGGCCGATCAGGTCGGCCGCCCACGCCGCTCCGGTCCCGGCAAGAAAACGGGAGAGAAAGGCGCTGGAACCTCCCTCGGCCAGCAGCCCATCGATCCGGGCTTGGACGGCAGGATCGGACGCGCCACACAAGGTGAGCGCCAGCGGCCCGAGGCCAAGTTCGAAGAGCCGGTTTCCCCGAGCTGATTGCAAGTAATAGTCCCGCTTCGGCGCGGCGCGGCTGATAAGCTCGATCTGCCGCGCATTGAGGCCGAAGCGCTCATAGATCTCGCGGGTCTGCGGTTCTTCCGCGCGGTCGTTGGGCAAGAGGATGCGCTGCGGGCAGCTTTCGAGAATTGCAGGCGCGATCGGCGAGCCCGCGATATCGGCCAGGCTCTGCGTCGCGAACAGGACCGAGACATTGCGTTTGCGCAGAACCTTGAGCCACTCACGGATGCGGGCGGCGAACAGCGGATGGTCGAGGAATATCCAGGCCTCATCGAGCACCAACAGCGTCGGCCTGCCGTCGAAGCTCTTTTCGAGGCGGTGAAAAAGATAGGTGAGGACCGGCGCGACAACGCCCGTGTGCCCCATCAGCGCCTCGGTTTCGAAGCACTGAATATCCGCAAAGCGCAGCGTGTCCTCGGCCGCGTCCAGCATCCGCCCATAAGGCCCTTCGACCGTGTAAGGCGACAGCGCGGTACGCAGGGCATTGGATTGCAGCAGCAAGGTCAGCCCGGTGATGGTCCGCTCGGCGGCGGGCGCCGTTGAAAGGCTCGTCAGCGCCGACCAGACCTGGTCCTTCACCTCCGGAGTGACGGTCATGTTTTCCTGCGCCAGCAGCGCGGCGATCCACTCTGCGGCCCAGGCCCGCTCCGCCGGATCGTCGATTCCGCGGAGCGGCTGAAACGCGAGTGCGGATGCGGCGTCCGTGCCGAGGCCGAGCACATGATGTACGCCGCCGCAGCCGAGCACCGCCGCCCGCGCAGAAAGGCCTTTGTCGAACACGAAAATCTGCGCGTTCGCATAGCGCCGGAACTGCAGGATCATCAAAGCCAGGAGCACGGATTTGCCCGCGCCGGTCGGACCGGCCACGAACATATGGCCGACATCACCGACATGGGTCGAAAGGCGGAACGGCGTCGATCCGGATGTTCTGGCATGCAGCAGCGGCGCACCGCCAAGGTGATCGTTGGACGCGGGGCCTGCCCATATCGCGGAAAGCGGCATGAGGTGCGCCAGATTGAGCGTATGCACCAGCGGCTGCCGCACATTCGCATAGACATGTCCGGGCAACGAGGAGAGCCAGGCCTCGACAGCGTTCACCCGTTCGCGGATCGTCGTGAAACCGAGGCCGCCGAGAATGCGCTCCACCTGCCGCATGCGGCCTTCGACCACGTCCCGGCCTGGATCGCTGACCGTGATCGTCGTGGTGAGGTAGCCGAACGATACATGATCGCCCCCCAGGGCCTGAAGCGCGAGGTCGGCATCGGCGACCTTGTTGTCGGCATCGCTGTCGAGAAGCTGGGAAGGGCTGTTGTAGAGCACTTCGCGCAGCATGGCCGTCAGGGACTTGCGCTTGTTGAACCACTGGCGCCGCAGCGAGGTAAGCTCCTTCACCGCTTCGGCCTTGTCCATGGCAATGAACCGGGTGACCCAGCGATAAGGAAAATCCTGGCTGTTGAGCGCATCGAGCATTCCGGGATGGCTCATGTTCGGGAAACCCAGAACCGAGATCGTGCGCAGGTGCCGGTCCCCGAGTTGCGGCTCGAGTCCCCCGGTCAGCGGCGTGTCGAAGATGAGACCGTCGAGGTACATCGCCGTGTCGGGCACCCGGACCGGATGGCGGGAATCGGAGATGGTCGCATGCAGATAAGTCAGTAGCTCGCCGCTGGTGAGGCCGCGGACCTCCGGCATGAAACCGCTCATGAGATCGAGCGCGCGGTCGGTCTCGGTAACAAAGCCGTCCAGCGCTTCCCGCCAGTCGCGCCCTTTCGCATTGTCCGCGCGCTCGACGAGACGGCGTCCCGCAGCGTCCTGGCTGTCGGCCGGCGGCAACCAGGTGAGGGTCAGGTAGAAGGCACTTTCGAAATGCGTTCCTTCGGCCAGGAAGGCTTCGCGCCGCTCGCGCTCGACGAGCCAGCTGGCAGGATCGGGAAAGGCATCGTCCGGATAGGCCGTTGCCTTGCGGCGCTCCGCTTCGAAGAACAGCGCCCAGCCCGAGCCGAACCGCCGCAGTACATTATTGGCCCGCGCTGCGATCGAGATAAGGCCGCCGGACGTCGAGGATTCGAGATCCGGCCCCCGGAAGGAAAGCACCCGGAGGAAAGAACCGTCCTTGTTCAACATCACGCCGGGGGCGACGAGCGCCGCCCAGGGCAGATGGTCGGCAAGGCACGCGGGTTTCCTGCGATACTCGGAAAGATTCAGCATCCGTAGTATCCCTTCTGGCGGAGGTGGCGGAGAAGGACCGGCGCGAAATCGGGATCGCGCCGCGCGGCGAGCACGGCGAGGCTGTGCCCCGCCGCCCAGATGACGAGACCGGCCAGCCACTGCTGGAGTCCGAGCCCCACCGCCACCGCAAGCGTACCATTGACGATGGCAATGCCGCGCGGCGCGCCGCCGAGCAGGATCGCGGTGCTGAGGCTCGCGTGGATCGGGACCTCGAAACCATCGATGTGCTGGCCGGCCCCGCTCATGCGACCAGTGCTCCGCCGCCGAAGCTGAAGAAGGAGAGGAAGAAGCTCGACGCGGCGAACGCGATCGAGAGGCCGAACACGATCTGGATGAGCCGCCGGAATCCGCCGGCCGTTTCGCCGAACGCCAGGGTAAGCCCGGTTGCGATAATGATGATGACGGCCACGATCTTGGCGACCGGTCCCTGCACCGATTCAAGCACCTGCTCGAGCGGTTGCTCCCACGGCATGCCTGAGCCGGACGCCGAAGCACGCGATGCAAGGAATAGAGCAGCGCTAGCTCCCAGCAGCGACATCGATGTCCCAGGCGAGCGGATCAGGCGGAAAGGCAGTGACTTCATGGCGTCATTCTCCTTCTGGGGTTGAGGGGGACAGAAGTTCCGTGAGCCGGTATTCGCCGCTTGCGCCGTCCAGCCCGTCAAGCTGCGTAACCGCCGCTATCCGGCGCGCGAGACCTCGACCGGAAATGAACACGACGAGATCGATGGCCTCGGCGATGAGCCGGCGAGGCACGGTGACCACTGCTTCCTGCACCAGACTTTCGAGGCGATGGAGCGCCGCTGCCGCGCCGTTTGCATGAACCGTTGCGATGCCGCCCGGATGCCCGGTGTTCCAGGCCTTCAGCATGTCGAGCGCCTCGGGTCCGCGCACTTCGCCGACGATGATGCGATCAGGCCGCAGCCGCAGCGTCGATCGGACCAGGTCGCCTATCGTAACGTGCCCCGCCCTGGTGCGCAGGGCGACCGTATCGGCCGCCGGGCACTGGAGCTCCCGGGTATCCTCGATGACGACAACACGCTCATCTATCTCGGCCATTTCATTGAGCAGGGCATTGGCCAGGGTGGTCTTGCCCGACGATGTGCCCCCGGCGACCAGGATATTGGCGCGGTGGAGCACGGCCTGCCGGAGGAGTTCCGCGACATCCCGGCTCATGATGCCGTCGGCCACGTAGTCGCCGAGCGAATGAATCCGGGCCGCGGGCTTTCGGATTGCGAAGCAGGGGGCCGTTGCCACGGGAGGCAGGATGCCCTCGAACCGCTCGCCGGCCCCTTCGCCATGCGCGGGAAGCTCCGCCGAAACGATCGGCCGGTCGCCATGCACTTCGCTGCGGACATGGCTGGCGACAAGGCGGATGATTCGCTCGATCTGGTCCGGCGCGATCCGCACCTGCGTGTCCACCCTGCCTTCGCCCAGCAGATCGATGCGCAGCACGCCGTCGGGATTGACCATGATCTCGATGACGCGGGGGTCGCCCAGCGCCGCTTCAATCGCGGGTCCCATGGCAGTGCGCAGCATGGCGCGCTTGCGCAGGTTGGTTTCCGCGCCGGTCAACGTGCATCTCCGCCCTCGAGCGTGCGCTTGCCTTTCCCGACCTGCCGCGCAACCTGATTGAGAAACGCTTCAAACCGCAATGCTCCCGCCGCCCGACCTGCCTGATCGCTTTCCGCGAGCGGGGGATGGATCGCAAGCTCGTAGCGGATGAACAGGGCCAGCGTTTCCAGTTCGATGTGGCTGTCGCGAACCAGCCGGTCGAGGCTGTCTGCAAGGCGGTCGAGCCGGCGCCCGAAACGTTCGTCGAGCTCGGACACCCCCTTGCGGTCCAGCCAATAGGCAAGCGCCTGCGCCAGGATATCGGACTTGGTCACGCCGCCCTTTCGCGCAAGCTCGACCAGCCTGTCGCTCGTGGCCTTCGGCAGAAGGAACTGGTGACGGATCTTCGGAGCCATGGTCAAACCTCCAACTGGATCTGGTCGGGATGCTCGGGCGAACCCATCGCGTAAGCCGCGCGTGCGAGCCTTTGCTGCGAGAGTTCCATGGCGCGCCTGTCCACAGCCGGATCGTCGGCTTCCGCTTCGAACCCGAGCTCATCGATACGGACCTGCGCCGCCGGCCCGGTGAGGGGAATGTCCAGTTCGAGTTGCTGGGCGTGCGCTCGGGCATCGCCGGTGTCGTCGGGCTGCTGCTTCTCTCCCTTGCCGGGCGTGCGCGGCAGCTCCGGTGCCGGTCCGACGATCATCGATGCCAGGCGCAAGTCGCTGTCCCTGACCCGGTCCTGCCAGTCATCGGGCCGCGGGGGAGGCGCGTCGTGATAGGCGCCCTTCGAAAGCTGCGGCGCCGGCAGCATGCGCTCGGCGAACACCGCCTCCTCGAAATAGCGAAGCTTAGCCGCGCGAACCGGGGGCATGCCGGAGGCAAGCACCAGTTCGTCACTCGCAGGCAGCTGCATGACTTCACCAGGCGTAAGCAGCGGCCGTGCCGTCTCCTGGCGGCTGACCATCACATGAGAAAGCCAGGGAGCCAGTCGGTGGCCTGCGTAATTGCGCATCGAGCGCTGTTCGGTCGCAGTGCCCAGAGCATCGGACAGCCGCTTGGCGGTACGCTCATCGTTGGTCGCGAAGGCCACCCGGATATGGCAGTTATCCAGGATTGAATTGTGCTCGCCGTAGGCTTTCTCGATCTGGTTCAGACTCTGGGCGATGAGAAAGGCGCGCACCCCGTAGCCTGCGAGAAAGGCAAGGCTGGTCTCGAAGAAGTCGAGCCGCCCGAGCGCCGGAAACTCGTCGAGCATCATGAGCAGCTTGTGACGCCTCGAACCGCTGTTTCCACCTGCGCCGTGGTCGTGCAGCTCCTCGGTCAACCGCCGGCCGATCTGGTTGAGAATGAGGCGGATCAGCGGCTTGGTCCGGCTGATGTCCGAAGGCGGAACGACAAGGTAAAGCGAGGCGGGATGCTTGCCCTCGACCAGATCGGCAATCCGCCAGTCCGAAACTGCCGTAACGGCGGAGACGGTGGGGTCACGGTAGAGCCCGAGAAAGGACATGGCGGTCGACAGCACGCCCGAGCGCTCGTTGACCGACTTGTTCAGGACCTCGCGCGCAGCCGAGGCGACCACGGGGTGGACCATGGGCCGCTCAGGCGTGCCGATGTGGTTGACCGACATCATCGCATTCAGGGTCTTCTCGAAGTCGCGCCCCGGATCCGACAGGAACTTCGCGACACCGGACAGGGTCTTGTCCTTTTCGGCGTAGAGCACGTGAAGGATCGCGCCCACGAGCAGCGCATGACTGGTCTTTTCCCAGTGATTGCGGCGCTCCAGCGCCCCTTCGGGATCGACCAGGATGTCGGCGATGTTCTGGACATCGCGCACCTCGTGCTCACCGCGGCGCACTTCAAGCAGCGGATTGTAGCGGGCGGAGAGCGGGTCTGTCGGGTTGAACAGCAGGCAGTGCGAAAAGAGCGAGCGCCAGCCGGCGGTCAGATGCCAGTTCTCTCCCTTGATGTCATGGATGACTGCCGAACCCGGCCAACCGAGCAGCGTCGGCACCACGAGGCCGACACCTTTGCCGGAGCGCGTCGGCGCAAAAGCCATGACGTGCTCCGGTCCGTCATGCCGAAGATAGTCTCCGCCGACCCGGCCAAGGAACACACCCTGTCCGGCAAGCAAACCGCCTTTACGAAGATCCATCCGGCCAGCCCAGCGGGCTGACCCATACGTGGTGACATTGCGCTGCTGCCGTGCGCGCCAGACCGAACCGAAGATCGCGGCGCCGCAACCCATCAGCCCGCTCGCGGCGGCCAGCCCCCCGGCTTCATCGAAGACGACAGGAGCATAGGCATCGAACTCGAACCACCAGATGAACAGCGCCCAGGGTTCGTAGACCCGCCAGATTCCAAGGTAGAACCATGGCTGGCCGAGTTCAGGCTGATAGGCGAGCTCAGCCGCGGCCCACTGGGTCGCGAACCACACGCCGGCCAGGACAATGGCGAACACCACCAGCATCTGGCCGATCAGGAGTTTGGTTGGGGTCATGAAAGCCTCCGCCCGTCGCAGCGATGGCCGCAGGAGCAGTGCTTACAATCCCGGAATTCCAAATCCGCCGACAGACCCTGTCTGAGGCACCCAGGTACGTTTTTGCGGCAACTCAGGCTCGGTTTGCAGTTTCAACGCGAAGAGTGGTGCGAATCAGTACGCGTGCCGCTCGCGGCATCCATCAGCTGGAATTGGGCGGTGATCGGTGCCGAGGATGCGAACGACAGGCTGACAAAGATCGTCAAAATGCCCGATCATCACGTCAAGCATTCGGGCCATTGCCGGACCGAGGTGCATCGCCGCGTATCGCTCAGAAGTAGATATCAACGTAATCCGTCAAGCTGTCGCACCACTCGAACTCGCGCAGCCGATAGTAACGCCGGTTCTGCGTGACGGCGAAATGCCAGGTCTTGTCCGCCGAGCAGGTACGGCCCGGATCCGGCGTGTTACTGATCGTGATCTTCCCCTGAAACGTGAAATAGTCCGGGCCGATTTCGGTGATGGTGCCGTCGAGCGCGAGCAGTCCGGGACCGTTGACGTCCGCCTGACGGCGATGCAGACTCCATACACCGGCCCGCCGCGTGACGGTCGCTGTGCCGCGGTGATCCCAGTCTATCCACTGGAGCGTCAGGCCCTTGTTGGCGAGCAGCCTCTCCGTGTTTCTCTTGTCGAGAATGCGGGTCTGATCGGCTGTGGTCGGACTTTCACCTCCCCCGGTCGCGTGCGATGCCGAAGACGAAACGGCTAGCGCCAGAATTGGCGCCACGAGCATGCAGAGGGCAATGCCGGCTTTGGTTGGGACCATTTTTCCGTCTCCCAGGTGATGAACTCATAGACATGGCAGGCACCTTCCAGGGATGCCAGGCGTTGCCCATTGCGTGACATATCAATCATCAAGACAGGGATATGCAACCAAGCAATGCCGAAGGGAGCAGTCATGATACCCTCGCCCATTCGCCATCTCTGCGCCGCGGCCCTGGTCCTTGCCTTGTGTGCGAACGGCAGCCCGCCCACTCCCGCCGATCAATATGGCGACCTGTTCACCGCGGTCCAGGAGCAGCGGATCTTCGGCGACGGCAAGACCTTCGTCGACGCGTCGCCCACGACGGCGCCGGCGGAGATCATGCGACTGTTCGCTACCCAGGCGCCGAAGTCCAAATCCGAGTTGCGACGTTTCGTGCTGGAGCATTTCACCGTTCCCGGCGTGAACGACAACGCGAAGGTTGCGCTGCGTGACCATGTCAGGGGGCTATGGCCGCAATTGACGCGCGACGATGCCACGTCCCCTGCGGTGGGGAATTCCTCGCTGATCCGCGCCATGCACCCTTATGTGGTGCCCGGCGGACGCTTTCGGGAATCCTATTACTGGGACTCCTATTTCACCATGCTCGGTCTGCAGGCGGACGGGCGCGCCGATCTGGTCGAGAGCATGCTCGGCAATTTCACCGAACTCGTCGAGCGCTTCGGCCACATTCCGAATGGCACGCGAACCTATTATGCCAGCCGATCGCAACCACCCTTTTTCGCCCTCATGGTTGACCTGTCCGAACAAAAGGATCCAGCGGTCCGCGCCCGCCGTCTTGCTGCGCTGCGCCGGGAACATGCGTACTGGATGGCCGGCGAGACCTGCGCACGCAAAACGAGACAGCCTTGCGAACGCGTCGTGCCGATGCCCGACGGCAGCCTGCTGAACCGCTACTGGGACGATCGCGATACGCCGAGGGACGAGTCTTTCGCGGAAGACCGCGACACAGCCGCGCAGGCTCCCGCGCGAGCCCCCGAGGCGGTCTATCGCGACTTGCGTGCCGGTGCGGAAAGCGGGTGGGATTTCAGTTCTCGCTGGTTGGCCGATCCGCAGGACCTATCGACGATACGGACGACCTCGATAGTTCCGGTCGACCTCAATGCGCTGCTCTGGGGCCTGGAAACCCGTATCGCCGATGGCTGCCGTCAAGTCGCCGACACACCCTGCCGAATCGAATTCACCCGGCGAGCAGACCAGCGAAAGGCGTCTGTTGACGGTCACCTCTGGGTCAGCAGAGAGAGCCGCTATGCCGATTGGTCCCTGACCGACCGCAAGCCCACCTCGGTGGTCTCGAGCGCAACTCTCTTTCCGCTGTTCGTCGGCATGGCATCTTCCGCCCAGGGCAAAGCGGTTGTCCGCACGACGCGCGGCGAGCTGGTTGCACCGGGCGGTCTGCGCACGACGGGGCTGCGGACCGGTCATCTGTGGATGGCTCCCGCGTTGCAAGTACAAATTGATGCTTGACGCCCGGTTGGTTGCAGTCATCTGTCCGGCCTGTTTTTGCAGTCGGTGGAGACTGCTGGCCCTGATGGGGTTCGCGAGTTGGTTCCAATCAGCTTTGCAGGCTATTATGCCTCCGCCAGTCCTCGGGGTGTCCCAACTCCCGGTCTACCGGTATCGCCATCACATCGCATCGCGCTTACAACATCGTGAAGCTGATCTGCGTCAGCTAAGTCCTTTAGCCCGCTAATGCTGAGGCATGATGTGCTTGGTAGGTCTGACCGCGTGTCATGAGTGCCCATACGATGCGCGCCATCTTATTGGCCATAGCCACGGTCGCCACTCTTGCCGGCTTTCGCGCTAAGAGAGCAAGAAGGCGTGGATCTGCGGTCTGCGGTTTCGATTTCGCGTATCGGACCAGTGCGGTCGCGCCGATCACAAGCAACTGACGCAGATATTTGTCTCCCATTTTTGTGATCCGACCGAGACGCTCTTTGCCGCCAGTAGAGTTCTGAAGCGGTGTCAAGCCAAGCCAGGCTGCAAACTGACGCCCTGATTTAAACTGGTGAGGGTCGGTAACGGACGCTGACAGGGCTGTAGCACCGATGGGTCCGATGCCCGGAATGGTGGACAACCGCCGCGCGACATCATCGCTGCGTTGCAGAGCCGTGAGCGCCTTGTCGATTTCTCGAAGTCGGACATGGGTGTCCAGGGTTTGCTGAGACAGCATGGCGACGACCATCGTCGCCTCTGTCGGCAGGCCTAAGTCAATCTCTCGATCGACAATTTGACGCCCCATGGACAGCGCCTTTTCAACACCTTCGGGAATTGCAATGCCAAACTCTGCAAGCGTGGCGCGTATCATGTTCACGAGCTGCGTCCGCTGCCCCACCAACAAGCTCCGCGCGCGATGCAATGATAAAGCGGACTGCTGCTCGCGAGATTTAACAGCGACGAAGCGCATCGTCGGGCGGGTTACGGCTTCGCAGATCGCCTCGGCGTCGGCAGCATCGTTCTTGCCTCGTTTCACATAGGGTTTGACGTAGGCTGGCGGCATTAGACGTACCTTATGTCCAAGACCAACCAACTCCCGCGCCCAATGATGCGACGTGCCGCACGCCTCAATTCCGACGAGACAGGGCGAAAGCTTGGCAAAGAACGGCAACAGCTGGGCTCGGCGTAGCGTTTTGCGGACAAGCACCTCACCTGCCGCATTAATGCCGTGAACTTGGAAAACATTCTTGGCCACATCCAGGCCGATCGTGGTAATCTCCATGGCGGATGGCTCCTTTGCTTGGGTTTGCAGGACAGCAACCCATCTTGGCACTTAGATGCCGTGAGCGGGAGCCATCCACCTCATCAGCAATGGGATGCGCCGAACGGCTGGGCGCCTCTCCAGTGGGTCGCGATCGACGGCCTCGAGCGATACGGCCAGAGGGAACTGGCGCAAGATATCGCGAAGCGCTGGATACGGACGGTGGACGTGACTTACCGCGAGAACGGCAAGATGCTGGAAAAGTACGATGTCGAGGCACGACTTCCCGGCGGCGGCGGCGAATATCCCCTGCAAGACGGCTTCGGATGGACCAACGGAGTGACCAGCGCCATTCTGGAACGAATGCCGGAACTGGACCCGCACTGAGGCGGCTGAGCGCTGCTGCCGCGATCCCCGATCTGCCTTTTTCCGTTCTGCCTTCCCGAACAGGCTCTAGGAGATTTCCGGCCCTGCCCGTCCCCTCCCGAATTGCCAGCTTATGCCGTTTTCGCGCATGATGCCGCCGGCCTCCTGACCGATCTGTTTCTCCAGCACCGGCCTCCAGGGAACGAGCGTAAATTCACGGCTTTTTTCGATCAGGGCGTAGGAGCCGGAAATGCCCTCGACCCGCCGCGCCACGCTGCCCTCGATCCAATCTCCATGGCGCGCCTCTGCAAATTCCTTGCCCAGCTCATCCGAAAGTCCCGCCGCGATCCGCAGCAGCTCCCGCCTTTGAAGTGACGCCAATGCGTTCTGTTTCAACGCGAAGCTCTCGCCTTCCCCGTCGGCCAATCCCTGCTCGACCAGCCATTGCCGACGCGCGGTTACGGCGGCACGCACCTCGCCGCCAAATCCGCCATCCCGGAAGTTGAGGCCGGACGGCGATGCCAGTTCGCGATCAAGCCAGCTGGCACCTTCGACACCGGTCAGCTTGTCGACAGGTAGAGCCGAGAGAACCTCGATGTCGACGGGACGATCCGCAACAAGTCCGTGCTCGAAACACTTCACCTGCTGCAAATGGTCCGGTGAAATGCGCCAGGTGCCGTCAGCCTCGCGCTCGATATCAACGCGTGCCCGCCGCATGGCCTCGAGGCGCCTGACATGTGTCTCGGCGAACGCTTCGCTGGCGCGCGTATCATGACGCCGGTGCAGAGCTACGGAATAGCGCCCGTCATTCGCTTGCGCCACTTCCAGCACCGTCCGGTCCATCGCCCTTACCGCAGGCACACGAGGATCGATGCGGACCGTCGCCCTCCCCGGCACCGGATCGACAGCTGATGCAGCGCCGATATCCACATAATGTGCTCGACCGTCGACGCCGTCGATCACCAGAAAATGACGGTCGCGATGTTCGTCGGCAAGGCCTCGGGTCACCACACGTCCCACGAGTGGTCCATTCTCCGGCACGAAAATGTTCTGCTCGGGTCGATCGAGCCTTGCTCGGGATATCTCCCGCTGCATCTGGCGGATGATGTCGCCGCGCTCGGCCATGGTCCGGAGCGTCTCCTCCATGTCCTCGCCAAGCTGCCAGCGGCCGCCGCCCAGATCCTCCGCCAGTCCCATGCGCCGCAATGCCTGAAGACGCCCGGTCTCCAGAGCGTGGAACAGTGGGTCCGCAGCACTCGGCGCGACAACATGCTCCTCGTTCATCCGCCCGATCAGCCGGCGATCGAGACTGGTGAGCCGCTCCTGCTCGATTTCCATACGGAGCCGAGTCTCGATTTCGTGTTCGCTACGCGGGCCAAGTTCAAGCGAAACGATCTCGGCAGCTCGCTCCCGAAATCCGTGGGCGATATACTCCCGGGCAATCACGAGATCGCGGGCCCGGTCGTCCACGCCGCGCAGCACGACGTGGGTGTGGGGATGGCCGGTATTGAAGTGATCGACGGCAACCCAGTCGAGCTTCGTACCGAGGTCATCGCCGACCTGCTCCATCAGCCGCCGAATGACCGGCTTGAGGTCCTCGAACCGATCGCCGTCTTCTGCCGAGACGATGAAGCGGAACTGATGCCGATCTCCCTTGCTGCGCTCGAGAAAATACTTCCCGTCAACGCGGTCATTCGCGGGACCGTAAAGCTCTCCGGGCTTGCCTTCCCGGGTAACCCCATCTCGCTGTATGTAATGGAGGTGAGCCCGGGCTGCTCCAAGCCCCTTGCCGCGCAGTACCGCGAGCCGGGTCTTCACCACGACGCGCCGCGAGCGAAGGCCAACCAGCCTGTCGCGAGTCGACAGCAGACGCCCGGTTGCCGCACCGCGACCGATCCTGCTGCCGTCGTAGCCCCGGTTCCCCGATCTCCGCGCCTTCCCGAGCAAACCGGCAGCATGGGCGACACGGGAGGCATAGCGATCAGGGGTCCTCCCGCCCGTACCGCGCTGCCGCCCCAGCCTGGGCTCGAATTCGTCGTCCTTCGCCATTTCCACGCCTCCGAACCGCAATGCTCCGATCACGCTATCCGGGAAAACACATGCCTCCCGCTAAGCTGATGTGCAGACAGGAAAAAAGCTGTGGCGGGAGGCACTGCTTCTATCTTGCACTCCGCCCCCGACCTGCCCGAATTCTCCCGCAGCCTTAAAAACCGGGGCTGCACACACGGCACAGCCCCTTTGGCTTTCCGCTTCCGCGCTTCACCAGCGCCCCACTCTTCATGCACTCAGGGAACATTTCGCCGGATGGCAAAGAGAGAACCGGTCCGGGGTTCCTGCACTGCCGCCTCTCCCGTTTCCCGCAGCTGCTCGGACGCCGCCCCATCTGCAAAAAGCGGAGTAGATTTCCGCGGCACCTTAGTCGTCCCCGCGCCGGTTATTTCCGCAAGATATGCCACCGTTTCGGAGGGCAGCGGTCGCCCGGCAAGGTACTTTTCATAGCGCCCCGGCCCGGCGTTGTAGGCCGCGAAAAGTCCCGGATAACCGAAGCGATCATAGAGCTGGCGCAAGTAGAATGTCCCCGCCAGTATATTGTCGCGCGGGTCGTCCGGATCGCTGCCGAGCGCCAGCCGATCGCGTATTTCCGCCCATGTGCCCGGCATAAGCTGCATGAGGCCGATCGCGCCTTTCGGACTTCGAATCGGGCGGCCGGAAAGCCGGGTTCTACCCCGGCTTTCCGCGCGCATCACCCGCTCGATCCAGTGGGCAGGTACGCCGAAGCGAACTGAGGCCTCGGATATTTGTGGCCGCCAACGGTCCACTTCGTCCGCCTGGAGCGGAGCGGCAGCCAGCAGCGCGGCAACGACCGCCCCGGCGCCGATGATGGGCTTCAGAGTGCCCATATCAGCCTCGCGGGACCGACGATATCCGACGCCCTGGTCACCCCGAAATAGCGGCCGTCGAACGATTTGGGTTGTCCGGCCATGAGCAGGAAATACTCACTGCCACGAAGCCGACGGCATCCTTCCCACCACGGGAGCAGGCGCGCCTTGCCATCGCGCCTCAACCGGTGGACGACCGGCTCCCCGTTCACGAAGAGACGGGGACCAAGTGCGCAGACTTCATCGCCCGGACCGGCGGCAATGCGCTTCACGAGCGGAACCCGTTCGGGCAGATAGCGCCGGCCAGCGGCAAAGCCGCGCCAAGGGGCGGGAAGCCTTGCGATCACCGTTTCCCCGGCGGTGACGCGCCCACCGGGCTCCACTAGATACAGGCCTAACCGAGCACTGGGACTTGCATTCCACACCAGGCGAGGCGCCGGTGGAAAGGCCAGCGTGAGGCCGACCGCGCATAGGGCTGCGCCTGCTGCCAGTAAAACGCGCCGGTTCCGATCACGGCGCCGCCCTGCCTGACGAAGCGCCTCGCCGAAGGCGCGCAACGGCGCCTCGGTCGCGGAAGTCCGGTGCAAACTCATCGCCGAAACGCCCGGCCGGAATTGGCCTCGCTCCAGGCATCGAGATCGTCGATGTGGTACTGGATGAAGCGGCAGTGATACCGAAAGATCGGACCGCCTCCGTTGCGGCGAAGCTGCCTGAGAAGGCGGTTCGATATCTTGAGATAGGCGGCCGCCTGATCTGTATTGAGGAAGGGCGAACCGCTCTTCGCGCGCTGCGCCCTGTCGATTTCGTTCGATCTTTTCATGATGTCCCTGCCTCGTTGCGCGCGGCGGCACCGTGCCGTCCGCGAGGGACACTCGATCTGAGGCAGAATGGGGCAGTCAGACAGGGTCGGAAACGGCTATAGCCGTTTCCGACCCCCCTTGAGGTTCGATGCCTGAACGGCTGACTGGAATTCGCAAACTACGGGCTGACCAAGGTCAGTCGCCCGGAAAATAGGGGTTGACGCGGCCTGCAGTCTGCTTGTGGACTCTGCGCGTTACGTGCGGCTCAAGCGGCGCTCGGCAACGGCTTTGACCTCTGCCTGAAGCAACTCAACGCGTTCAAGCAACCACTCCAGTTCGACGTCGCGAATGACATAATGCTCCGAGTATCTTCCCTTCACATAGGCTTGATAAAGGAGCTCAAAACATCGCTGTCCAAACTTGGTGTTTCGCGGCCAAACTGAGATGAGATCGCGAGCAACGTCCTCAGCTCGTCCCCGCAAAAATTTTATGTTATGCGATTTGGGCGAGTACAACTTCATCACGAGCAAAATCGTGTGATAGAAATGCTCTGTCGATTGATGAAGAAGGAATGCAGCTTCGTTTCTCGAACCCTCCGAGATAAAAAACTTTGCGCCTCGCAGATATGCTGCAGAACTATTAAACCACTTATTGAAATAGTTCTCCGCCTCGACATGTGCGAGGCCGGTATCGAGCGGCTTGGGCGCTTCGAACTGTTCCGCGGCCAGTTCGTAGAGCACGATGCCCTCGCGCACCACGTCGACGAAGAAGGGACGCCCGCGCGACAGCTGGAAGTTCACGTCCTTCATCGAATGGACAACCAGGCCGACCGGCGCGGATAGCCTTTTCGCGATATCGTATTCGCGATTGAGGTGGTCCTTGGCCCTGCCCCAATATTCCGCCTCGTCGGCAAGACGCTCGTCGTTGACCACCACGAGAATGTCGTAGTCGGAGAAGTAGCCGCCGACCGGATCGGACACCCAGTCGCCGCGCGCATAGGAGCCGTAGAGGATCACTTTCATGATCCGGCCCTGGCGTTTCCACCCCTGGGTCGCGAGCGCCAGAACGTCCTCGAATTCGGAAAAGATGATCTCGACCGCACGCTTCAGATCGGCGCGTTTCTGCTCCGGCAAATGGTCGAGATCGGTTTTCATAATCGCCTGATTCTAGACGAGTTCGGGCCGCGAACAACCGTTCTCTGCTTCATCGATGCAAGATAGATCGAAGGTGTGATCGACCGGCTCGGCAACTCGGATTACGGTCACTGCCTGAGACGCGTACTCACGGACGACGAATGCCCCATTGGCGAGTGATATCGCCACATCGGAGGCATCACCCTTACCTGCGGTCAAGTCGACGCTCAGCGACCGCTTTGACCTCTTCCTGAAGCAGTTCGACGCGCTCGAGCAGCCATTCCAGTTCGACGTCGCGAATGACATAGTGCGGAGAGTAGCGGCCCTTTACATAGGCCTGCTGCAAAAGTTCGTAGCAGCGCCGGGTGAACTTGGTGTCGCGCGGCCATACAGTGATCAGATCACGGGCAACATCTTCAGCCCGATTGCGCAAGAAATTGATGTTATGCGATTTGGGCGAGTACAGTTTCAGGACGAGCAGGACCATGTGGTAGAAATGTTCGGTCGCTTGATGCAGCTGGAAAACTGTTCGGTTATGATAGCCTTTCGACATGCCGAATTTGGCGAACTCGAGAAACTCTGTGCCGCTTTCAAACCACTGCTTGAAGTAAGTCTCCGCCTCGACGTGGGCGAGGCCGGTATCGAGCGGCTTGGGCACTTCGAACTGTTCCGCGGCAAGTTCGTAGAGCACGATGCCCTCGCGCACCACGTCGACAAAGAAGGGCCGTCCGCGCGACAGCTGGAAGTTCACGTCCTTCATCGAATGGACGACCAGGCCGACCGGCGCGGATAGCTTTTTCGCGATATCGTATTCGCGATTGAGGTGGTCCTTGGCCCTGCCCCAATATTCTGCCTCGTCGGCAAGACGTTCGTCGTTGACCACCACGAGAATGTCGTAGTCGGAGAAGTAGCCGCCGACCGGATCGGACACCCAGTCGCCGCGCGCATAGGAGCCATAGAGGATCACTTTCATGATCCGGCCGTGGCGCTTCCACCCCTGGGTGGCGAGCGCCAGCACGTCCTCGAATTCGGCAAAGATGATCTCGACCGCGCGCTTCAGATCGGCGCGTTTCTGCTCCGGCAAATGGTCGAGATCGGTCTTCATAATCGCCTGATTCTAGACGAGTTCGGGCCGGGGACAACCGTTCTCTTCACGCGGTCCCGGCGCAAACGTGTGCAACGTTCCTCCCCGATTCAAAAGACGGGAGAGCGCATCCAGCTTGGGATTCGATGCCGCCGCCGACATTGAATCCGGGTCGGTACAGCAGGGCCGGACGGCGAAACCCCGCGCCCGAAGGCGCGGGGTGCGGCGGGTCAGTCCGCCGGATTCCAGATGATGGCGAAGCTGTCCTCATCGTCACGGCCAGCGGCGCGGCCGAGGTTGGCGTAGAGCCTCCGGGGTCCGAATTCCGGGGCGGCGAGGCTCAGCGACACGTAGTCGTTGCCGGAGGCTTCGCTGCGGCGGATCCAGCCTGCCCCGACTTCGGCGCCGCCGCAGGTGACGCGGTAGTCGGGCTGGGTGTCGGCGGACTTGGCGGTATTGGGGGTGATCTCGATCTCGGCGCGGATCGAGAGGGTGCGAAGCTGGCCCTTGAAGCTGCGGCCATCGCGGGTGACATATCCGATTGCGGGCATCTTTCGTCTCCTTGAAGCATTCGCCGCAGAGCCATTTCCGGGCGATGGGCAGACCTTCGGGAACGGTTGCAGCGGGCATCCGAACCGCCAGGCCGTAGCATCAGCGCAGGACCGGAGACCGGCCCTTATTTGCAGCGAAGCGGCCGCGAGGAGCCTGCCCTGGGCAGGCGGGGAAATAAGGGCAGGATCGATGGTTTCGGATGGCCGCGACCGTTCCAGGTCGATGCCCCTTGCAGCCGGAAATGGCTCGCTTGCGATCCGCTTTCCAACAGGAGACGGACTTGCCCGCCTCGATATGCCGGCCGCGATGGCCGCGGTTTCGATGCTGGGCGAACTGCACCCGCTTGGTCCGCGCCGTCCATCGAAATGCCCTTGCCCCGCCAGGTCGGGCGACGCCCAGCCCGGATACCGACACCGCCCTCGGCACCGCCTGGGGCAGGCCGGATCCGCCGCAGCGAAACGTGCTGCGCTGCTACCCGCGAGCCTTGCCGCCCCGGAATTCGGGCCCCGGTGTCTAACCACATCCTTTCCCGCGCTGCCTCCCCGGGCGATGAAGATGCGTGCCCACACTGGTCCCGGCAGACTGATACGCCGCCCCCTGCCTTCGGGCGCGGGGATTTGCCGGGAAGGAGTAAACCTTAGTCGATCAGGACTTCCTCTGGCGGCAGCGGGTCGAGTGCGCCATTTGCCAGATACCCCTGCACGATGTCCGCGACGGCGAGCGGCGTCAGCCGTTCGGCGGCGCGGGCGAGATCGGCCACTTTCCACCACTTCAATTCGGTGACAAATCGAGCTTCGTCGGCATCCAGCATGCGCGCGTCGAACCGCTGGATCGGCACGATGCGATATTCCTCGCGCTGCGAAAGACGCCTGCCATCCCAGTCGAAGGTGTGATGGCGCAGCCAGACCACCCGGCCGGGTTCGCACTGCGCAAGACCGAGTTCCTCACACAGCTCCCGCCGCAAGGCAGCTGCCGGGTCCTCGCCCGGCTCGATGCCGCCGCCCGGCATGACCCAGAACGCCGCCCCTTCGGGCGGCTGGATACGGATAAGCAGCACTTCCCGATCCGGCGTCAGCAGGATGGCGCGCACCGCGCGGCGTTCGATTACTGCCGTGATTTCGGGGACTTCATCCATGCCCTGGTCCGTGCCACCTGAAAGGCTGCGGTGCAATCGGCAGGAGATCCATGCGCCTCCCGGCACGCGCCCGTGCGCCGCAAGGCGTGCGGGCGCGCCGGAATTTTCCCCTGCCCAATTTCCCTGCGCCCATGGCGGGTCACCGTTGCCAGCGATCCTGCCCCGACCGGGTCATCACCCGACCTGATCCGGCGGGCAAAAGGAACGCCCGGCAGGATTAAGTGGTCCTGCCGGGCGTCGTGGTCACGCAGCCTGCTGCGTGGTCACCTGATCCGACGGGGATCCGTCAGCACCGACCAGTTCGACGGGCACTTCTGCATCCAGCGCAGCATCGGTCGGATCGGAAGCCCTCTCGCAGCCATCGCTTTCCCCGGCGTCTTTTCCGACGTCCTCCATCGCCGTCATGGCCCGCGCATGCGCCGCCACCGTGCCGACACCGCCGCGCAGCGTATATGCCGACGGCGGGAAAGCCATCCAGCGCGGCACCCAGCCTTCCTTCTTCGTCCGCCCGCCTTCGCCTGCAAGATGCGCGCGGATGATCGCTTTCAGGGTCTTGCCTTTTTCCTTGGCATTGGCGGCAGCGATCTGTTCCCCCGCCACTTCCGCGACCATCGCGAGCAGCACTTCGCGGTCGTGCAGGCCATCAAGGAAGGCATCGTCCGCCTCCCACCAGTCGGCCATCGAGAGCCCCAGCATGGGACCTAGCACTTCGATTTCGGGCGTTCCGGCGGCAAGCGTCTCGCCCATGACGAGAGCAAGAACATCGAGCACCTCGGCATCGGGCAGTTGCACGATGCGGGCGAGCAGGCTGCGGACATTCCGGCCCGGCGCGCCGTAGCCGCTTCCCGTCACGGTGGCATCGTCACCGCCGAGGCCCAGCGCGGCGAGAACCTCACGCCGCCGCGCGTCGAACACGCTTTCCGCGCGGCACTCGTCGAGGCTCTGCCGCACGGCATCGCTCTTCACCGCCTGCGGCTCGGGCTGAACGCGCCACAGCGGCGACCCGGCGATCACATGCGCCACCATCAGCCGCAGGGCGAGACGCGGGCTGGCGAGCAGTTCCGTCCGCACGGTGGCATGGCGGTGGAGATCCACGTAAGTCTGGGTGAGCGAGGTCAGTTCGGCGCGCACCGGCTTGTCGCCTTCGCCCTCCGGTCCCGCGTTCCCGCCCTTGGCGAGGCGCGCCTCTTCCTTGCGCGAGAGATAGCCCTCGTGGACGACGACTTCACCGTTCCCGCGCACATCGAGATAGACCCGCCCGCCCTTGCGCTTGGCGGTCTTCTCGTATTCCCACGAATGGAAGTGCTCGTCCGCAGAGACGATCACCGCATCGGACCAGCCCGCGTCGATCAAGGCCGCCCGGCGCTCCGCGATGGCGGCATTCTGCAAGGCCCAGAAGGCCTCGCTTTCCGCGAAATAGGCATCCTCCCCGAACAGGTCGGACACTGTCGCAAGTCCGCTGGCCGCGAGATCGAAAAGGGCATGCCGCGCGGGAATCGACGCCCCATTGAACAGCCACGATTTCAACTGATGCCCGCGCGGCGCATAGGCATCAGGATCATCGACGAGCGCGAGCCAGGCCTTCTGCCGGCTCTTCGAGGCCAGCGTCAGATGGCGGATGGTCACGGCATCGATTTCCTCGCGCCGGTACATCTCGCGGATGCGCGGCAGGAGGTTGCCGAGCGCCAGCGCGCGGCGCACCGCCAGATCGGGCAGGCCGAAGGTCGAACCGATCTCGGCAATGCTGCGCCCTTCCTTCACCAGCCGGGTGAAGCAGGCCCAGCGCGAGACTTCGTCCGGATCGAGCCGGGCGATGTTCTCGATCAGCGAGGCCTCTACCGCGCTGGCATCGTCCGTCTCGTCGAGCACGGCACATGGCAACATGGCTGCACCGGAATCCGGCCCGTCAGGCCCACCCGGCTCGTCCAGCTCCCCTGCCCCGATGCGGGCTTCCTCCCGCTCGGCGGCGACAATGCGGGCCGCATGGAAGCGGCGGCACCCGGCGACGATTTCATAACACTGCCCTTCTTCGCCGGGCTGGTTGCTGGGCCGCACGAGGATCGGCTGGAGGACGCCGCGCGCCCGCACGGTCGGCAGGATGTCGGAAACATCCGGAGCCTTGCGCGCGTAACGCATATTGGATTTGCTGACCGACAGGTTGCCAAGGGCTATGAATTCGAGTTTCATGGATAGCACTCCTCAAGAGAGTGCCGGTCCACCCGTTCGTGATGGGATATGGTGGACCGGCTTTCAGATGGGCAGGAAAACGCCTGCCCGCGTCATCGGCCCCTCAGCGGGGCAGAAGCCTGATGGCGCCCGGATCCTCGCGGGTCAGGCGGTTCAAGAGATCAGCGGCATCGGGGATCGACCCGGCAAGCCGCGATGCCTCGGCCCAGACCGACAGGCGGTGCCGGGTAGTGAAGGCGAGATCGCGCGCGATCTTCAGCCCAAGCGGCAGGTCGATGGCCTCGATCTCGCGCAGCGAGAAGATGCCGAGTTCCGGATAGCCGAAACCGAGATCGGCCAGCCCGTAGTATGTTGAGCGTCCGATTATGTTGTGGGCGGCCGCGCCAGCGCCGCTTTTCGTG
>NZ_BLJH01000030.1:0-47432 GCF_009811895.1 Novosphingobium sp. TCA1 | reverse complement strand
CCCCGCTTTCTTGCGATGGGGGAACAAGCTGTCCGTCTCTGTTGGCGACCGTAGCAACCAGGTGGTCCGCTGCGGTGAGAGGCCCTCTAAGACCACCCCACGATTCGGTCAACACGCTAATTTCAAAAAAATGACTTCTTTCAAAAAAATGACCGTTTTCCAACGTGCGCCTCCTACCGCCCTGCCCTCACACACTCGCCGGGGCAGGGCGGCTTTGTCAGCCTCTCAAACGCGCTTCGGAAAGATCGAGTTCGCGCGTGAGTTTGCGGATCGTTTCGCTGCCCACGTTGCGCTTGCGGATCAGTTCGCCCAACGCGGCCCGCTCCGCCTTGAGGCCGACGAGGCGGAAATCGCGGAACAGGCGTTCCTGCTCGCGCGCGGCGTCTCGCTCGTCCTCGCTCAAGCCTTCTATCCTCTCGCGGTAGAGATCCATCACCCTGCCGCCGGCTGCGGCATAGCGATCCGCATCGCCATGGCTTTCCGCAAGGCGGTGCTGATGGCGCTCGATTGCCTTGATCGCGGCTTCGGCGGTATTAACGCGCGCGGCATCCTCTTCGGCCTGCTTCGAAGGCTCGCCGGGCATGGTGAGGTCCTTGAGCAGCACTGGCAAGGCAATGCTTGCCAGGACCAGCGAGACGATGATCACGCCTGCCGCCAGGAAGATCGCCAGATCGCGCGCCGGGAACGGCGTGCCGTCGTTGAGCACCAGCGGCAGCGTAAGCACACCCGCCAGCGTGATCGCGCCGCGCACGCCCGCGAACGACATTGCCGCGACGAGCCTCCAGTTCGGGGTGCTTATCGCGGTGTCGCTAGCCTTCGCGCCGTTTGCGCGCTTGCGCAGGATGGTGAACTTCAGCGACACCCACACCCAGGCAAAGCGCAAGGCGGCAAGACCCAGTACGATCGCCACGACATAGAGCGCCAGCCAGCCCGGCTGCGTATGTCCGGTGAGCGCCACGGTCCGCTTCGCTTCGGCGAGGATGGCCGGAAGCTGCTCGCCAAGGAGCACGAAGATGATGCCGTTGAGGGTGAACTGGATCGTGTCCCATACCGAATTGCGACGCATGCGGGTGACGGCCATGGCTTCGCGCGAGATCTCGGCAAACGTCATGGTGACGCCGGCGCTGACTGCGGCGAGGATGCCCGATGCATGGAAGTGCTCGGCCAGCATGTAGGAACCGAAGGGGATCAGAAGGCTCACGAGGATCTGCGAGCCGGTATCCTCGCCCCAACGCCGCGTCACCCAGGCCTTGGCACGGGAGACGACGAGCGTGACGACCACGCCGATCACAAGACCTGCGCCCGCAACCCAGAGAAAGTTCAGCGCCGCACCTCCGGCCGAGAACGTGCCCGTCAGCGCAGCCGCCACGGCAAAGCGCAGGCAGACCAGACCGGACGCGTCGTTCAGCAGGGACTCGCCCTCGAGAATATGCATCATGCGCTTCGGGATCGGTACACGGGCCGCGATGGCGGATACCGCGATCGGATCGGTAGGCGAAACGACTGCGGCGAGCGCGAAGGCCACCGCCAGGGGCATGGCCGGAATCATCCAGTTGATGAAGAGGCCCATGCCGATCACCGTGGTCAGCACCAGCCCCAGTGCGAGTTCCACGACCGTCGAGACGTCCTTGAACAGTTCGTCCTTGGGAATGCGCCAGCCGTCGAGGAACAGAAGCGGCGGCAGAAAGAGCAGCAGGAACAGTTCGGGGTTGAGCGATACGCTGTAGGAAGTCGACAGGCCGATCACGCAGCCCAGCAGGATCTGCACGAGTGGTGTCGGTACCGACCAGGGCAGCATGCGCGATACCGCGCCGCTCACCACGACCGCCAGCAAAAGGAAAAGTACGACCGAAACTGACTCCAAACCTGAGCTCCTTCTCTTTTTCGGGCTGATGCTTCTGCCGGGGACCATGGCGGCCCGGGGCGTAGATTGCAAATCCTGCACCCGGCGTTTCCGGCCGATCAGGCCGGGCGAAACCCTTTGATACAATTTCTATCAGGCTGCCGGGAGGACTTGCTGTCATGAATGATGGGGCGCCGCGCCTCGGGCCGGAGATACTCGAACGAAAGCGAGCAGTGACGAAGACCGCCCTGATCATCCGGCATGTGCCCTACGAGGG
Organism: Novosphingobium sp. TCA1; assembly: GCF_009811895.1. NCBI lineage: Bacteria > Pseudomonadati > Pseudomonadota > Alphaproteobacteria > Sphingomonadales > Sphingomonadaceae > Novosphingobium > Novosphingobium sp. TCA1. The sequence continues at coordinate 45,312 of NZ_BLJH01000030.1, read as the reverse complement.
CGTCGCCGGTTACCGCATGCCGATCGAAGCCGCCGGATACGACGTCGACCGGATCGATGTGACCGACCCCGCGTTTTCCTCGCTCGATCTTTGCTGCCCGGACCTTCTGATCATGATGGGCGGCCCCATGGGCGTCTACGAACAGGACCGTCACCCCTGGATCCCCTGCCAGATGCGGCGACTGGCCCTGCGACTGGAAGCGGAGCGGCCAACGCTGGGCGTGTGCTTCGGCGCGCAGATGATCGCCGCGGCGCTCGGGGCCGAAGTCTATGCCGGGCCGCACAAGGAAGTGGGGTTTCACAGCGTTTCCGTCCACGCCGATGCCCTTCAAGGTCCGCTGCGGCATATCGCGGAAGTCCCGGTGCTGCATTGGCACGGCGACACGTTCACTCTGCCCGAAAATGTCGAGTTGCTGGCGTCCAGCCATCTCTACGAGCATCAGGCCTTTCGCCGCGGGAGCAATATCCTGGCTTTGCAGTTCCACGCCGAGATGGGTCTGGACCCGCGCTTCGATGCCTGGATCGAGCAATGGCCCGAATCGGTGATCGAGGCAGGCGGCGACGAGGCTTCGCTGCGCGCGGCCCATGACAGGCTGGGGCCGTCCGCCGTTGCCGCGGGCCAAGCGATGATCGCGGAATGGCTGACGGGCCTGAGTATTGGTTAAGGGCGCTCACATCCGTGACGAGCTTGCGACGCAAATCTCAGACTTTCGTCGCTTTCCTTTCCAGCAACATCCGGCGCATCTCCCGGCCTCGCGCCGCCATGCCCCGTTGCTCGTAAAGGCTGAAGGGCGGGTCGATCAGCCATGACGACAGGGTAAATGCGGTTTCCCATCCCGGATGGCGCAATTGTCTGTCCCGCCTCCAGCCTTGGAGGCGTGTCCTCCAGCCCGATCTGCCCCCCGATCTGCCAATTGCTACCCGCACGCCCAGCCACTGCGCCAGACTGTCCAGTTGAACCGCCAGCGCGCGGCGGGCGCGACCATCTGGAAACAGCGCGGCGAGTTCCGCACCGTCCAGGCCTTTCGCCTCGCGATCGATCGCCGCCATGTCGGCGAGATGGCGCAAATCGATCCGTCCGCGCCAGTAGTCCCCTTCCTGCAATTGATCGTGCAGCACGAACAGTCCGGCAAGGGCGGCGGAGGACGGCATCGCGGCCTTCCCTGCGCCGATCGCGAAAGGGCGGCACCATTGCATGAGCCATCCGGCATCGCGCGCGGGGCCGACGCGTTTCAGGCGGTAGTGCAGATCCAGTCCCCCGGCATCGCATTCCCTGCCCAGATTGGCGCCCTGCTCGTCCTGATGCATCGAGAGAATGCGGCTGTAGCCCAGACCCTCCAGCACCTCCACCGCCAGAGCGTCGTCCTGCTCGCGCACCATCAGGTCGAGGTCGGTGAGCAGGCGGTTGGCGCAATCCGGCCCGCGCCGTGCCAGAAGCGCCGCGCCCTTGAGCAGGATCGGCGTAATTCCGCGTGCGTTCAGGGCAATGACGGCCTCGGTGAGCTGGGCATGCATCATCTTGTTGCGCGCCGCAGTGCGTTCGGCGATCACGCGGAGCAGGCTCGCGACCTCAGGCGGGATCGCCGGATCGCCCCTTCGGCCTATTCCGAGGGCCTCGGCCAGCGCCGGGGTCACCAGAGTGCGGTTCGCGAGAGCCAGCACGGCTTCCCAGTCCACCATAGGCGGCACGCCGCCTTGCAGGCACCGGCACAAGTCCGACAGCGCCTCAAGCTCGCTGGGGCGGTCCGGCATTCAGGTAAGGAAAAGCCGGAGGCAGAGGAGCCAAGGGCGATCCGGCCTAACCAAGCAGGGCCTCGATCCACGGCAGGGCCTGCTCCGCCTCGGCGTATCGCAAGGCGCAGGCTTCGGCATTGTCCACCATCCGCGCCAGTCCGCGCATCTGCGCCGAGGTGCAGCGGCCGCCCTGCACGAAGCCTTCTTCCAGCAGGCGGCCGAGGCATTCTATGGGAGACTGCGGAATCGCTTCGGCCGCGACATCCTCCTGGCGCCGCAAGTCGACGATGACGGCAACCCGGTGCCAGCCCGGCCCCGCCGCGCTGGAAGCACGGGGCGGCAAAGGCGCGTAGCGCAGCCATTGCCCGTCCGCGCGCAGTATCGGCGGCTGTGCCGCAAGGTTCGGCAGCACGCCGTCGAGGCGGTCCCAACTGCCGCTCTTGACGGTGAGCGGCAAAGGCACGCCCATGACCAGCCCGGTGCGCGGATCGAACAGCACGATATCGTCCCCGGCAAGCCTCAGACCGCCACCAGCCACACCGGCCATGGCCGCAAGCGTGGATTTTCCCGCGCCCGGCGCGCCTATCAGCAGGATGGCGCCCGCTTCCGGGGCATCCGGGTCGACCAGACAGGCCGCGTGAAGCGCGACATATTCCGGCTGATCCAGCACGAGATCGACGATCGCGCCGCGCAGGATCGGCGCAGCGGCGGCGCGCGCGGTGAGGGTTCCCGCACGGGTATCGAAAATACCCGCAAGATCGTCCGGCCCCTCGCCCATCGCCTCCACCGTGACGCTCGTCATGGAGCGACCGTCAGCCGGCGCCATTGCCGAAAAAGTTGCAGGCAGATGGGCGTAAGGCGCGGCGAGTTCGGCGCCCCAGGCCCCGAGAGGAAAGCGGATGGCGATCTCGCGACCGCCGGCATGAAGGGAAAGCCCTCCCACGCCCTCGGCGCAGGGTGCGAAAGCGGCGGCCACGATCCGCTGCGTGCTCCAATCCGCCACCAGGGCATCTACCTCGGCGGGCGAAAGCCCCAGAGCGGCGTGCAATTCCCGGCGCAATTCGGCAAGGCCGATGCCGTCCGCCAGCAAGGCGACCAGCATCCCCGCCGAACCGTTGAGCGCATTCAGCCGCTGCGTCGCCTCGACGAACAGAACCGGCCGATCGGCAATGACAAGGGGCAGCACGCCTTCCGCCAGATGCAGGACCGGGCCCAGATCCACGACGGAGTTGGGCGCTGCCGCCTCATCCACCGCGACATCGCCGGCTGCCTTCGCCCCAGACGCCAAGCCGCCGTGCATCGCGGCTACCTCCCCCAGCCCGTTCCGGCGCGAAACCGATCGAACCCGACACTGTCAGGACAATGGCCTCGCTGCCGAAGAGATCAATGTTTGCCGCCGGTCCTGCCGCCATCCTTGCCCTTGGGCAGGCTGGCCTGCGGGCTCACGACCCCGCCCTTGCCGTCGCCCGTTCCGGGAATGCCGGTGTCCTTCGGACCCGAACCGGAACCGCCGCCGTCCTTGACGCTGCCGCCGTCGCCGGTGGCGCCGCCGCTACCCGAACCGCTGCCCGGCATGCCGCCCGAACCGCCGCCGCTGGAACCGCCGCCACCGCCGCCGCCCCCACCGCCACCACCCGACTTCGCGATCGCGGTCGAGGTGAGCGACGTGGACAGCAGCATCGTCATCGCCGGGGGCACGAGAAGCGAATACTTCCCGCAGGCGGCAAGAAAGGAACGACGGTCATTGTGGCCGAGCCCGGCCGATTCTTCCTCCGCTAGCTTCATGGATTCGTCTCCTCGCCAAGTCGATTGAAGCTACATGAAGAGAACAAGGCGCAAACGGGCTATTTGGGCTATTCGCGGGCACATATCCCAATGCCACGCGCCGCAATTCCAAATGGGACGATGCCGATACCTCCAACGGGCCGCTTACAGGCTACCAAGGATGTAGAGGGTGAGGATCATAGCAGCGGACTGACCAGCCTTGCGCCGTTTTCGGCAAGGCGCCGCATGCGCGAACGTGCCCGCCAGGTCGCCAGGTCCAGTTCGTCGCTGCCCGCCATGTACTCCCGCTGGATGCGCGCGAGATCGTCGATCGTCGGCCGGTCGAGCAGGAGCAGGCTCACTTCCTCGTTGAGCTGGAAAGAGCGGACGTCGACATTGCTGGAACCGACGATGCCCAGGCTTTCATCGATGCGCACGGCCTTGGCGTGAAGCAGGTAGCCGCGATAGCGGTGGATGCGTACGCCGTGCGAAAGCAGTTCGTCGTAGTAGGACGATTGGGCCAGGTTGACGAGCAGCTGGTCCACCACCTCAGAGACGATGATATGGACTTCCACGCCGCGCAGGACGGCTGTGATGAGTGCGCCCAGCAGCCCTTCGTCCGGGATGAAATAGGGGGTGACGAGCACGACTTCCCGCTCTGCCCGCGCCACTTGCCAGGTCAGCAGCGTCAGGAAACCTTCCAGCGGATAGTTGGCGCCGCTGGGCAGGACCTGAAGGGCCGAGAATCCGGCCGGATCCGGCAGGGGAACGGCCGCCTCCAGCAATTCCTCGGTTTCCATGAACCAGTCCGACACGAAGATCGCCGACATCGCCGCCACGGCGGGTCCGGTGACGCGGGCGACGAGTTCGCGGTTGGTCACGCCGGGCCGGAAATCCTTTGCGACGATGTTGAGCGATCCCGCATAGCCGATCCGCCCATCGATCAGGAACAGCTTGCGGTGATTGCGCATGTCGCGCCGCGTCCGCCCGCGGATCAGCCGGAACGGCAGCATGCGGCGCACCCGCACCCCCTGCCCCCGCAGCGCCTGGAGCGTGCCTTTCAGCCAGCGGTAGGAACCGACCGGATCGACCAGCACATGGCAGGGCACGCCGCGCTCCACCGCCCGGCCAAGTGCCGCGATCACCCGGCCCGCCGTGGCATCGTCCGCGAAGATGTAGGACAGCAGGCGGACATGCTCGCGCGCGGCGTCGATATCGGCCACCAAGCGGGCGATCACGGCGTCGTAGTCGTCGAGCAGCTCGACCCGGTTGCCGCCCACCGCCGGAAGATGGCCCAGACGATCGGCCAGCGCGACGACTTCCGCCGGTGCCTCCCCGACCTTCGGCGCCCCGCTGCGCATCAGCGCGGCGGCGGTGCCAAAGAAGCCGCGCAGGCTCTCGAACCGTTCGACCCGCCAAGCCGGAAAGCGCGGACTGCCGATCGCGGCGAACAGCAGAAGGCCCGGAACCGGCAGGAAGAAGATGAGCAGGAGCCAGCTTGCGGCCGCCGCAGGCGTGCGCCGCAAGGGCACGACCGCCAGCATCGTCAATCGGATGCCCCACTCGACGATGTAGAACGCCTCGCCGAGAGTAGGCAGCGTGATCATGCCGGGATTGTTGGGCAATCCGATCGACTTGGCAAGCCCGCATGCTCGTAGCCGCCCCGAGTTTCAGGATTTCTTCTGGAGCTTTGCCCGGCGTGCGGGAGGCCCGGGCGCGAGCGTCTCGATCACCTCCGCCAGTTCCGTGCCGGGCCGCACGAGGTGAACCGTTCCCGGCACGCTCGCCTGGACCACGCAGACCGCATTCTTCGGACATATGCCGAGGCAGGGCACCGGCACTAGCTTGTAGCGCCCCTTCTCCTTCAACGGCGCCTTCAGTGCCTTTTCCAGACGCTGCTCGCCGTTCTTCCCGAAGCCACCGTCGGCCTTCTTGCCGCACTTCCGGCAGATCAGCAGGACATCATCCCACTTGGCCGCGATATCGCGAATATCTCCCTGGCTTCGGGACATTGCCGGTTTCCTTGCAGTTCATTGGGCCATCTGCCCACCGGCATCCTTGCAGGGCCCCACCGAAACCGCGAGCGCGAAATCCCGCCTTCTGTCAGAGGCAGCGACGATCAATCGCCGTCGCCAAGCCTGCATTCGCGATCGGCGTAAGCCCTGTTCCGACTGTCTCGCGCGGCGCGCTCATTGCAGCACGCGCACGGGATCGCTGCCATCCCAATCGCGCGCGGCGGCTTTCATCATTTCGAACAGGCCTTCCGATCCGGCCATGGGCTGCAGGTATTCGATCACGAAACCGGGGCCCTGGCCGGGATCGACGTAGATCACCGCGCCATCGTCGCCCACTTTGCCCTCCACGATCACTTCGGCGCCCACTTCGGCGCAGGCGCGGCGTGCCTCGGCAATGTCCTTCACGAAGACGCAAACATGGTGCAGCCGGTCGCGCACCGCATATTCGCCGGTGTAGAGCGAGGGCGCCGTGCTCTCGGTGCGGATCAGCTCGATCTGGATTTCGCCCCAGTAGCCGATCGCCATCGAGAAGGTGGCATCGGTGGGCTGGCCCTTGTACGTCATCTCGCCCAGCCGCACGTCGTTCAGCACGAAGAACGGGCCGACGCCCACGGTTTCGATCCAATACGTCAGCGCGGCATCGAAATCGCTGGGGAAGTAGGCCAGCTGGACCACTTCTCCCAGTGCTTTGAGCAGTCCCGGTTTGGCCGGACTTGTCATGGCTTGTCCTTATTCAAGCGAAGAGGCCTTGCGGCTCCTCGATGAGGGTCTTCAGTGTCTGGAGGAACTGCGCGCCGGCAGCCCCGTCGATGGCGCGGTGATCGACCGAGAGAGTCAGAGCGATCCGCGTTTCGAACGCCACGCCGCCAGCGGCCGTTTCCACCGGCTGGCGCTGTGCCGCACCGACGGCAAGGATCGCGCCCTGCGGCGGATTGATGATCGCATCGAAGTTCTCGACCCCGAACATACCGAGGTTGGAGACCGAGAACGTGCCGCCCTCCATGTCCTCCATGCCGAGGCCTTTTCCCTGCGCCTTGTCGATCAGGCGGCGGGTTTCGGCGGCAAGCTGATCGATCCGCATCCGGTCCGCCTGCCGCACCACCGGGGTGACGAGGCCCTTGGGGCCAGCCACCGCGATCGCAATGTCGGCATGGGGGAAGCGGTAGGTGTCGGTTCCGTGGACCTGCACGTTCACCTCCGGGTGGCGGACGAGCGCCATGGCGCAGGCCTTGACCACCCAGTCGTTCACCGAAGCCTTGCAGCCCAGCACCAGATTGGCGCTCCCCCGCAGATCGAGCAGCGCATCGGCGCGGGCGGAGAGACGCAAGTAGAAATGCGGGATTTCCTGCTTCGCCTGCGTCAACCGCTGGGCGACCACCTTGCGGATGCGGTCGAAGGGCACGATCTCCGGCTGGTTGGCGCCGGCGACGAAGGCAGGCGGTGCGAGTGTGTCAGAATTGGCCGGCGCAGGAACCAGCGCCAGTACATCAGCCTTGGAAATGCGGCCACGCGGGCCGGTTCCGGCCACTCCGGTGAGCACGATCCCGTGCAGCGCGGCGATGCGGCGGGCGAGCGGGGAGGCGAAGACTTTCGCGTCGTCCTCCGGCAGCGCCAAAACGCCCTTCAGCACCGGACTGGCCGGTCCGCGCATGGCCTTGACCACGTCCTGATGGGTGATGCGGCCATTGCGCCCGGATCCCTCGATCGCAGCGATATCGACGCTTTCCTCTTCCGCGAGCCTCAGCGCCTCCGGGCTGATCGGGCGATTGGTCTCGATCGGCCCGCGCATGCGTTCGGGCGTGCCGGCGATGGCGCCGACCGGCTCCGCCACCTTCGCCTTCGACGCGCCCTGGGCCACACCGCCCTCAGCCGGCGTGAAACCGGCGATGAAGGCATCGATCTCGTCATCCGAGTGCGCCCCCTCGTCGAACACCGCCAGCAGCGCGCCCACCGGCGCGGCCTCGGTGCCGCCGGTGACCATGATGCGGCGCACGGTGGCGTCGTATTCGGCCTCCACTTCGTTGGTGATCTTGGCGGTCTCGATCAGGCACAGCGTCTGGCCGCGCGTGAAGCTGTCGCCTTCCTTGACCATCCATTCGGCCACGGTCCCTTCCGTCATCTCGATGCCCCACTTGGGCATCGTGAAAGCGCGGATCCTGCTCATGACGGCGCTCCCTTCAACGGTATGCCAGCGTCTTGCGGACGGCAGCGGCGACTTTCGCGGGGCTGGGCAGATAGGCGCCCTCCAACTCGCGGGCGAAGGGCACCGGGGTATGCGGCGCGGTGACCATCTCGATCGGGGCTTTCAGGCTGGCGAAGGCCTTGTTCGCCACCAGAGCGGCGATGTCGGTGGCAAGACTGCAGCGCGGCGGCGCCTCGTCCACGATCACCAGCCGCCCCGTCGCCTCCACGGAGTCGAGGATCGCTTCCTCATCGAGCGGAGAGGTGGTGCGCAAGTCGATCACGTCGCAGCCCACGCCGTCCTGCGCCAGATCGTCGGCGGCGGTCTCCGCATAGCCGACCATCATCCCGGAGGCGACGATCGTCACATCCTCCCCCGCCCGCGCCAGTCGCGCATGGCCGAAGGGGATCGTGAAATCGGGGTCGTCCGGCACCTCGCCGGTCATCGCATAGAGAAACTTGTGCTCCAGAAAGACCACCGGATCGTCGTCCCGGATCGCCTGCCGCAGCAGTCCGCAAGCATCGGCGGGGGTCGCGGGCATGACGACCTTCAGGCCGGGCATGGACGTCACGAACTGGCTGACCATCTGGCTGTGCTGCGCGGCGGCGTTGTAGCCCGCGCCGCAGGGCATGCGGATCACCGCCGGGCAGACCGACTTGCCGCCGAACATGTAGCGGAACTTGGCGATCTGGTTCCACAGCTGGTCCATGCAGACGCCGATGAAGTCCGCGAACATGATTTCCGCCACCGGCCGCTTGCCGGCCAGAGCGAGGCCGCCCGCTGCGCCCATGATCGCGCTTTCGCTGATCGGCGTATCGATCACCCGGTCCGGCCCGAACGTTTCGTAGAAGCCGGTGGAGGTGGACCAGATTCCGCCGATCGCCTCCGGGCCGCCCGCCGTGCCCATGCCGCCCACCACGTCCTCGCCCAGCACGACGACACGCGGATCGCGCTGCATTTCCTGGAATATCGTGCCGCGAATGGCGTCGCGATACATCATTTTAGCCATGTGTTTCGCTCCGCCGTCAGTAGCTGATGTAAACGTTTTCGAGGACGTTCTCGGGGCTCGGCCGAGCCGCCGCGCGAGAGGCTGCGACAGCCTGCTCGATGGCGCCGAGGGCGTCGCTATCCACCGCGTCCAGATCGGCGTCCGTCAGCAGTTTCGCCCCGGTTACCTTCTCGCGGAACTTGCGCAGGCAATCACGCGTGGCGCGCAACCGGTCCAGTTCCCCCTCCCCGCGATAGCGCTGGGGGTCGCCTTCGAAGTGGCCGAAGAAGCGCTCGGTATCGAATTCCACCGCCGCCGGGCCGTTGCCGGGCGTGCGCACGAATTCCAGCACTTCGCCGAAAGTATCGAACACCGAGAAGAAGTCCGTCCCATCCGCCCGCCAGACTTTCATGCCGAAGGCTTCGGCGCGGCTGGCGATGTCCTGCGCGGTGCCCACGGCATAGGCATCGCCGGTATGTTCCGAATAGTGGTTGTTCTCGAAGACGAAGATCGCCGGCGCCTTGGTGACGACGGCCAGGTTCATCGCCTCGAACGTCGTGCCCTGATTGCACGCCCCGTCGCCCGAGAAGGCGATGGAGACGGCCAGCTTGCCATTCTCGTCCGGCCCGTCGATCTTGTTTGAAAGCGCCGCGCCCACCGCGATCGGCGCGCCGGCGCCGACGATGCCGTTGGCACCCAGCATGCCCTTGTCGATATCGGCGATGTGCATGGAGCCGCCCTTGCCGTTGCACAGGCCTTCCTGGCTGCCCCAGATCTCCTTCATCATCCCGGTCACGTCGCAGCCCTTGGCCAGGCAGTGACCATGGCCGCGATGGGTGGAGACGATCTTGTCCCGCTCCGAAAGATGCTCGCACACGCCCACCGCCACGGCTTCCTGCCCGCAGTAGAGGTGCGTGAAGCCGGCGATCTCCCCGGTCTGGATCTCCTCGTGAAGGCGTTCCTCGAATTCGCGGATCAGCTTCATCTGCCGATAGGCGCGCGTCAGCGCCTCGCGGTTCAGTTGCATCCCGGCTTCCTCTCCCATTGTGGTCCGCATCTTTTCACGGTTCCCTTCAAAGGCCCAATACGGACTTGGCGATGATGGTGCTCTGCACCTCGTTTGTCCCGCCGAAAATCGTCCAGGCCCGGCTGTTGAGATAGCGGGCGGCAGCGACTTGCGCGGCGCGAGAATGAAGCGGCTCCGGCGCATTGTCGCCGTAGAGCGGGCGTGAGGTTTCCAGTTGGAGCCCGGCGATGCCGAACAGGTCCACCGCAAGCAGATCGATCTCCTGCCGCAGGTTCGATGCCAGCAGCTTGGTGAGCGAGGTCTGCGGCCCGGGTTTCCGGCCCTTGGCGATTTCGGAGATGATCTTCAGCTCGATCATCTCCAGCGCCTCCACGCCGAGCCGGGCCTTGGCCATGCGGCGGCGCCATTCGATGCCCTCCGCCAGAGCCCCACCGCGCCCGTCGCTTTCCGCTTTCGCCGCCGCCTCGATCTGGGCGAGGTCGTAGCCCAGCTTGGGCGCATGGCACGATCCGCCGCGCTCGTTTTCGAGGAGGAACTTGGCGATGGTCCAGCCCTGTCCTTCCTCGCCCACAAGGTTTTCGGCCGGGACGCGCACGTCTTCCAGGAAGACCTGATTGACCTCATGGTCGCCCGCCGTCGTCAGGATCGGCCGCACCGAAACGCCGGGGCTGGCAAGGTCGATCAGCAGGAACGAGATGCCCGCCTGCTTCTTCACCTCCGGGTTGGTGCGCACCAGCGTGAACATGCCGTTGGCGTGGTGGGCATGGGTGGTCCAGATCTTCGATCCGTTGACCACGTAGTGGTCGCCCTCTCGCACCGCGCGGGTCTTCAGGCTGGCAAGGTCGGACCCCGCGCCCGGCTCCGAAAAGCCCTGGCACCAGTAATCCTCGCCGGAAAGGATGCGCGGCAAATAGCGGGCCTTCTGCGCCGCGCTGCCGAAGGTCCAGAGCACCGGGGCCAGCAGCTTCAGGCCCAGCACGGTCAGGTTCGGGGCGCCGGCCACAGCGCATTCCTTCTCGAACAGGTAGCGCTGCAGCGGCGTCCAGCCGGTGCCGCCATGTTCGACCGGCCACTGATAGCCGAGCCAGCCCTTGGCGGCGAGCACCGCGTTCCAGGCCTGCCCGATGTCCGGCTCCACGAAGACCGAAGGCGTGGCGGCGGCGCCGGCCTTCACCGCATCGGGCAGATGATCGCGCAGAAAGGCGCGCACATCCTCACGGAAAGCTTCGTCGGCGGGGGAGAGTTCGATGTCCATCCGTTCTATCGTTCCAGAATCGTCACCGCGGATACGCCCGGCGCGCCGTAAACGTGGCTGTAGGCCGTCTTGGGGCCGCCCCCCCTGTGGCCGGGCACCTGACGGCCGCCGCCGTCCCCGCGCAGTTGCACCACGTTTTCGTAGACCTGCCGCAGCCCCGAAGCGCCGATCGGCTCTCCGCAAGCAAGGCAGCCGCCATCGGTGTTGACCGGCAGGGTCCCGCCGATCTCGGTCCACCCTTCGGCCAGCCAGCGTTCCTGATCGCCATCGGCGCAGAAGCCGTTCTCCGCCATGTGCATGATCTCCGCCCCTGCCTCGGTATCCTGAAGCTGGGCCACGTCGATGTCGCCCGGACCGATCCCGGCCAGACGGAAGGCATCGGCGGAGGCGATGCGCGTGGCGGTACCGCGCGGCGCGCTGTCGTCCGCCACCACGTCCACGCTGGGCGCGAAAACCTCGAAACTGTGCGGCGGGCGAGTGCGCATGGTCGCGGCCTTCAGGCGCACCAGCGGCCTGCCCAGTTCGCGCGCCTTCTTCTCGTTGGCCAGCACGAGCGCCACGCCGCCCTCGGCCGGGGAGCAGAACATGTACTTGGTATAGGGGTCCGACACGAGCGGCGCGGCCAGGATCTCCTCGATCGACACCGGCTGGCGCCGCCAGGCGTGCGGCGCGTGGGCGCCGTTACGAAAGGCCTTTTCCGCCACGCGGGCCAGCGTCTGGTGAGAGATGCCGAACATGTGCATGTAGCGCATGATCTTCGCGGCGAAGAACTGGGTGGTGACCATATAGCCCGCCTCTCCGTACCAGTCGGGCAGGTTGTATTCGCTGGGCAGCGCATTGAAGGCGCCGCGCGGATGCTTGTCGAACCCGACCGCAAGGCCAAGCTCGAACTCCCCCGACTTGATCGCCATCTGCGCCGAAAACAGCGCCGATCCGCCCGCCGCGCAGCCGTTGCGCACATTGATGAACTGCACGCCGGTCAGCCCCAGCCGGTCAACCATCGTATCGGGGTTTCCGGCTGCGTCCGAACTGCCATAGGCGAACTGGACCTGCGGCCAGTCCACGCCCGCATCGGCCAGTGCCTGCCGCACTGCGAAGACGCCCTGATCGACGCCGGACAAGCCATCGGTGCGGCCGAAGGGATGGATGCCGATGCCGACGATGCAAACGTCGCTCATGCCCCCGCCCCCACGATCGGCGCGAAGGCCGGAATGGCCAGCGGCTCGGCCGCTTCGGGATCGAGCGGCACTTGCACGAGGCGCAGCGGCATCCCGATCTCCACCGCATCGAACTCCGCGCCCACCAGCCGCGCCTCCACGATCACCTCGCCCGGCAGCTCGACATAGGCGACGATCCACGGCGCAAAGGCCTCGGGCCCGGCATAGGGCGGCGTCTTGGGGCGATAGCGCTGCACGGTGTAGGACCAGAGGCGGCCCTCGCGCGCCAGCGGCACGGGATCGCAGCTATCGCCGGCAGGGCAGGGAAACACCACGCGCCCGGTGGTCCGCTCACGGCCGCCCAGCAGCCGGGGCGGCGTCTCGTCGGTGAACAGGCCTTCGGCAATGGCGCGCATCGTTCTCCCCATCTCTCGGCTTTCGAGTCCGTTGATGTGAATGGTTTAAGCGCGCCCGCGCCGCCTTTGTGACTCACCAAAACGCTAGGGTAGCCAATGTGCCAGTTCGTGCGACGCAATGGGGCGGGAGAACGAACTGATGGCAAAGAGCTGGGACTACATCATCGTCGGCGCCGGTTCGGCCGGCTGCGTCATGGCGGAACGGTTGAGCGCAGACGGGCGCGCGCAAGTGCTGCTGCTGGAAGCGGGCGGCACCAACGACAGCTTCTGGGTCACTTTGCCCAAGGGCGTGGCGAAGCTGGTGAAGAAGCCCGAACACATGTGGGCCTATCCGGTCAGCCAGCCGCGCGAGGAAGGCGCCAACGAGGCGGGCGATGAGGTCTGGATCCGGGGCAAGGGCCTTGGCGGCTCATCCTCGATCAACGGCATGATCTGGAGCCGGGGCGAACCGGCCGATTACGACGCCTGGGAAAGCGACGCGGGCGCCACCGGCTGGAACGGCGCGAGCATGACCGCCGCCTTCCTCGAACTGGAGGACCACGCCGCCGGCGCTTCCCCGATGCGCGGCATCGGCGGCCTCGTCCATGTCGACCCCGCCTGCTACACTTACCCCTTGGCAGAGCGCATGATCGAATCCGGCGAAGCGCTGGGTCTGCGCCGCGTGGACGACCTTAACGCAGCAGCCGGCCCACGCGTCGGCTATTACAGCCACAACATCCGGGACGGCCGCCGCGAATCCTCGGCACGGACTTATCTGGCGGCAGCGCGCGGGCGGCCGAACCTGACGGTGGTAACCGGCGCTCTGGCGGAGCGGATCGTGTTCGACGGCACCCGCGCCACGGGGATCGATACGGTGGTGAACGGCCAACCGCAGCACTTCCCCTGCTGCGGGGAGATCGTGGTGAGTGCGGGCGCGATGGAAAGCCCGCTGCTGCTCCAGCGCTCCGGCATCGGCGATTCCGAAAGGCTGAAGGCAGCGGGTATCGCCCCGCTCGTCCATTCGCCCGACGTGGGGGAGCGGATGATCGAGCACCTGTCGATCTCGATCCCCTACCGACTAGAACACGGGCGCGGCACCAACCGCAGCTTCTTCGGCATGGGCGCGGCGATGGCGATGCTGCGCTATCTGCTCCGGCATGACGGCGTACTGGCGACCGGGCCTTTCGAGGTTGGCGCGTTCTGCAATGTCGCCCATCCCGACGGGCGCACCGACGCGCAGTTCTATCTGGGCGGCTACACTTTCAAGGTCGGCGACGACAAGGATCCGGTGCCGCTCGACAAGATCGATCCGCGCCCCGGCGTCACCATCTACGGACAGTTGCTGCGCCTCACCAGCGAGAGCGCGGTGCGGGCGACGGGTCCGAACAGCGGCGATCCGGCCGACATCCGCCACAATTTCCTGACGACCGAGCACGACCGCCGTTCCGCCATCGCCTTGGTGCGCAAGATGCGCGCTTTCATGGCCGAGGCGCCGCTGGGGCAGATGGTGGGCGCGGAACTGGTGCCCGGCGCGGAAATCGACAGCGACGCGGCCATTCTCGCCGCGTTCCGCCGCCTGTCCAGTTGCGGCCTCCACGCCATCCGCTCCTGCCGCATGGGCAGCGACCCCGCCGCCGTGGTCGATCCGCGCCTGCGGGTGAACGGCGTAACCGGCGTGCGGGTGGCCGACTGCTCGGTGATGCCGGGCCACGTGACCGGCAACACCAACGCCCCCGCCATGGCGCTGGGCCTGCGCGGCGCGAAGCTGATGCTTGAGGACCGGATTACCGTCTAACGCGGTCCCTTGCGAAGGAGGTAACCCAAGTCCGCTCGGGCTGAGCCTGTCGAAGCCCCACCGCAATGCCTTGCCGCAGGGGGCTTCGACAAGCTCAGCCTGAGCGGGTGGAGGGGCCGCCCTGAATCTTCTACGGACCGACGAAACCGCTCCAAGACTCACAATTGCGAGAAAGCGGTCTTATCGTTTCCCCACCTCGTCATCCTGAACTTGTTTCAGGATCCATTCCGCCGCTCAAGCCAAAGGCCTGTAGGATAAGCCACGCCCTCGCTTATCGATTAAAGCAACAGGATTGTGGCGGGATGGACCCTGAACCAAGTTCAGGGTGACGATGGAAATTGCGGGAACGTGGTCATTCGCGCATACTTGAAAAATGCGCGCGTTGCGCGGGGTTCAAGGATTCCTCAGGCCAATCGATTTCTCGTCCCGAAGCCGGAAAGTAATCTCGTCGATGGTCGCTATCATAGAACAGAGTACCGTGTATGCCTACGACGTCTCTTTTCAGGATGGGTCGGCTCCACATCGGGCCAATGACGCGGCTGGCCTCTTCTTGGCCAAGACGCTCGAACACATCTTCGACAATTTGCATTTCACTGCCGCTTGGAAAAAGCGCCAGAAATTCATCATCGGTCACTTGAAATAAGCTAAAGGTTGCGTTTGCCGCGCCATCGATGATTTGAATGTTTTTCATGGGTCTTCACATGCGCTACGCATTTAAGATCCGCAATGCGAGCGCAGGAAATCCGCACTTCCGCCTTTCCCAACCCTCAATTATGCAGCGAAATATAGCCCAACTGCGCCGCCTTGAAGACCGTCTGGCTGCGGTTCACCGCATTCAGCTTGGTCGCCGCATTGTGGATGTGGAAGCGCACGGTGGCGCGGCTGCGGGACATGATCATGCTGATCTCAAGATCGGTCTTGCCGATCGCCGCCCAGCGCAGGCACTCCACTTCGCGCTTCGACAGGCGCGATTCCGGCGGCAGCGCCTGGGTGGAGCCCATCACCTGAATATAGGTCGCGATGAAGGTACGAGCATAGAGCCCCAGCGCGTCCGACAGGCGCAGGAAGTCTTCCGAAAGGTCGGTCCGCTCCTTGTCCAGCGGATTGAAGCTCACCGCGCCGATCTGGCCGAACGGCAGGTGTACCGGCACGGCGATGCAGGCGCGGGTCATGGCGCGCTGTTCGAAATTGGCGATGTCGATGGATTGCAGGTAGGCGTTCGGCTCACGCGTGCGGAATCCTTGCGCATTGGCCCAGAACGGCTGGCTCTCGAAGCGGCACGCCGTCGTCAGCGGGGAATCGAGCGCGATGCGCGAATTGCGCCACCACACCCGCTCGTCATCGCCCCAGCCGAACACTTCGATGGCCAGCACCTTGCCCTCGCCATCGACGGGGGTGCGCTTGTCGGCAATGTCGTGCGCGGGCGCGGCCCGGTAGCCGAGGTCCATGGCGATCTTGTGCAGAGCCTCCGCCGCCGGGCGAATGTCAGCCGGCGAGGAGATGCGCACGGCATCTATGTTTTCCTGTGACAACAGCGACATGTTTTTCCTCTCTTGGAGGGGAGCTTAACGCGCCCGATCAGGCTGCACAATTGCCCGAAAGCCGAAAAACGGTGCCTGCCGCCCTAGCCTTTTGCCCAGCGGAGACGGTCCCATGGGAGGTGCTACATCCGTGTGGCAGACGGGAGAGGCATGTGAATTTCGATCTCAGCGAAGACGAGGAAATGCTCAAGGCGCTGACCGAGCGCTTCGTCACCAATACGTACGACCACACCGCCCGCCGCCTGTTTCTGGCGGAGCCGAGCGGGTTTTCGGGCAAGAACTGGGCGCTGCTGGGCGAACTGGGCCTGATCGCCGCGCCCTTCCCCGAGGAGCTGGGCGGCCTCAGCCTCGATGCCACAGGCATCGCCACCGTGTTCGAGGCACTAGGACGCGGCATGGTGGTGGAGCCGCTGGCGGAAGCATCCGTGCTGGCAGGGCGCCTGTTCGCGCTGACCGCGCCCGAGGCGCTGCGGGGCGCATGGCTGGACGGGCTGCTCACCGGTGAAAAGCGCCTCGCGCTCGCCCATGCCGAAGCGAAAGCGCGGAACGGGCTGACCTGGATCGAAACAACCGCCATGCCCGATAACAACGGCTACCGGCTGGATGGCATGAAGCCCTATGCCATCGCAGGTGGCGGCGCGGACGGCTATCTCGTCTCCGCCCGCTTGTCCGGCGCGCCTGCCGACGCGGAGGGCGCGGCGCTGTTCCTCGTCCCCGCCGACACCCCCGGCCTGTGCCGCCGCGAATGGCCGCTGGCCGATGGCTCGATTGCCGCCTCGCTGATCCTTAAGGGCGTGTCCCTGCCCGAAAGTCACCGGCTGGACGGCGGCGTTGCCGCGATCGAGGAGGCGCAACAGGTCACCGCGCTGGCCCGCTGCGCCGAAGCGCTGGGCATCATGGAGCGCATGTTCCACGACACGCTGGACTACGTCCGCGCGCGCGACCAGTTCGGCGCGGCGCTGGGCTCGTTCCAAGCGATCCAGCACCGCATGGTCGCGCAATATGCCGCCATCGAGCAGAGCCGGGCACTGCTGAACCTGGCGCTGGTCTCCTGGGACGGCGACCGCTTTGCCGAAGCGGTCAGCGGCGCGCGGGCGTGGATCAGCGCGGCCTCCATCGAACTCGCGCACGAAATGGTGCAGTTCCACGGCGGCATGGGCGTGACCGACGAGCTTGCCATCGGCGCGGGCCACAAGCGCCTGCTGGTGCTTTCCCGCTGGCCGGAAGGGCCGGAGGCGGCGCTGGACCGCTATGCCCGATCGCTGAACTAGGGCCGATCGACATCCTCTGCAATCGATAGTACAAAAGAACACATAGAGAACATTTTCATTGCATCAGGCTGGAGGCTGCTCCATTTTGCACCTTCGAATCCGCGTCTCACTGGCGCGGACAACAAGGTCCCGACCGATGCCTGCGCTCGAAATCGCCGAAAAGCTCTCGATCCTCGCCGATGCTGCGAAGTACGACGCCTCATGCTCTTCGTCGGGCGTGAAGAAACGGGATTCGCGGGATGGCAAGGGCATAGGCTCGACGCTGGGCGGGGGCGGAATCTGCCATGCCTATGCGCCCGACGGCCGCTGCATCAGCCTGCTCAAGGTGCTGCTGACCAACAGCTGCATCTTCGACTGTCATTACTGCATCAACCGCAAGTCCTCCAACGTGCGGCGCGCCCGGTTCACGGCGCAGGAGGTGGTGGACCTGACGCTGGACTTCTACCGCCGCAACTACATCGAAGGGCTGTTTCTCTCCTCCGGCATCATCCGCAGCCCCGACTATACGATGGAGCAGATCGTCGAAGTGGCGCGCTCCCTGCGCGAGGATCACGATTTTCGCGGCTATATCCACCTCAAGACCATTCCCGATGCCGATCCCGTGCTCATCGCGGCGGCCGGCCGCCATGCGGACCGCGTGTCGATCAATGTCGAATTGCCGACCGCCAGCGGGCTCCAGCGCCTGGCGCCCGAAAAGTCGCAGGCCCGCATCGAAGGCGCGATGGGCACGATGCGGAGCGCCATCGAGGACGGCGCCGATGCCCGCCAGCGCTTCCGCTCCGCCCCTTCCTTTGCCCCGGCGGGCCAGTCGACCCAGATGATCGTCGGCGCCGATGCCGCGACCGACCGCGATATCGTTTCCCGCGCGGCCTCGCTCTATGAGCGGTTCGACCTCAAGCGGGTCTATTATTCGGCATTCAGCCCGATCCCCGACGCCAGCACGGTCCTGCCGCTGCGGCGCCCCCCACTTATGCGCGAGCACCGGCTCTATCAGTCGGACTGGCTGATCCGCTTCTACCAATATGCCCCGCAGGAAGTGAGCGCCGCCGCCGACCCCGCCACCGGCATGCTTCCGCTCGATATCGATCCGAAACTGGCCTGGGCGCTGCGCTTCCGCGACCGTTTCCCCATCGACGTCAACCGCGCCCCGCGCGAGATGCTGCTGCGTATTCCGGGCCTGGGCATCAAGGCCGTCGACGCCATCGTCGCGGCACGCCGCTGGCGCACCCTGCGGCTGGACGACGTGGCGCGCATGACGGTATCGGTGAAGAAATTGCGCCCTTTCATCGTCACCGCCGACTGGCGACCGGGCGCCCTGATCGACCGCG
Source organism: Novosphingobium sp. TCA1 (assembly GCF_009811895.1). NCBI lineage: Bacteria > Pseudomonadati > Pseudomonadota > Alphaproteobacteria > Sphingomonadales > Sphingomonadaceae > Novosphingobium > Novosphingobium sp. TCA1. Next base: position 26,861 of record NZ_BLJH01000030.1, on the reverse strand, counting down.
CGGACTTGCGCGCATTGGTCACGCCGCCCGCCACCCAGCTGGAACTGTTCGCGGCCTGACCGTGCGCGTGGTCCGCCTCGACCGGGAAGACGATTTCGACGGCTGGCGCAGCGCCGCAAGGTCGCTGGCGGGCGAAGGCGTGGCACCGGAGGACATCGTCTGGCAGATCGGCGACCGGGCCGCCGATCTTTTCGCGGACGAGAGCCTCGGCGCTCCCCCGATCGCGAGCGCGAGACCAGGCGCATCAGCAGCGCCCTTGCGCGTATCGCGGCAATTACTGGAACTGGCGCGATACGCGGCGCTCCACAGCGAACCCGAGCGCTTCTCGCTGCTCTATATCCTTCTCCTGCGCCTGCTGGACCAACCCCAGGCGCTTCAGGACGCCGCCGATCCCCTGATGCGCCGCATCGAGGGGCTGGCACGCAATGTCCGGCGAGACAGCCACAAGATGCATGCCTTCGTGCGGTTTCGCGAACTGGCCGATGACGGCGGCAAGCGCTTCGTGGCCTGGTTCGAACCGGACCATCACATCCTGCGCGCCAATGCGGGATTCTTCGTCGATCGCTTCACCAACATGCGCTGGTCGATCCTGACCCCGCGCGGCGCGCTGCATTGGGACGGCGCGATGCTTGCCGAAGGGCCGCCCGCTTCCCGCACCGATGCACCGGGCGGCGATCCGGTCGAAGCCGTCTGGAAGGCCTATTACAGCGCGATCTTCAATCCCGCGCGGGTCATGCCGCAGGCGATGCTGAAGGAAATGCCGCGCAAGTACTGGAAGAACATGCCCGAAACCGCGCTGGTTCCTTCGCTGATCGCCGGTGCGCGCAAGCGCGAACGCGCGATGATCGATCAGGCGCGCGGCGAACCACACGGCAAAACGCAGCGGAGCGGACCGGACGCACTGGTGCTTCTGGCCGAAGAGGCACAGGAATGCCGGCGTTGCCCGCTCTGGAAACCGGCAACGCAGACGGTTTTCGGCGAAGGACCCCACGATGCCGAAATCATGATCGTGGGCGAACAGCCCGGCGATAACGAGGATCTGGCCGGGCGGGTCTTCGTGGGACCGGCCGGCGCGGTCTTCGATCGCGCGATGGCCGCGGCCGGGATCGATCGCGCCCGAACCTACATCACCAACGCGGTAAAGCACTTCAAGTTCGAGCCGCGCGGAAAGCGGCGCATCCATGCCCGTCCCGGCAGCGGCGAGATCGAGGCATGCCGCTGGTGGGTGGAGCAGGAACGCGCCATCGTCCGCCCCCGCCTGGTCATCGCCATGGGCGCCACGGCAGCGCGTTCGCTGACCGGCCGCACCGTAACCGTCGGACGGGAAAGAGGGGGGGCGGTCGTCCTGCCGGACGGCACGCCCTGCTGGATCACGATCCATCCCAGCTATCTTCTGCGCCTGCCGCCCGAGGCGGACGCCGACGCCGAATTCGCGCGTTACGCAGCCGACTTGCGCCGCGCCGCAAAAAGCCTTGCGACTATTGTTTGAAAATCCGCCGCAGGCGGATTTTGGCGGCACCGGCCCCATTTGGATTTAGGCGCCCCCACCCTACCAGCCGCAAGGATACTATCGTCGGGTGGTAGGGTGGGGGCGCGGGCCGGTACCGCCAAAAATGCGCTCCCGGGCATTTTTCGAACAACCCAGAACAGTCCCATCAGCGTCACAACCGGACGGCTCTGCCGAACAACGATTTGACGCAAATCACTCCGAATCGGCGTAAAATGAACTAGCCCTTCTTCCGCAAGTGCGAATACCGAACACGGCGGCGCACCGCTGGAGGACTCACATGAAGATCTACACCCTGAGATTTTTCGAGGACGAGCACGGCCTTGCCAAGAGGCTGGAATTCAAGGCCCCGGACATTGCCGGAGCCCTTGTCATCGCACACCGCGAAGCCGCCAAGCGCAGCGCGGAACTCTGGGAAGGCGCCCTCAAGCTCTGCACGATCCGCCGGGCACGGCCAGATTCGAGGGCAGGTTCGCGGCAAGATTCGCGGGCGGAGATGACGATTCTCGTCACCTCCTGACCCCGCTTCCATTCCTGGCCCTCAGGCGACCTTGAAGCGCGAGGCCTGCGCCGCCAGCCGGTTGACTTCCTCGGTAAGACCGCGCGCTGCGGCCGAAGCCTGTTCCACCATGGCCGCATTCTGCTGCGTCGCCAGGTTCATCGCCCCGATGGCAGCGGTGATTTCGCTGACCGAGGTTACCGATGCCCGGTTGTGACGGGCCATGCCGCCCAGCAGGACGTGGACTTGCGACACGTCTCCGGCGATCCCTTCGAAAGCCCCGTCGACCCGCTCCACCGCGCCGAGCGCCGTGACGATCTCGGACTGGGTGACGGTAAGCTGCTCGCGAGCGCTGCGGGCTTCTTCTTCCGAACGCTTGGCAAGCGCCGAAACCAGATCCGCCACGACCGCGAAGCCCCGGCCCGCTTCGCCCGCGCGCCCCGCTTCGACGGCGGCGTTCATGGCAAGGACACGGGTCTGGAAGGCGATCTTGTCCAGCCCTTCGATCACGCCGTCGATATTGGTCGCGCTGTCGGATACGCGGCGCATGGCATCCACCGCCTCCGCAGCGACTGCGCGTCCACCGCTTACCGTGGCGATGGCCTCGTCGGCACGAGCGACCGTCTCGGTCGCGGCATTGGCGCCCGCCTTCAGGCCGCTGTCGATCTCCACGAGCGCTGCCGAACTCTGTTCGAGGCTGGCAGCACTGGCTTCGGTCCGGCGCGCGAGGTCTTCGGAGGCCTGGGCGATTTCAAACGAACTGCCCCGGATGACCGAAGTGCTTTCGCCGGTCGCCCCGATCAGTCCGCGCAGCCCGGCAAGGGCGGCGTTATAGTTTCCGCGCAGGGTTTCGTAAGTATGCGGGAAGGCCTGGGCAATCTCGGCCGTAAGATCCCCCGCCGAAAGATGCGCAAGACTGTCCGCGAGGCGTTCGACCACGTCGCGCTGCTCCCGGTCGGCCGCTTCCTTGGCGACGGCGGCGTTGCGGAATACCAGCAGCGCCCGCGCGATCCCGCCGATCTCGTCCTGCCTTTCGGTGTCGGCGATCTCGGTCTGGTTATGGCCTTCGGCAAGGCGCATCATCGTCTTAGCAGCCGTTTCGAGCGGCGCGAAGAGCTGGCGCGCGCCGCGCATGCAGAAGGCAGCCGCGATCACGGTGACGACGACGGCCAGCAGCAGGACATGCCAGCCAAGGCTGTCCACATTGCGATAGAAATCCTCTGCCGAGACGCCGACGAAGAGGATGCCGATCACTTTCCCGCTGGAATCCTTGATCGGGTCATAAGCGGCGAAATAACGGACGCCGAGGATTTCCGTCTCGCCGCGATAGGGTTCGCCCCGGCCGAGTACGGCATCCTTCACCGGCCCGGCGGCAAGCCGGGTGCCCAGCGCGCGGGTGCCGTCCTCCTTCTGGACGTTGGTGGCCACGCGCAAGTCGTCCATGAAGATCGTCGCGGTGCCGCCGACGAGTTCCTTCATCCGGTCCACTGCGGCGTTGTTGTCATTGAGCGGGGTGTCGCCGACGTAGAGCTTTCCGTCCCGTTTGGCATAGTTCAGGCCGCTCCATTGCAGGACGGACCAGGCCACGCGCATGTTCGTATCCAGGCGCTCCTCGCCCTGGCTGCGGGCATCTTGCACCAGCAGGAAGCGCGTGCCGATGAAGAACACGGCGGAAAGCAGAACAAGCGCGCCCACGGTCATGAGCGTCACTTTTGTCGATAGATGCTGTCTTTTCAGGAATGCACGAATGCCGGTCATGGTGAATCTCTGTTGGGGGAGACGAGAGAAAGACACCGCGCGGCACGTCCCGGATGCTGATCTTCCGGGGCGCACGCGGCTGCAATCGTTATAGAGAGATCAGGCGACCGACAGCGGAAAACTGCCGATTTTTCACGTTTTGCAACAATATTGCGCAATTCTCGGCTGCACAGCGCCACTCGGCCCTCTCGAACGCAGCCAGCGCAGCAGCGGTACTTCGATCAGGCGATGAACGGCGAGGCCCGTCACCAGCGCGCTCGTCATCAGGAACAGATAGCAGGCCGCGAGGTGCGCGGCGGTGTCGATTCCGCTGCGCAACCAGACCTGCCAGGCAACGCCGATCCCGAGCAGATGGAAGAGATAGAGGCTGTAGGACGCCTCTCCCAGCGCGGCCAGCGGGACAGGAACGGATCGTTCGCCGCCCTGCTCCCAGGCGGCGAGTCCGGCGATCAGCATGGCCGCAGGTATGCCGTAGGCCAGCCGGGCCATGTTGCCATAGCCGTCGATCCGGCCCGTCGCTTCGAACAGGGTGACCGCCAGCATGATCGCGCCGCCGACGAGCGCCAGTGCGCCGCCATGCCTGATCCGTCCGCTGGAAAGGGCAAGGGCGGCCAGCATGCCGAACAGGAATTGCAGGTTGAACAGGCTGGTGAAGCGCGGGGCGTTCCACGCACCGGGCACCATTCCACTCGCCTGGGCCAAACCCCAGCCGAGCCCCCAGCCCAACCAGAGCAGCAGACAGCAAAGGCCAAGCGCGCGATTGCAGATCAGCAGGGCGAAGGCGCCGTAGAACAGCATCTCGTGCTGCAGGGTCCAGGCGACGCCCAGCAGCGGATCCTGGGAAACCGGCAGGAGGCTGGCCGAAAGCGCCACGCGCGCGAGGGTCACGTCCTCGGCATGTCCCGGCAGCAGCGAAGCCACCGTGGCGGCCAGGGCCACCCAGTAGATCGGCATGAGGCGCGCGAAGCGCTGCCATCCATAGCGACCGAGCGCGGCAGGACGGCCGATGTCCTGGCGGTGGACGTGAAGGATGATGAAGCCCGAAAGGACGAAGAACAGATCGACGCCCGCATGCCCCGGCTGGGTCACGCGCGTAATCGCGGAAGCATCCACCGCCTGCCCGAGATGGCGGGCGGCGTGATAGGCGACCACAGCAAAGGCGGCCAGGCCGCGCAAGGCCTGGATGGAGAGGAGCTTGCGAGGGCGGGAAGCGATCATGTCTTCAACGCGTCGCCGTCGGCGGGACGATCGCAATCCAGCCGTCCTCTAGCCGTTGGAAATCCATGCCCTTCACGGCGAAGCCGGACTGCCGCAAGTGCTCCGCCACGGCAGCGGCATCGAAGCGCTGCTTGCTGTCGTGCTCCCCCCAGAACACCGTGGGGCAGGATGCCGCCGTCTCACGCGATCCCGAAGGGGCCAGCCTGAAGCCGAAACTCTTGGCAACGTAGCGATAGGCGAAAGGCACGACTTGCGCATTGTCGCGCGGCAGCATGGCCATGACTTCGGCGTTCCAGTAAGGATCGGTATGAACCACCGTGCCCGGACAGCGCTTCACCTGTTCCACGATCGCCCGCCCGGTGGCAAGCCAGCTCACGCGGTTCACCGCCTGCGGCACGTTCTGTACCAGCGCATAGGCCGAGGCGGCCAGCGCCGCGACCAGTACCAGGACCCGAAGGCGCTGCCCCAGGCTTTCGAGCAGCCGTCCTCCGGCCAGACCCAACCCGACGCAGACGGCGGCTACCAGCGCCATGAGATACTTCTCGATCAGGATCGGCCGCAGGAGGTGCAACGCCACCAGCCCCGCCGCCGCAAGCACGGTGCCGAGCGCCAGCAAGGCGAGCGCGCCGGCCTCTCCGCTCGCTTTTTTCTGCACCAGCGTATCGCGGGCCAACAGCACGGCCCCGGCCAGTCCTGCGAGAAGCACGACCGGGTTCGCTTCCAGCGTGCGCAGCAGCGCCCATTCCACCGACCAACGGGCGGAATCGAACCCCGGCTCGATCCAGAACACGCGGGTGTTGGAAAGCCAGACGGGAAGCTGGATCGCCGTCACTGCGACAAAGGTCAGTCCGCCTGCGGCGACCGGCAGGCAGATGGCCCGCGCTTCCCGCCAGTCCCGCCGAACAAGCGAGGCCAGCACGAAGGGCAGCGCAATCGCCGCTGCGGCAAGCGAGGTGATGATATGGGTGTTGAACGCCAGGAAAGTAGCCGACCAGAACGCCGTCTGACGCAGCGGCGTGCCTGCCTGACGGGTAAGCCGGATCGCACAGAGACCCAGGGCGAAGACCGTCCCGGCGCAAAGCGACAGGAAATAGGAGCGCAGTTCGCTCCCCGCAATCAGCGACCACGGGTTGGCCGAGAGTTCCAGTATTAGAACAGCCGCCGCCGGAGCGAGACGCGGCACGTCGCGAACGATGGCCAGCCCCCCTGCCAGCGCGAGCGCGCCGAGTGCGACATTGAGCAGGCGATGATGCGCGATGGAGCCCAGCCACGCTGTGGCGCGCGCCAGGATATAATAGAGCGGCGGATGATTGTCCGCCATCCAGCTTTCCCGCAGCGCGCGGCCCCAGGGCAGTCCCGGACGCGTGACATATTGGGTATAGAACTCGTCGTACCACGGCCCGCGTTGCAGACATGTCCAGACGAGCGCGATGCCCAGCAGCGCCATGCCCGCCAAAGCCACTATCCGAAGGGAGGTACGCGCCAAGCCACAAGCTCCGAAAACCGCGCCCGCCCTGCCGGTCAAAGAGACGCCGCTCATGGCATTAGTCCACCATGGCGAAGGAAGCGTTAACTCTCATTCCGTTCGATGCAAGTCCCCTGAATCCAAGCCGAAAGGCGATTGAATCCGGTGCGCCTGCCGCGCTAGGTCGGGCCGATGTGGAGAATTGCCGTCCCTGCCGCCCTCTCACTCGCCCTCGCACTCGGGTCCTGCCTGTCGCAGGCCGCCCTGGCCAACGATTCCTCGGCGCAGCTTGCCGCGGGCGGGCTGGTTCTCACCAAAAGCGACAGCATCGAGATGCAGACCGAGGACCTCGAGATATCCCGCTCGGCGGTGAAAGTGCGCTACACTTTCGTCAATACGGCCAAGCAGGACGTCGTCAGCCGCGTGGCCTTTCCGCTTCCGCCTGTCGGCGGGCGGGCGTTCTTCGAGATGGACATCGCGATCCCGCTGGACTCGCCCGACAATTTCCTGGGTTTCGAAACCCGCGTGGACGGCAAGCCGGTAAAGATGGAGATCGAGCAGAAGGCCATGCTGGGCACTGCCGACCGCACCGCCTGGCTGCGCGCCAACGCGATCCCGCTGGCGCCGCACCTCGGCCCCGCGCAGGAAGCCATGGACCGGCTGGCCCCGGCGAGGCGCGCCGAAGCCGAGCGGCTCGGGCTGCTCGACGAAGACGGCTATCCGGCCTGGAGCCTGGAGACGACCTACCACTGGCTCCAGCGCTTCCCGGCCGGTGTGCCGCTCATCGTCGAGCACCGCTACCGGCCTTCGGTGGGGGGCACCGTTGCCACCATGCTCGGCAGCGATGCCGATCCCGAGACCGTCCGCACATATTGCGTCGATGCCGCCCTGCTTTCCGCGCTGCGCCGGGCCGAGGCGAAGAACGTCGTCTATTCGGAAGGCTGGCTGGACTATATCCTGGTGACCGGCGGCAACTGGAAGAAGCCGATCGGCCGGTTCCGCCTTGTGGTGGACAAGGAGCGGCCCGAAGACTTCGTCAGCTTCTGCGCCGAGGGCCTGCGCAAGATCGGCGCTACCCGCTTCGAGATGACGAAGAGCGACTGGCGCCCGGACAGGAACCTGTCGATCCTGTTCCTGGAGCGCCGAACCGCCGAGTAGCCCGGCCAAGCCGGCGAGGCGCAAAAACCGCTTTTTGTCACCGGCATCGGTCGCGGCTGGGAACTCGGAACCGCCGAAGGTGTTTTGCAGATCGCCACGGCTGCGCGGGGAAGCCATGGTGCGCAGGGTCGCGCAAGTCTACGCGCTGACGGGGGCGCACAGGAGATGGGGTCAATGATGCACGGCGAAGGTTTTGCCGAAGGGTTCCTGTCCCACGGCGGAGACCTCGCGCGCCGCATCGCCGCGCATGACTGGGCCTCCACCGCGATCGGCCCGATCAGTGGCTGGCAATCCAGCCTGAAACAGACGGTGGCCTTCATGCTGCCCTCCCCGGTGCCGCTGGTCCTGCTCTGGGGCGAAAGCGGCGTCATGATCTACAACGACGCCTATTCGCGCTTCGCGGGCGCACGGGACAGCCGCCTGCTGGGATCCGACGTGCGCGACGGGTGGCAGGAAGTGGCCGACTTCAACGACAACGTCCTGAAAGTGGGCCTTGGCGGCGGCACGCTCAGCTACCGCGATCACGTCCTCACGCTCCACCGGGACGGCAAGCCCGAAAAGGTCTGGCTCAATCTGGACTACTCCCCGATTTCAGGGGACGACGGCGCCCCGGCAGGTGTGATCGCCGTGGTCGTGGAAACCACGGAAGCCCACGCCGCGCGTGTCGCCCTGGAGGAAAGCGAGACGCGCCTGCGTTTCCTCGACGATCTCGGCCGGGCCGTGCGCGATTGCCGCAGCGCCGACCAGATCCTGGCCATCACCACGCGCATGACCGCCCAGCACCTCGGCATGTCGAACTGCGCTTATGCCGACATGGACGAGGACGGCAACGGCTTCACCATACGCGGAGACTGGAACGCCCCCGGTTCGCCCTCGATCGTGGGGCATTACCGGCTGTCCGACTTCGGCGCTCTCGCCATCCGCGAGCTCAATGCCGACCGCCCGCTGATCATCGCCGACAACCGCAGCGAACTGGCCCCGGACGAAGCGCGGACGTTCCAGGATATCGGCATAACCGCCACGATCTGCATGCCGCTGATCAAGGAAGGCAGCCTGATCGCGCTGATGGCGATCCACGACCGCGAGGCGCACGACTGGACCGACTACGAGCTGGGCGTGATCCGCGAGGTCACCGAACGTTCCTGGGCGCATATCCAGCGGGTCGGGGCGGAAGGCCAGCTTCACGAGCGCGAGGCGTTCAACCGGCAGATCCTGGACAGCGCGATTGACTACGGCATCGTCGCCACCGACCCGGACGGCAGGATCACCCTGTGGAACGCAGGCGCCGCCGCCATGCTGGGCTGGAGCGAGGCGGAAATGCTCGGCCAGCCGATGGCCACGTTCTTCACCCCGGAAGACCGCGCCGTCGGCCGCCCCGCCGCCAAACGGCGCGAGGCGCTGGAAACGGGCCGCGCCCACGATGCCCGCTGGCACTTGCGCAAGTCCGGCGAGCGGTTCTGGGGTCTCAGCGAGATGACTCCGCTGCGCGATGCAGGCGGACGCGCGATCGGCTTCGTCAAGCTGATGCGCGACCGCACGCCCGAACACCGCGCGCAGGAGGCGCTGGACCAGAGCGAGGACCGCCTGAGGCGCGCGCAGAAGGCGGGCGGCGTCGGTCTGTTCTCGATCGACATTCCCGCCAACAGGATCAACGGCACCGACGAGTTCTGGCGCATCTTCGGGGTCGAACCCAATGCCGAACCGGGCCGTACGCCACCGGTCGAACGGATCGAGCAGCTCGTCATCCCGGACGATCAATACCTGATTTCCACCTGGGCGCGCCGCCAGCAGGGCAATACCCGGCTCGACGTCGAATATCGCATCCGCCGCGCCGATACCGGCGAGGAGCGCGTGATCGCCCGCAAGGCGGATTTCGAGTTCGATGCGCGGGGACGCGCGGTGCGCATGATCGGCGTCGTCCAAGACGTGACCGACCGCCGCCGCATCCAGCGCGCGCTGGAAAAGAGCGAGGCCCAGTTCAGCACGCTGGCGCAGAACATGCCCATCCAGGTCTGGACCGCGCGCGTGGACGGCCAGATCGACTGGTTCAACGACCGCGTCTACGCCTATACCGGCCGCACGCGCGAGAGCCTGGGCTCTGACGGCTGGAACGAAGTGATCCATCCCGACGACCGCGCGGATTCCCGCGTGAAATGGGCGCATTCGGTCGCGACCGGCGAAGTCTTCGAAACCGAATTCCGCCTGCTCGACGCCGAGCAGGGCTATCGCTGGCACTTGTCCCGCGCCCTCCCCCTGGTCGACGGCCATGGCGAGACATCGGCCTGGATCGGTACCAACACCGATATCGACGCGCAGAAACAGGCCGAAGCGGCCTATGCGCAGGATCGCGACAGGCTCTGGTCGATCAGCCGCGATCTCATGCTGGTCTGCGACCATACCGGCCTGATCACTGCCGTAAATCCTTCCGCCGAGCGCATGCTGGGCTGGCACGAGGGCGAGATGCTGGGCCGCCGCATCGCCGCTTTCGTCCACCCCGACGACCGGGCGGTGACCGCATCCGCCCTCGCCCGGCTGGCCGGCAGCGCCGAAGCAGGGCTGGCCGATGCCGAGCCTTCAGACGGCGGCGATAGCGGTCTCCTCGGCTCGGGCATGCTTGCATTCGAGAACCGCCACCGCACTCGCGACGGCGACTATCGCCTGATCGCCTGGACCGCCGTGCCGGACGGCGGCCGCATCCACGCGATCGGCCGCGACATCACCGAGCAGCGCGCGGTCGAAGAGGCCCTGCGGCAGAGCCAGAAGATGGAAGCGGTTGGCCAGTTGACCGGCGGCATCGCCCATGATTTCAACAACCTGCTGCAAGGTATCACCGGCAGCCTCGACATGATGCACAACCGGCTGGCGCAAGGCCGGACGGGCGAGCTGGAACGCTGGCTCCAGGGCGCCAAGGCCTCGGCCGACCGGGCCGCCTCGCTCACCCACCGCCTGCTTGCCTTCTCCCGCCGCCAGCCGCTGGATCCGCGCCCGGTTCGCGCCAATCCGCTGATCGCCTCGATGGAGGACATGCTGCGCCGTACCCTGGGTGAGCAGATCGATCTGGAATTAGTGCTCTCCGGCGGCCTGTGGCAAACGCGCTGCGACCCCAACCAGCTCGAAAGCGCGATCCTCAATCTCGTCATCAATGCCCGCGATGCCATGCCCGACGGCGGCAAGCTGACGATCGAGACCTGCAATGCCCATCTCGACGATCACTACGTCGCCCAGCAGCGCGACCTGAAGCCCGGCCAATATGTCTGCATCGCCATCAGCGACACCGGCGTGGGCATGGCGCGCGAAGTGTCCGAGCGGGCTTTCGAACCCTTCTTCACCACCAAGCCGATGGGGCAGGGAACCGGGCTCGGCCTGTCGATGATCTACGGTTTCACCCGCCAGTCCGAAGGCTTTGCCCGGATCTACTCCGAACAGGGCCTGGGTACCTGCGTGAAGATCTTCCTGCCCCGCCACCGCGGCGTCGAGGACCTGGAAGACAGCGCCGCGGAGGCGGGCCACCTGCCCGCCGCCGTCGAGGGCGAAGTCGTGCTGGTGGTGGAAGACGAAGCGGTGGTGCGCGGCCTCATCATCGAAGTGCTGGACGAACTGGGCTATACCGCGATCGAGGCGGCGGACGGCCCCGCCGGGCTGGAGATCCTGCAATCGGGGCAACGCATCGACCTGCTGATCACCGACATCGGCCTGCCCGGCCTCAACGGCAGGCAGGTCGCCGACGGAGGACGCGCCGCACGGCCGGGGCTGCGGGTCCTGTTCATGACCGGCTATGCCGAAAATGCCGCCCTTGCCGCCGGATTTCTCGAACCGGGCATGGCCATGATAACCAAGCCTTTCGCCATGGATGCGCTGGCGAAGCGGATTCGCGAAAGCATCGAGGATTGAGGGCATGTCGGAGGGATTTGGCGGTGAGGGGGCGTTTCAAGTGAAAGGTCTGCGCGTACTGGTCGCGGAAGATGAAGTGCTGGTGGCCATGCTGCTGGAGGAAATGCTGGGCGATCTCGGCTGCCTGGTAGTGGGCCCCCATGCCACTCTGGCAGATGCGCTGGAGGCGGCGCGTACAGATGAATTCGACGTGGCGCTGATCGACATGAACCTTGCAGGCGAGCGTGCCGATCCGGTCGTGGCGGAAGTGGCCGCGCGATCAGTGCCTTTCGCCATCGCCAGCGGTGGCGGCAACTGGGACCTGCCGCACCAGCCCGCCGTCATGCTCAACAAGCCCTATACATTCGCGCAGCTTGAGGAAGCGATGACGCTGCTGGCGCAGTCGCGCGCCTGAATTCCGCCGGAAACGCTCCCGCTTCACTGGACCTTTGCCGCCGCTTGCCATAACCCTTCCGGTCTTTCCGCCTGTCCCCGGCGGCGATAGGCCAGAAGAGAGGGCACACGTCCCGATGTCGTCAGTGTCAAGCCCTGCCCCCACCCTGCTGCCGCCGGACCGCGGCCAGCGCCTGAAGGCCATCGTCGCGGGATCCACCGGCAATCTCGTCGAATGGTACGACTGGTACGCCTATTCTGCCTTCACGCTCTATTTCGCACCGCACTTCTTCCCGGACGAGGATCGCACCGCCCAATTGCTGAGCGCCGCGGCAATCTTCGCAGTGGGCTTCCTGATGCGCCCGGTCGGGGCCTGGCTCATGGGCATCTATGCCGACCGCAAGGGGCGCAAGAGCGGGCTGACGCTCTCGGTGGCGCTGATGTGCGCGGGATCGCTGCTGATCGCGGTGACGCCTTCGTACCAGACCATCGGCATCGGTGCGCCGCTGCTGCTGGTGCTGGCGCGGCTGATGCAGGGCCTTTCGATCGGCGGCGAATATGGCGCGAGCGCCACCTACCTGTCGGAAATGGCCGGGCGCGACCGGCGCGGTTTCTATTCGAGCTTCCAGTACGTCACCCTGATCGCCGGACAACTCGTCGCGATCTGCGTCCTCCTGGTGCTTCAGGCGCTGCTCACCGAAGCACAGCTCGATGCCTGGGGCTGGCGCATTCCCTTCGTCATCGGCGGCGCGCTGGCGATCCTGGTATTCCGTCTGCGCCGGGGCATGGCCGAGACGCACAGCTTCGAGAAGGCTCGTGCCGAAGGTGCGCCGCAATCCGGCTTCCTTGAACTGATCCGCCGCCACCCGCGCGAAACGCTGACGGTGATGCTGCTGACGGCGGGCGGCACGATCGCGTTCTACGCCTATTCGATCTACATGCAGAAGTTCCTGGTCAACACCAGCGGCCTCGACCGGGAGACCGCCTCGCAGATCAACGGCATCACGCTGTTCCTGTTCATGCTGCTCCAGCCGGTTGCGGGCGCTCTTTCCGACCGGGTCGGGCGCAAGCCGCTGATGGTGGGCTTCGGTCTGTTCGGGGTTCTCTTCACATACCCGATCTTCGCGACGCTGGCGCAGACACGCGATCCGCTCGTCGCCGGTCTGCTGGTCATGGCGGGGCTGGTGATCGTGACCGGCTACACCTCGATCAACGCCGTCGTGAAGGCGGAGCTGTTCCCCGCCCATATCCGCGCGCTTGGCGTCGCCCTGCCTTATGCGCTTGCCAATACGCTGTTCGGCGGAACCGCCGAATTCGTGGCCCTTTGGTTCAAGCAGGCCGGGATCGAGCAGGCCTTCTACATCTACGTCTCGGTCATGATCGCCATATCGCTGGTGGTCTACGCACGCATGCGCGAGACGCGCAATCACAGCCTGATCCTGGAAGATTAAGGCTTAATTTCAAATGGGATCTCCGTACATGCTGGACGGTCATATCGACTATTGGCCGCTCGCAGGCATTCTCGTGGTCGTCTGCGGCTTCGCGCTGCGCTTCAATCCGCTGCTCGTCGTGGCCGCCGCCGCGATCCTTACCGGGCTTCTCGGGGGCATGGACCTGGTCGCGGTGATCTCGCTGCTCGGCAAGGGTTTCAACGACAATCGTTTCATCACCGTGGTCTATGTCGTACTGCCGGTGATCGGCCTGCTCGAACGCTTCGGCCTGCAACAACGGGCGCGCGGCCTGATCGAGGCCATGCGCGGCGCCACGGTCGGACGGCTGCTGGTGGGTTATCTCGCATTCCGGCAGGGCATGGCGGCGCTGGGCCTCGTCTCCGTCGCCGGGCATCCGCAGACCGTGCGCCCCCTGCTCGCACCGATGGCCGAAGCTGCGGCGCGCAAGGAAAATCCCGAGATCGACGAGGCGGACCTCGAAGAGGTCAAGGCCATGACCGCCGCGACCGACAATGTGGGCGTGTTCTTCGGCGAGGACATCTTCATCGCCATCGGTTCGATCCTGCTGATCCAGGGCGTACTGCGGGGCGAAGGCATAGAAATTGCGCCGATCCACCTCTCGCTCTGGGCGATCCCGACGGCGATCTGCGCTTTCGCGATCCATGCCCTGCGAATCCGCCTGTTCGGCCGCCGCCTGCGCCGCAAGGCTGCCCGCGCCGCCGCGGCCGGGAGCATTGGCGCATGATCGGCATCGCAGCGCTCTATTTCGTGGCCGGGCTGGTCTTCGCCGCCTTCGCGGTGGCCAGCGCCCGCGACCCGCACAATCCCAGGCGCTGGGGCAATGCCGCGTTCTGGGCGCTGGTCGCGGTCAGTTTCCTGCTGGGCGACCGGCTGGGCGATTTCGGCAACGGCATACTCGTGCTGCTGCTGGTCGGCCTCGCGGGGTGCCGCTGTCTCGGGCTGGGCCGTCCGCGCACGACCTCCTCCGAAGAGCGCGAGGCCTTCGCCCGCAAGCTCGGCTCGAAGCTGTTCCTGCCCGCGCTGGTGATCCCGGTAACGGCTTTCGCGGGCACCCTGCTGTTCAGCTATACGCCGCTGGGCGCAGCGGGTCTGATCGATCCGCGCTGGGTGACGCTGGTGCTGCTGGTGACGGGTGTCGCCCTGGCGCTTGCCGGAACCATGATATGGCTGAAGCCCCCGCTCTCCGCGCCCGTGGACGAGGGCCGCCGCCTGATGGATTCGATCGGCTGGGCGGCCCTGCTGCCACAGATGCTCGCTGCCCTCGGCGCGGTATTCACAGCGGCAGGAGTCGGCGGCGCGGTGGGCGCCATGAGCCTGGCGATCCTGCCGGAGGGCAACGTCTTCCTGGCGGTCGTGGTCTTTGCGCTGGGCATGACGCTCTTCACCATGATCATGGGCAATGCCTTTGCCGCCTTCCCGGTCATGGCCAGCGCGATCGGCGTACCGATCCTGATCAAGGCCCATGGCGGCGATCCGGCGGTGGTCGGTGCGATCGGCATGCTGGCGGGATTCTGCGGCACCCTGCTGACGCCGATGGCCGCCAACTTCAACATGGTTCCCGCCGCGCTGCTCGAACTCAAGGACGAGTACGGCGTGATCCGCCGCCAGATCGGCACGGCCCTGCCCCTGCTCGCCTGCAATATCCTGATCCTCTACATCGCCGGATTCCTGCTATGATCCTCACGCCCGAGACCGCCGCCCGCTTCATGCGCATCGCACTTGGCCATGTCGGCCGCGAATATCCGCACAAGCTCGACCATGTCATGAATGCCGACGAGGACGTGCTGCCCCCGCGCGTCCTGCATCCTGCTTTCTACGGCAGTTTCGACTGGCACAGCTGCGTACACGGCTGGTGGACCCTGCTGACCCTGCGCCGCCTGCACGGCGACCTGCCCGAAGCCCCGCTTGTGGCCGAGCGCGCGGACGAGACCTTCACACCGGACAAGCTCGCCGCCGAGCTGGCCTATCTCGACCGGCCCAATGCCGGCGGGTTCGAGCGGCCCTATGGCTGGAGCTGGCTGCTCTACCTCCACCTCGAAGCCTCGCGCCATGCCGATCGCCCCTGGGCCGCGCGCCTGGAGCCGCTGGCCCGCGCCCTGGCATCGCGACTGGCGCATTACCTGACGATCCTGACCTATCCGATCCGCACCGGCACGCACTTCAACAGCGCCTTCGCGCTGACGCTGTCGCTGGAATGGGCCGACGTCTTCGATCCCGCGCTGGCGGCGCAGATCCGCGCCAAAGCGGCGGCATGGTTCCAGAACGACGAGGATTGCCAGGCCTGGGAACCGGGCGGCGACGAATTTCTCTCTTCCGCGCTGAGCGAGGCGCTGCTGATGCGCCGCGCGCTTGGCGAGGCCGGTTTTTCCGAATGGTTCGCGGCGTTCCTGCCGCGCCTGTCGGAGCGCCGCCCCGCCAGCATCTTCACGCCCGCCCATGTCAGCGACCGCAGCGACGGCAAGATCGCCCATCTCGACGGGCTCAACCTCAGCCGCGCCTGGGCCTGGCGCGAACTGGCTCCGGCCATGGCGAGCGGCCGGGACCTGGCCATCGACGCCGCCGAGCGCCATCTCGAAGCGGCGATGGCCCATGTCGAAGGCGACTATATGGGCGAACATTGGCTGGCGAGCTTCGCGCTGCTCGCGCTTCTGGCCGCAGCCGATAGCTGAGAAGGCTCAGCGCGTCGCCAACACGGCCTGGATCAGTTCGACGAGCGCGCCGATCGGTTCATTGTCTTCGCGCGCATAGAGCGAGACCACCATCGGCGCCGCCTGTCCCATCCCGTCCAACCGGCGCAGGCCCTGCCCCGGCGTGACCGATAGCGGCAGGAGCGAAAGGCCCATCCCCGCCGATACCGCCGCCAGCACGCTCTGCAGGCTGCTGCCCGAGAACGCCACGTACCAGCGCAGGCCCGCCGCTTCGAGTTCGCGAAACATCGTCTCGCGGTAGAGCCCGCCGACCGGAAAGGTCACCAGCGGCAGCGGATCGCACATCTCCACCGCGCCCTCGGGCGCCGCGAACCAGCCGAGCGGTTCGGGAAAGCTGGCTCGGCAATCGGGCGCGGGCTGGTCTTCCTTGACGACCACGATGTCGAATTCGCCCTGACGGTAGCGCGAGGCGAGATCGCGGCTGAGCCCGGTGACGACGTCGAGCCGGATCCGGCTGTTGCTGGCCGCGAAGCGCGCCAGGCCCTGCGCCATGCTCCGCGTCGCCAGATCCTCCGGCACGCCGATGGAGATCGCGGCCGTCCCCGCCGGATCCTTCAGCAGGCTCTGCGCCTCGGCATCGAGCTGGAGGATACGGCGGGCATGGCCCAGCAGGCGCTCCCCCATCGCCGTCGGTCGCACCGGCCGGGCCGCGCGGTCTATCAGGGGGTGGCCGGCACTTTCCTCCAACCGCCCCAATTGCTGGCTGATGGTCGATTGCGTCATGCCCAGCCGCTCCGCCGCGCGCGTGAAGTGGCCGGTATCGACGATGGCGACGAAGCTGCGAAGAAGTCTGGGATCGAGCATCGACCATTCATATACTGAATGATATTTATATAAACATCTAATTTGCGAATTATCCGGTGCATGGGGTAAACACGCCGCGAAGGAGTTTCCCGATGAAGTTTGTCGCCCCGCTGATCGCCGCGCTCATGGCCACGACCACGCCTGCCCTCGCGGCAGACCAGGGCGACGTGATGATCCGCCACGTCACCGTCATCGATGTCGAACATGCGCGGGCGGTCAAGGAACAGGCCGTCGTGCTGCGCGGCCGCGACGTCGTGGCCGTCGGCAAGGACCGCGACATCGCCCGCGACTGGCAGGCCCGCGATGTCGTGGAGGGCAAGGACCGGTTCCTCATCCCCGGCCTCTGGGACATGCATGTCCACTTCGGCGGCGGCCCCGACCTGATCGAGGAGAACAAGGCGCTTCTGCCGCTCTACGTCGCCCACGGGATCACCACGATCCGCGACTGTTCGGGGGACCTGCCCGAGCAGGTCCTGCAATGGCGCGGCGAAATCGCAGGCGGAACCCTGTTCGGCCCGCACCTCCTGACCTCGGGCGCCAAGATCGAAGGCATCAAGCCGGTCTGGAAAGGCACGATCGAGGTCGGCAGCAAGGCCGATGTCGATGCCGCGCTCGCCCGGCTTCAGGAGCGAGACAAGGTGGACTTCGTGAAGATCACCGACAGCACGCTGGACCCGCAGCTGTTCCTCTACGCCGTCTCGCAGGCGAAAGCGCGCGGGCTGCGGACTTCCGGCCATATCCCGATGGCCCTGACGGTCGGGCAGGCCGTGGACGCGGGCATCAGTTCGATCGAGCACCTCGACTATGCCTACAAGGCGGGCGTGAAGGACGAAGCGAGGATCGCCGCGGATTTCGCCGCCGGTCGGATTGACCGCGCCGAAGCCAACCGCCTGCTCGACAATGGCTTCGATAGGGCCACGGCCATGGCCTCCTACCGCAAGTTCGCCAAGCAGGGCGTCTTCGTCACCCCGACCCTGAACGGCAGCCGCGTGATCGCCTGGCTCGATGCCGACGATCACGCCGACGACCCCTACCTCGCTTATATCGGCCCGAAGCTGCGCAAGACTTACGACTGGCGCGTCGAACGCGCCGCCAAGGCCGACGCCGCTGCGATCAAGGCGCGTCACGAGCATTTCGACCGCATGGCCGCCGTGCTGCCGCTGCTGGAAAAGGCCGGGGTCACGGTGATCGCCGGAACCGATGCGGGCTTCCTCAACTCCTTCAACTACCCCGGCATCGGCCTGCATGACGAGTTGAGCCTGTTCGTGGACAAGGGCCTCACGCCCGCCGAGGCGCTTTCCGCCGCGACTCGCGCGGGCCCGGCCTGGTTCGGGCGGCTCGATCGCTACGGCGCCGTCGCGCCCGGCAAGGCCGCCGACCTCGTGCTGCTGGACCGCGATCCGCTGAAGGACATCGCCGCCACCCGCGCGATCCGCGCCGTGGTGATGGACGGCAAGCTCTACAACCGCGCCGCGCTGGACGGCATGCTGGCCCAGACCCGGGACAAGGTCGCCGCATGGAACGCCAGCGAGAAGGGCGGCGCCGCACCGGAGGCCAGCCGATGATCGAGCGCCTTTTCACCAATGCCCTGCTGCCGGACGGCACGCCTGCCGATCTCGCCGCATCGGGCGGACGTTTCGTCGGGATCGGTAACGATCTCGTCGCGGGCGAGGGGACCGAGCGCGTGGACCTTGGCGGCAGGCTCGTCCTGCCGGGCTTCGTCGACGGCCACATCCACCTCGACAAGAGCTTCTTCGGCGAACCCTGGCAACCCCACCGCCCGGCCGCCAGCCTGCGCGACAGGCTCGCCGCCGAAAAGGCGATGCTGGCCGACGTACGCCCCGCCGCCGTCCGCGCCGACGTGCTTATCGCGCAGGCCGCCAGCCTCGGCACGGTGGCGATGCGCAGCCATGTCGATGTCGATGCCACGACCGGCCTCTCGCACCTCAATGCCGTGATGGCCATGCGCGAGAAGTGGCGCGAGAGCATGGATATCGAACTGGTCGCCTTTCCGCAGGCCGGTATTCTCACCTGCCCGGGCACGGCCGATATCCTCGATGCCGCAATCCGCGAAGGCGCCGAAGTGGTCGGCGGCATCGACCCCGAGGGCATGGACGGCAATTCCGACGGCCATCTGGACGTCGTCTTCGGCATCGCCGAAAGGCACGGCGCAAAGATCGACATCCATCTCCACGAGGCAGGCCTTCCCGGCATTGCGCAATTGCACCGCATCGCCGCCCGCACTCTGGCGCTGGGCATGGCCGGGCGCGTGACGGTCAGCCACGCCTATGCGCTGGGCGATGTCGACCAGCCCGCGCTGGATAGCATCGCCCGCGCCCTTGCCGATGCAGGCGTGGCGATCATGACCAATGCCCCCGGCGACCGCGCCTTCCCGCCGATCCTGCGCCTGCGCGAGCACGGCGTTCGCCTCTTTGCCGGGAACGACAATATCCGCGACGCCTGGTGGCCCTATGGCAACGGCGACATGCTCCAGCGCGCCATGCTGATCGGCTATCGCTCCGGCTTCTACACCGACGAGCATCTCGGCGTCGCTCTTGGCATGGCCACGACCGAGTCCGCACGGGCGCTAGGGCTGGAAAACCGGGAGCTGACGGTGGGCGCGGAGGCCACTTTCGTGGCCCTGCCCGCGCTCAATGCGGCAGCCGCCGTGGCTGCGCCTCCGTCCGAACGGCTTGTCTTCCGTCGCGGCAAGGCGGCGGATCCGGCAAGAGCCTGATCCCGCTGCCGATCAGATGGCGATACCCGCGACTTCCCGCGCCAGCGGCTCCAGCGAAGCCATCGCCTCGTCCGTGAGTGTCATGCATGCCGCCGCAACATTTTGTTCAAGGCGCATCCGGCTGCGCGTTCCGGGGATGGGGGCGATCGCAACATCCAGCTCGCGCGCCTTGCCATAGAGCCAGGCCAGTGCCACTTGCGCAGGGCTGACCCGAAGGCTCGCGGCGATATCCTCGATGGTTGCCACCAGACGCATGTTCGCGTCCAGATTCTCCGGTGAAAAACGCGGGAAATGCTTGCGCGCGTCGCCCGCGCCAATTCCGTTGGCGAAGGCCTTCCCGGTCAACATGCCGCGGCCCAGCGGGGAATAGGGCACTATCGTCACGCCCAGGCGGGCGGCGGCGGGAACGATCTCCGCTTCGATGGTCCGCGTGAAGATCGACCATTCGGATTGCAGCGCCGCGATCGGATGGATTCCGCAGGCCTCCCGCAACTCGTCCGCCGAGACTGCCGACAGTCCAAGCGCGCGCACTTTCCCGGTTTTCACGAGTTCCGCCATCGCACCGATGGACTCGGCCAGCGGCACCTCGGAACTGCGACGGTGCAGATAGTAGAGGTCGATGACTTCTACGCCCAGCCGTTGCAGGGAAGCGTCCGCGGCCCGGCGGATAAATTCGGGCCGATTATCGAGGCTCCAATCGTCCGGGTTCTCGAGGCTGCGCGCATAGCCGCATTTCGTGGCGATGACAACGCGGTCACGATGGGCTTTCACGAAGGGCGCAAGAAAGCACTCGTTCTGGCCCATGCCGTAGACGTCCGCCGTATCGAACAAGGTGATCCCCAGTTCAAGCGCGCGGCCGAGCGTGGCACGCGCCTCCGCCGCGTCCGTCTCTCCATAGAACTCGCTCATTCCCATGCAGCCGAGACCCTGAATGCCGATCTCGGGGCCACCGTCGCCCAGGACGATACGGGGAAGCGCGAAATTGCCGGTCATGATCATACTCCAAAAAATGACAGGCAGGGTCTATAAGTGTGGAGTATAGTCCATGGTCAAGGCGCTTCATGCTGATTTCACAGTTTGCCAGAGAGACCGGCCTTTCGGTCGACACGGTTCGCTTCTACATCAACAAGAGCCTGCTCAGGCCGGAGCGAAGCACGAAGGGCGGGAGCAATCCCTACCAGGTGTTTTCACGGGATGACGTTACGGCCGCGCAAATGATCCGCCTGCAGCAGTCGCTAGGCTACTCGCTCGCGGAAATTGGCGCGCTCGCCGAGGAATACCGGCGCGGCGCAGGATCGGACGAACGCACGGCGGAAATCCTGCGCACCCAGATTTCGCGCCTCGAGGAACGCCGACATGAACTGGATGCCGCGCTGGCCTTCCTCAAGGCTAAAGTGGAATGGGTGGAAGCGGGACGCCTCGGCGCCTCTCCCCAGCCGGGAAACTATGCCTGCTGAATGGCTTGGCGCAGTTCAGCAAGTCCCTGCTCGATCGAAACCAGCGGCGCGTAGCCCAGATCCCGCCGTGCCTTGGCGATGTCCAGCGTTACTTCAACCGCCATCGTTGCCAGATCCTGCCGCGTCACTGGCGGCTTAAATCTGCCCCCGCTCAGCGCGGCGATCCTCTCGCCGACACGGGCTACCGTCTGCACGATCCAGGAGGGCACCTGTCTGGTCGGCGGGGCGATACCCTGGGTTTCCAGAAGCCGCGACACGAAGTCGCGGAAGGGGATCGGCTCGCCATCGGTAACGAAATAGGCTTCACCGCTTCTGCCTCTGCGCAGGGCAAGGTCGATACCGTGGCAGGCATTGGCGACATGCGTGGCGGATGTCAGGTAATGGCCGCCATCGATCCAGGCCATCTTGCCAGACCTTGCCGCTTCCACCAGGATCGGCAGTGCCGTCGTATCGTCCCGCCCCCAAACGAAGCGCGGACGAACAGCCATCACGTCCAGACCGTCACCCGCCGACGCGAGCGCTATGCGCTCCGCCTCGGCCTTGGTGCGCGAATAAGCGCCCGGATAGCACCGGGGGAATGGACGGCACTCGTCGGCATTGATCAGGGGCCGCCCATCGAGCAGAACGGATTCGGTGCTGACGTGAACTGCGCGCGTCACTCTCGCTTCACGGGCGGCCGCAAAGATCGCGCGCGTACCCTCGACATTGACGGCCGCGTGTTCCGGCGTTTCAAGGCCGTGACCGGTATGCGCGGCGGCATGAACCAGCGCCTTGCAGCCTTTCATCACCTGCACCGGTTGCGGGCCGGTCAGTTCTCCCTCGACCGGGATCGCTCCAAGCGCACGGACGACATCCGCCGCCCGGCCCGAGCGCACGAGGGCAACCACTTCACAGCCGCCGCTCACGAAATGGCGGATGAGATTACGGCCGAGATAGCCGCTGCCTCCGGTGAGAAAAATGGGCGAACAGGGGCGAGGAGCGGAGACAAGCGCGTCCCCCTCCGCAATGCGGTCGGTCATGATCTGAAACTGCCTTTGGTTGGAGGAGTTCGGCGAAACGCCGGAAAGCTCAGGGCATTGCGGCCAGCCAGCGAATGTCGGCCAGGAGGGCTTTTCGCTCACCCTCCGGCCACTGGTGGTAATCCAGCGATTCCAGAAGCTTCATGCCTTCAAGAGCCAGATAGGCCAGCATCGGCCCGCGTGCGCCAGACGCTTCTTGGCGAACCCGGTCGATCACCGCATTCTGGTTATCCTGGATGGCCGAACGCAGCGCCAGGTCCTGCGCAAGCGCCGCGCAGATGTTGAGAGCGACCGCACGAAAGGCATCGGGGAATGGTTCCGCAGCCGCCGCTATGCGGCCTTGAAGCGTGCGATTTTCAGCAGCGTCGCAAGCTTCCGCCGCAGCCTCGTTGAACGCATTGTCACGCGAGACGGCGCGCTGCACCATCGCCTCCAGCAAAGCCTGCTTCGAACCATAGTCGTAGACGACGCTGCCTTTGCTGATCCCGGCCTGCTTCGCAACCGCTTCCAGCGTCAGGCGCGCAGCGCCAAGGGCGGCAACGACCGCCTCGGCGGCATCGAGGATATGGTCCTGGTCGATGGATTTCTTGCGGCCCACGCTCTATCTCAATTAATATCTGACCGGATGGATATAAATAGAGAAGATGCGCTTCGTCAACGGGTCCGATGCGCTAAGAGCCGGTTTGAAAAATGCCCGGAGGGGCATTTTTGTGCGGGCTGGTGCCGCAAAATTTGCGTTACGCGAATTTTCAAACAGACTCTAAGCCCCGACCCGCTTCGCCGCCCATTCAAGGTCGGCGATGAACTCCGCCTGCACTTCCGTCGGGCGCAATGAGGCGCGGGTCGTCATGCCGATATGACGGGTGAAGGCGGCCGGAAGCCGCGCCAGTTCGCAGAGCCAGCCCGCTTCCACTTCCACCGTGACCTGGTCGGGCGACAGCACGGTCAGGAAATCGCCGCCCATCATCACCTGGCGAATCATCATCACCGAACCCGACTCCACCGGCACGTCCGGCAGAGGCACGCCATGTTCCTCGAAATAGCGCTCGAAACTGTCGCGCAGGGGCGTGCCGCGCGGCGGCAGGGTGAACGGGTAACGGGCGACGTCGGCGGCGGCGGGCTGCGCGCCCTCAAGCGGATGGCCCTTGCGCCCGTAGACCGCCGGGCGGTCCTCGAAGAGTGGATGCTGCACCAGATCGCCTTCCACCAGCGGATCGCGCAAGGCGCCGACCATCAGGTCCAACGTGCCGTTGCGCAGCGGCTCGACCAGTTCGGCGCGCGATCCCTCTACGATGGTGAGTTTCACGCGGGGACGCCGCGACAGGAACCGCGCCACGGCGGCGGGCAGGATCCGCGCACGCGAAAGCGGCATGGCGCCGATGGCGATGCGCCGGGTTTCGAGACCGCGCAGGGCCTCCACTTCGGACAGGCCCGCCTCCAGTTCCACCCGCGCAAGGCGAAACTCGCGTGCGAGCTGGGTTCCCGCCTCGGTGGTGATGACGAACTTGCCCTGCCGCGCCACCAGCGGCCGACGCAGCGCCAACGCCAGATCATTGACCGCGCGGTGGATCGAGGGGAGCGACAGGCCTGTCTCCTGCCCGGCCCCGGCATAGCTGCCCGTCTCCGCCAGCGCCAGCAGCGCACGCAGCCGTGACATGGTGACATGCGGGCTCTGGATATGGGCGAGCGCGGCGCTGATGCGGGGCGCCAGGATTTCGCCGGCGCGAGTGGGAATCATGCCGTCGTGACGGCGCTCGAACAGCGGCAAGCCGATCATGCCTTCCAGCCGCCCCAACGCCTGTGTTATCGCAGGCTGACTGAGGTTTACGGCCAGAGCGGCAGCGTTGACCGTCCCCAATTCGGCGATCTTGGCCACGGCGCGCAAGTGCCGGAGGTTGAAATTCCAGATGTCCATGGAATCACTCTTAGCCAAATCCTATCACGCGTCCAAAGTTTCTCTTTCCCCCTGCGCAGACGCTGCGGCAGGACGCCCAATGCGGGAAAAGGAGAATTGCGATGACTGCCACCGATGCCAACCAGGACGGCGCCAACCAGAACGGCGTGCCCTGCATGTGGATGCGCGGCGGCACTTCCAAGGGCGGCTATTTCCTCAAGAGCGACCTTCCCGCCGATACGGCCGCGCGCGATGCCTTCCTCCTCTCCATCATGGGCTCTCCCGATCCGCGCCAGATCGACGGCATGGGCGGCGCCGACCCACTGACCAGCAAGGTCGCGGTCGTCAACAAATCCGAGCGCGAGGGCATCGACGTCGACTACCTGTTCCTCCAGGTCTTCGTCGATCAGGCGCTCGTCAGCGACCAGCAGAACTGCGGCAATATCCTTGCCGGGATCGGCCCCTTCGCCATCGAGCGCGGACTGATCGCGGCAAAAGGCGAGGAAACCTCCGTCGCCATCTTCATGGAGAATACCGGCCAGGTCGCCGTCGCCACCGTGCAAACCCCTGACGGTACCGTGTCCTACAAGGGCGAAGCCGCGATCGACGGCGTTCCGGGCACGCATGCTCCGGTGCCGCTGGAGTTTCGCGATACCGCCGGCTCCTCCTGCGGCGCGCTGCTCCCCACCGGCAACGCGGCCGACGAAGTGAACGGCGTGCGCGTGACGCTGATCGACAACGGCATGCCCTGCGTGGTCATGAAGGCCGAGGACGTGGGCGTGACCGGCTACGAGGACCGCGAGAGCCTTGACGCAAATACCGAACTCAAGGCGAAGATCGAGGCCATCCGCCTGGCCGTGGGCGAACGGATGAACCTGGGCGACGTCAAGGACAAGTCGGTTCCCAAGATGATGCTGGTCGCCCCGCCCCGTAATGGCGGCGCCGTGACCGTGCGCAGCTTCATTCCCCACCGCGCCCACGCCACGATCGGCGTGCTCGGCGCAGTCTCGGTAGCGACGGCCTGCCTCATCGAAGGCTCACCCGCCGCCGAAGTGGCCAATATCCCCGAGGGTCGCCGCAAGACATTGTCGGTCGAGCATCCGACCGGCGAGATGTCCTGTGTCCTCGACACGGACGAGGGCGGCGCCGTAACCAGCGCCGCCCTCCTTCGCACCGCGCGCAAGCTGATGGACGGGGTCGTTTTTTCGGCCTGACGCCCGAATGCGGCACCGGCCGCACCATGCCGGAACTCCTGAAGCAGGATTTCCCGACTGGGTGGTCGGGTGAAGCTTATGTCGGGAACCAGGGTGGGCCGGGTGCCTTCAACGGTGGTCGGAAGTGCACCAGTCAGGAACAATCTGAATGAGTGTCAGGCTAACGCCGGTAAAATACACGGCGGAGCGGAAGTCAGCTTGCTATTGTACTTGTCGAGGCAGGACATGATGCTGCCATCAGCGACCTCGACGAAGGTAGTCGAGCAACCTTCGCCAGATGCGCTGCTCCAATACCGCTTACTGAGTTGCTCGCGCTCTTGGCTGAAATTTCCGAGACACCCCCTTGCCACGCGCACGAAAACGCTGACGGAATGCAGCGGCGGCTTTTCGACGAAACCCTTGACCATGATCGCGAGCGCCCAATTCAAAACCATCATCAGCTCAGACCTTCCAGAACCCCCAGTTGAAAGACTTTATAAGCGCCTTTCACCGATAATACGGTGGTCAAACGAGATTCGTGACGACTATTCTTGTGACGCATAAGTTACGGGGATGCAGTCGAGACCATCGCCGAAGGCAATATCTGAACGAAAATTAGAGGAAGCCCCTTCGATAAGAACCCCAATTAATTGAATCTTTCAAAGCACTTCGATCCGCTCCGGCAGAAGACGGCCAAGCAAAAGATCGCGGGCAGCAATCCAATTTCCCCTTACCCGTCCGACCCGATCGATCCAGGGTTCAGGCTTGAACACACGTATGTGGTTCGCCACGACGTTCCGAACGATCAATCGCGTAGCAAAACTGGTAGACATTGTCCCCTTCCGCACGAGGTAGATGGGATTGATCACTTGCGAATACCCAAGGCGAACACCAGACGTGCGGCCATACTTCACCCCCTGATGGACACCCGAAAATGCGAACGTCTTGACGATGCGCCCTCGAGAAGAAAGAGACGATGCAAAGTCTACATCTTCTTGCCAGCCGTAAAGGCTCAGCCGTTCATCGAATCTGGATGTTTCGATGGCCGATGCGCGATAGACCATGTTGCAGCCGTAAAGGCCCTCCAAACTGGTGACGATGCAGTTGGGACTGAACTTCCGGCTTTCATGGTCCGCAATCAACTCCCGAGCTATTTCGAACGGTATGCCAGGTCCTCGCGCCCCGTCGCCAATCACGTTGCCAGTTGCACCCACCACTTCCGGGTGAGACGCAAAGAAGCGCTTGATTCCTTCGAGACTGCCTCGAGAGGGAACAAAGTCGTCGTCGTAGAAAACGATAAGATCATAAGTGTTCCCCAGCGCATCTAATGCCCGGTTTCTTTGTGAGCAAAGGCCCTTCTGCCCGATGATAACCTGAACTCCATGGCGATCGGCATAATCTTCGGGAACGTCGCTATCGCTAACGACTGAAAAGACCAGAGCATCCGGCTCGACAGTCTGTTCCTGCATCAGCTTGTACATCTGCGCCAAAAGCTGAGGGCGTCCAAAACTGGCAATGACAACAGCCACGCTCAAAGGCACGTCATTCGTCAAAGCGCTCATTATGATCCCCGGGTTAAGCCGTCATTTTGTGACGGCATACGTCAACGCACTGTCGATCCGTAAGCACCGAACGCCCCGCTGAAGGCCTAGGCCGTGTTGACAAAAGGGATTCCCAAGCGGGCCGGGTTCTGATTCAAGACTGCTTTT
>NZ_BLJH01000029.1:0-49801 GCF_009811895.1 Novosphingobium sp. TCA1 | reverse complement strand
GGGAATATCGCTGGCCCAAATCCTTAGCGTAGGATTCCGCCCCCTCCCGCAAACGCCCCCTCATAGGCCTTGAGCAGCTGGCGAAGACCCTCGCGCGAAAATGTCTCCTGAAGACCGCCACGGACATCCGCGATCCTCTCCTGCTCCCCGAGCGAACTCCCATCGGTTGCAGGACCGGTGATAAAGATATGGGAATAACCGCGTAGGTCGATTGGGACTGCGCCGCGGCGGATTCCGTCGCGCACCTGCTCAAGCAGATTGGCCTGCCCAAGCGCGGCCGTGCCGTCGAGCAGCAGGTCGGCAATGCGCGAGAGCCACAGATCGCGGTCCAGACGGCCCGGGTCCCCAAACAGCGCGTCATCGATGCGCGCCACTGTCTGGCGCAATTGTTGTCTCGACTTGCGGGTCGCTTCGGCAGCGCCGCTCTGTTCGACATATTTGGCTTCTGTGACGATCGCGCGCAGGCGCGGCTCCATGCCCTCGCCCCCTACCAGGCACAAGGCGAGGATGTCGGCAATGCCCTCTTCGCGCTGGCCCAGCCACTCAGCATAATCGTCGAGCAGGAACCAGGCAACGGCCGGTTGCGCGCCGAGCTCCTCGGCTACAAGTGCCCGGCTAAGGACCAGCCCAATGAGCTCGCCCGCCGACACGCCGCGCTTAGCCGCGCGCAGCACGATATCTCCCGATATCGAATTGGCGTCCTCGATCAGCCGCCTTGCGAGCTTCGAGAGGCGATCATCGTCAAGGCCGAGCGACAATTCGGTCAGCCGGCGGCGCACGAGGACGTTGAGGATCCGCAGTTCCGAAGTCGACGAGACCACCATGTTGCGGCCATGCGTGCGCTGGCGACGATACCGGATGACATTGATGCCTTGCGCGGCGAGTTGGCGCTTGTCGAGCAGGTCGTCATAGGTCGCGACCCATTCGGCAAGCTCATGCACCTCGTCGAACATCGTCTTGAGGCCGGAATCCTGGAACGAGATCTGCCGCGCCGGTAGATAATGCTCGTGGCTCCCATGGGCCTGCCGGCGGATGACATTCGCCACGGCATCGACATAGGCCCAGCCTGCTTCAGGCTGCCGGGGACAGGTCAGGTAGACGGTCGCCTTCAGCTCATCCTCGGCCGTCACGCGGCGATAGGACCACCGCGCCGGCACATGTTCGAGAAGCGTAGGATTGCTCTCTGTGGCCGGAACGGCGAACCACTGTTCGCGCGCCTGCCGTGACACGACATCGTGAAGGAACGCAACGTCGATCTCGCGCGCCGGGCTGCCGGGGCGGGTCGCGCCGCTGTCTAGCAAGACACCGATGCGCAGCTTGGACATGAAGTTGCGCGACGTCTCGCTCACCACGACCGCGTCGGGATCGCCCTCAGACCGGTCGAGGAGTTCGCCGTAGACTCGGGCGAGCCTCGAGCGGTCACGATGGCGAACCAGGACGTTACAATGGACCTCTTCCTGGTCCTGGACCGAGCTCAGGCTGTTGACGGTCGCAAGCGGCAGACCGGCCGCATCGCAGTTGAACAGCATGATACTCAGGTTCGAGCGCTCATGGGGCTGCAAATCGAGATACCGCTCGAGAAGCCCCCGGATTTGCCGAGAGGCTTCGGCCGGATCGACATCGGTGGTCCCTTCGGAAGGATCCCGAACCGGCCGCTCGAGCAGGCTATAATCATTGATCGTGCCAGTCTCCGCGAGGAGCACGGCTTCCGCTCCGTCATATCCGACCGCGATTTCCGGATAGAGCGGATGCGCCAGTTCATCGCGGAGATCCGAGAAAAAGAGGCGCGAGTCGCCGAAATTCACATCGACGTCCGATAGGAGATAGTCGGCGAGCCCCGCCAGCGAGCGCATCCGAACGGCGCCGGCAGCCATACGCAGAGGGTGCCAGGGGGCCACGATGGCCGAGGGCGCACTTCCCGTGACGGGAATGACGCCAAGGCTGAGCACCGGCTCCCATAGGTCCCGGCGATTGAGGTCACCCGCAGCATGCCGCCCAAGTGTGTGGAGCAGCACGCCGAACGCTTCGGCTTGGGTCAGCAACGCCGGCGAGGCAAAGCCCGATGCCTGCAGGGCGGTGATCGCCTCGATATATTTTCCGGCAAAATCGGACCAAGCCGCCTCGATCGCGGAAAGTCCGGCCGTATCGATGCGCCCAACCTGCCCCGCCGTCTTCAGCGCCTTGAGAAAAGCCTTGGCAAGATCTTCACCTGCGCTCGTTCGCGGAATGAGCGAACCCGCGTCCTGGCCGAAGGCGGGCTGGAGCGTCCCCACATCGGCAAGAGAGACCGACTGCAAGGCCCCCTTGCGACTGACGGGGAGCCGGGCGACGCTGCTACGGGTCATCGGCCGCTTGACAAGCCGGCCGAGATCCTTGGGCAGTTCAAGCCCGATCGCGCCGGGCCGCGCGATCCAGATCAGCTGAACGGTGGCGCGCTCCGATCCGCATTCGAGCACGATGTCGAACTTGATCTGAAGGGCCGCACGCGACGTCGACTCGTTGCGCCGATATTTCTTCCGCTTCTTCGCCCGGTCGAGCAGTTCCTCATATTCGAAGAGGAAGGGCACGTCCCATTCGACCGCAGCCCCGGTCAGCGCCGGCAGGCCGCGATACCGCAGACCGAAGGCAAGCCCCACATCCGCATTGATATCAAGGAGCTGCGTCGGCCTGCGCCGCGCCGCGCGAACCTTGAGCGTACGCTTGCCGGCCGCGAGGTTGACCTGACCGAACAGGCGCTCGAAAGCGCGCAGCAATCCCTCGAGGAAATCGGTGCACTCGATCGGGCGACCGAAAATGAAGCGCTCCCATTTGACGCGCAGCGTCTTGTCCTGCCCCAGATCGTCCCTGTGCGCCTCGAAGAAGTCGCGATCGTCGTCACGCGTCTCCTTGAGCGAACGACCTTTGAGTGCTTCGAGATATTCGACGTCAGAAGGGCTTAGCCGGTCCGGAAGCGTGAACTCGAAGAAGGCGAGCGTCTCCTGCGGCAGCGTTGTCTTCTTGAGCTTGATCCCCGAAAACAGCTGAAGAACGCTTTGCGCCTCCCACTCAAATTGAGAGAGCGCATCGGCGGCATCGTTCCAGCCCGGCGTCGCGGCGATGAAGGCCTCTATCGCGCCGTGCACTTCGGTTGGTATATCCTCCTGCACAGCCTCGAACTGCGAGCGCAGCTCGTCGCTCTCGATGATCTGCCTATTAGGCTTCTGCTTCGCGAGTAGCGGCTTTCGGTCCGATACGAGTTTCTCGATCAACCGCTTCCAGCGCCGCGATTGCTCAAGCTCCTTGTCCCGGATCCCCAGGAAATAGCCGCTGTCGCGTGGGAGATGCAGGGCGGGCAGCGCCCATCCCAACGCATCGGGCACCGTCGCCGATTCCGCGGCGATCCTCTCTCGTGTGAGAGCGACATAGTTCGAGATCTGGTGGAGCGTCCAATCGTCAGCGGCGTTGAGACCCTTGAGAGCCGCCTTCCAGGCGCCGATCTGGCTATCGGGCAAGCCTAGGCCAACGGCTGCAGCCTCGACCCACGGTTCAGGATCTTCGGTAAGCTGTTTTGCACCTATCAGCATGACGTCGCCGAGTGATGCACCCTGGTCGTCGTCAGTGTTGGCGATCAACAGCGCCGGACGGTCGCAGTCAGCGTGTCGGATCGCCACGGTCCGCTCGTCGGTCACGACATGATCGGGCAGACCCAACTCGCCTACCAGCGAGCGGGGAAGCGCGATTTTGAGAAGCGCATCCGTCGCCGGATCCTGCAGGAGCGCGCTCGTGATCGCCGCGACCTGCTCTCCGGTCAGGCGGTCGAGCAGATAGCGTGCGACCCCCTCGGTCTCAGAAGGGGCGGTCAGACGCTGGCGGATGGACGCGGCGCCGGCGGCGCCAATCAGATCAGATGGGGTCACGCGGCTTGGGCTCGCTGGAAGGGATTTTCAACATAGGCACAGGAGTCGGAGAGGCGCTTCAGCAGGCCGAGGCTCGCCAGGCGTTCCTCCAGGCGCCGGGCATTGTCGGAAAAATCCTCTTGGTCGGCGTCGCCACTATCGATGTAATTGCGCGCCTGCCCGTCGCCGATCACGATCCCGTACCGCTCGTGCAACAGGGTCAGGAAGTCCCTGAACTCGAGTCTCTTGCCGACACAGCAGGCGACGAGGGTCTTGAGCAGCCTGTCGGTCGGCGCATAGCGCACGCGCCGGCTCGATCGGCGCGACGACAAACCGATCGCTCGCGCCCAGGTCATGTGGATCTTGCCGATATGCTGCTTGTGGCGGCTGATCGCCTTGTCTGCGAGCCGGTCGATCAGAACTTGCGGGTCCGGCACCTGTTCGTCGTCCTCGCCGTCGGGCCAGCCGAAGGCCTTCTTCAGGATATCGGCGGCATGGAGAACCGGGGCGTCGGAGGCGCAGGCAGCAGCCCATTCTTCCGTTTCGCCGACGCGGCGCACGAACCGCTCGACCGCCTGCTGCGGAAGACCATTGTTGCGCTGGTAGGAATCGGCCGAAAGATCGCGAACGACCGACTTCCTGGGCGAGACGATCTCACAGACGAGGCGGACCGGTTCGCTTGCGAGCACCTCACGCGCGCGTTCCAGTTGGTACAGGATGAGGTTGAGGCCGGTCATCGTAACCAAGTGCGGGATCGCGTCATAAGCCGGGATGGGGAGCTGCAAGACGGCAAGCCAGTCCTCGGCCAGACGATCGAAAAGGGGGTGGGCCGAGCAAGGGAGATAAGCGCCCCCCCGCTCGCCTTTCGAGAATTGGGCCTCTCCCTGCAATGCGGCGGCCATGCGATCGTAGGGCGCCGGATTTTCAAGGAAGCGAGATACCAAGAGCCCGCGCAGCGTGTCAGCCTCACGGCTACGGCAAAGCATCAAATAGAGGAGTTCGCCAGTGCGGGCGAAAAAGCGCCGGTCATTGGTCACCCCGCCACGGGGATTGACGTTGACATCCTCGTACAAGGCGTTCGGGCCGAAGGGAAAGACGAACTTGGAGCTCCAGCGCTTGTTGCTTGACCCCTCGATCGCCGAGCCCTGTAGGAATTCAATGACCGCCGCGAAATCCTTAAAGCTCTCGAACCTTTCACGAAGATAGGAAAAGTCGCGCTCCTCCAGCCCTCCGGCGGTATCCGCCATCTTGGCGAGCCAAATGGTCCAGGCTGCCTCGTCGGTACGGTCTTCGGCCATTACCGTCATGATGTGCGGATTATTGAAGACCAGGTTACGCAGCCGCAACTGGAGCTGCGGGCGATAAGAGAGGCTATTGAGCGCCTCTTCGCGCAAGGTGCGTCCCGCCCGGTGCTCTGCAAGGAGCACAGTCATGAATTCCAGGAAGCTCAGCCAGGGGGTCTGTTCGTCATAGAGGCGATGGCCCCAGATAGCCTCGTCGATCCAGAAGTCCGGACCGGTGCGATCGTCGAAGCTCGTTGGGCGTGCAAGAATTTCCATGATTAAACCCGCACGATCACACGGCGCGCAACCGCCCGGCCGTCATTTCCAAGGTCGATGAAACGGAGCATCAATTCTCCATCGGCGATCTCGTCGCCATCCAGTTTACGCCGGTTCTCGGTCTCTCGCAGGAGCCGGGCCTTGAACGCCAGCAGATCCTCATGGCATTCGAGCGAAAAGCTGCTCGGCAGCGCGCCTTCGGCCACACGCCCGAGAAACTCGAAGCGGGTCGGCGACAGGGCTAGGCTGACCAGCGGGATCTCGCTCCCTCGGACGAGCTTCACACAAACGGAAAAACCGCCCGCGCCATCGCCGACGACGGTCACCTCCTCGCCGCCCTGGCGGGGCACCGATATCAGCTCGTCGAGCAAGGGGCTGCGCTTGGACTGGGAGTAGCTGCCGGATGTCGCGAGCACGAGTTCATCCTGGTTCTGGACCAGCATACCGGTGAAAATGCGGTTCAGACCGCGGACGATCAGGGCGATCGCCTGGCGCGGCACCTGCTCGCCGGCCTCCAGCTTCTGCGCAACCTCGAGATAGAGCCCGGCATAACGGAAGACCGTTAGATCCCACAGGTCGTAGTCCGCTGCAAGTTCATCGGGCATAGTGAAGAACAGCCGCTGTCGCTGGGATCGCAGATTTCCGAGGAACGCCGTGCGATCGGTTGTTTCAGCCCCTTCGAGATAGGCGCGTTGCGCCGCCGAATAGGCAGGCGTTGCACCATAGACCGGGTCGGACAGCACCAGACGTTCATAATCTCCGCGATAGGCGGGATCGTCGGCTCCGTAGACGAGGAGGTTGTCGACGCGATTGCTCGTTTCAGCGCCGATGCCAAAAGTGTTGAGCTTGCGGAACAACTCTGTTTTTTCCGCTTTGCTGGGTCGCAAATTTTCGCCAAATATATTCCGGTAGATGC
This sequence comes from Novosphingobium sp. TCA1, assembly GCF_009811895.1. NCBI lineage: Bacteria > Pseudomonadati > Pseudomonadota > Alphaproteobacteria > Sphingomonadales > Sphingomonadaceae > Novosphingobium > Novosphingobium sp. TCA1. Next base: position 43,451 of record NZ_BLJH01000029.1, on the reverse strand, counting down.
TTGCAAGGTCGGCCCTGCCCTCCTGCACGATGCGCGGCACCTCGGCGCAGCTCATCAAGCCGTCCCGCGCTTCGGGATGGCCCAGGATGCTGTTGGCGACCAGTGCGAGGAGTTGGCGAACCGGGAAATGACTCCCATTGCGTTCGCTGAGCTCGATAAGCGCAGCGATGCGGCCCTTGAACGCATCCCCTTCGTCCTCGCCCATCAACCGGCGCCTGTTCTCATATATCGGGCATACAGCGTCGCCCATATTGGCCGCGCAGCTTCCGCAACCCTCCCAGCCATCATGGCTTGTCACCTCTTCGATGATGGTGGTCATCATCTGGGCAGCGGGTGATCGGCTCAGATCGTCAAGATCAACCGAAATGGCGGCGTCCGGGTTGATTCCCGTCACCAGAAGCTCTTCGACGACGGTGGTGACGCGCTCGATTTCGGCCGTGTGGGGCGCCGACTTCAGCTTTTCGAGCAACTGCCCGTGATTAGCGGCAAGGAGGTAGAAGGTCGAAGAATGCCGATTGGCGACATCTCGCGCAAAATCGGAGATTAGTTCCGCGCTTTCTTCGTCGCGCAGTTCGCTCATGTCCTTGACGATGACGAGCGTGCGGCTGCCGACGGCGAGGGTCTGTACCTTCGCACCTTTGTTCCAGGTTGCCGGATCGCCGCCTAAGGCGACCCATACCTCGCGGCAGTGATAAGTTTTTCCGTCGCCCGCCGTGCCAGTAATGATGTGCGACGCAGGAGCCTCGGCTTGGAAGTTCTCGACTAGCCGCGTTACGAGCGGAGCCGGGAGCGTGATCGGCGCAATTTTGTGCCGCTTCAAAGCCCTCTGAATCGACTCGTCGTACATATTGTCGTTGGTCGGGATCGGGCCGTAATTGCGCAGGAAGCGCACCCAAGCCGCAGCTGTCGTGTGAATTGACAAAAATTCCCCCCTTTGCGCGACTTACACCTTCTACTTAATCGGCCAATACGATCAACGAAAAGTGCTAATCTCCCGATCGATTCTCGCGAAGGCCGCTCCAGTGTGTCGTCATAGGTTTACGGAATCAGGTGTTTTACGACGGGTTAAACTGGCGACGGCATTTGGCGCATATGGGCTCCTTGCATCTCAAAATGCCGTTCAGATGGGTGCTCAGTAACGGCAGGGATGTCCCGGCACCGGCCATAAGCAAAATGTCCGCTCATTGGCGGCTCGAATTCCCAGTTGAATGGCTTGGATGGCCCTCGACACAATTCGCTTCTACGTCCGCAAGGGGCTGCTGAGCCCAGGGCGGAACGGTAAGGGCGGCGCCAACCCCTATCAGGTCTTCGGCCCGCAGGATGTCACGGCGGCGCGGATGATTCGGCTGCAGCAATCGCTGGGCTACTCGCTGCGGGAAATCGCGGCACTGGGTGCCGAGTACCGTGCGGGTGAGCACTCGCCTGCACGGACCGCAGCAGTGTTGAGAGCGCAGATGGCGAAACTCGAGGAGCGGCGTTCCGAACTCGAGTCAGCCCTCGACTTTCTTGGCAGGAAGCTCGCATGGGTGGAGGAGGGCCAGCCCAAGGATGCTCCGAGTTGGGAGAATTTCATCTGCTGACCTTCTGGCAGCAATAATAAACTTTACTTCTGCCCGCGTCGGGAAACGACATCTGCCATGCGGATCAGGGGTGCAGGGAAGTTCCTACGATTAGGCGATCGCCCCCGGCGGCTGACATTGGACGGACTTTGCGCCTGTAAGCGGTCATTCGTTCAGATCGCGCCGGGCCACAACGGATGCAAAAAACTGCCGGTTGGCAGACGCCCCACGGCGGACGCTCTTCTTTACAAACCGGTCCGCAGATCCATCACCCAAGTTTCGCTTCCGATGTCTTGGCCAAAATGCCGCTCGGTTTTGGTGTCACGCAGCGTGAAACCAGAACGGGCGTAAAGCCGACGTGCTGAAGCCAACTGACTGTCGGTCCATAACTCCAATTGGTCGTAGCCGGCAGTCCGGGCCCGCTCGACGCAAGCCTCTACCAACTGACCGCCCACACCGGCACCTCGCGCGTGTGGTTCGACGTAAAGCAATCGGAGCTTGCCAATCCTTGCCTCTTGCGAGCGCATGAGGAAGATCGACCCCGCCATCCTACCGTCCAATTCGGCAACCCGCCGCCGTCTTCGTATGAGACGACCGTCACTATCGGGCTTGGCTAACCGGTTCGTGCAGCAAGTTATCGGAAAGCTACACCCTTGACGCTTCACTCATACAATTGTCGTACCCTCTACGCAACAGGGCTGCATCACGCGAAGGCGGGAGGCCAAACTGGCGGGCGTATTCGCGGCTGAACTGGTTGGGGCTCTCATAGCCAACGCCGAATGCGACAGCGGTCGCGTTGCCCTCGCCGGCCAGCAGCAGCGATCGTGCGTGCAGCAGTCGGACATGCTTCTGATATTGAAGGGGGCTGAGCGCAGTGACAGCTTTGAAGTGCCGATGGAAGGCGGAGACGCTCAGGGCTGCCATCTCGGCCAAGGCCTCGACCCGCAGCGGCTTGGCAAAGTTCTCCCTGATCCATTGGATCGCAACGCCGACCCGAGAAAGCGCAGTGTCCGGTGTGGCGATGTCCCGCAGCATCCAACCTAATGGCCCCTGCAGGACGCGGAACAGGATCTCGCGCTCGTAGGCGGGTGCCAAGGCCGCAATTTCGTTCGGCCGCCCCATCAATCGCATCATCCTGACCCAGGCGTCGAGCAGGGCGGGTGTCACCGGCGCAACCGAGAAGCCGGTCCCATAGAGCCCACCTCCGGCAGGTTTAGGCAGATCCGACAACAAATTAGCTACGATCGTGGGTTCCAACGTAAGGCTAACAGCGAGGTAGGGTTCCCCCTCTTCGGATGGGTGAACCGAACCCACCGCTGGCAGATCGATGGACATGACGAAATACGTGGCAGGGTCGTATCGGAAACTTCGGTCCGCGACCGTCATCGTTTTTGACCCCGTCAGGATCAGATTGACCATGGGTTCGTAAACTGCGGCGAGCTGGTGCTCCGGAATTTCGCCCTGGACCATAGCGACGCGCGGGATGCCGGTGTCGGTCCGTCTGTTCTCTGCCTTGGCTGCGAGACCGCGAAGTTCCTGGAGCTGTGTTTCCATGCTGCCCTTGTCTCATCCAAGCGGTGCAGCATCAACACAAAAGCAGAAATAGGCAAGCATTGAGGAGGATCGTGTGAGCGCGCGACGCGTCGGCAGGTCAGAACGTCCGCTGAGCAGTTTCAAGGAGCAGCTATGAGCATCGTCATTATCACAGGAGGCAGCCGCGGCCTGGGCGCGAGTACCGCCATCCAGTGCGCCGCGCGCGGCATGGGGGTCATCCTCACCTACAACAGCAACCCTGATGCGGCGAACGCCATCGTCGCCGAGATCGAAGAGGAGTGCGGCAAGGCCGTCGCCCTGCATCTCGACGTTGCCGACAGCGCCAGCTTCTCAGCCTTTCGCGATCAGGTGCGTGACGCACTGCAGACGCACTGGCATCGCCACGACTTTGACGCGCTCGTCAACAACGCAGGATATGGTTTCTACAGTCCGATTGCGACGGTTACCGAAGAGGAGTTCGACGGACTGTTCCGCGTACACCTCAAGGGGCCGTTCTTTCTGACGCAGACCCTGCTGCCGCTGATCGCGGACGGGGGCCATATCGTGAATGTCGCAAGCGCCACGAGCCGGGTCGCGACCGCAGGCGTCGCGCCCTATGCTTCGTTCAAGGGCGGCCTCGAGGTGCTGACCCGTTACATGGCCAAGGAGTTCGGCGATCGTCGCATCCGGGCCAATTCGATCGCACCAGGTGCGATCAAGACCGAGCTGGGTGGCGGCCTCAATGACGAGTTCGAGGCCCTGCTCGCGAGTCAGACGGCGCTGGGCCGGGTCGGTGAGCCCGACGATATCGGCCGTATGATCGCCAGCCTGCTCTCTGACGACAACCGCTGGGTCAATGCGCAGAACATCGAGGTGGCCGGCGGCTACATCATCTGAGGAAACGCACATGCTAGATCACATCTTCCTCACCGTGAGCGACACGGATCGCTCCATCGCCTTCTACGAGAAGGTACTGCCCGTGCTCGGGATCACCGCACGCGGCGACTATGATGGAAAAGACGGACCGCCCGGCCATCCCGATCTGAAGGGCTTCGGCGCCAAGGGACGCATGTTCTTCTGGCTTCGGCAGGGCGTCGCCGCGCCGGGCGCTGTGCATGTCGGCCTGGTCGCCGACTCCGAGGCGATGGTGGACGAGGCGCATGCCGCCGCGATCGCCGCAGGGGCTAGCCAGATCCACCCGCCGGGGCCGCAGCTCCACTACGATCCGCGTTACTATGCGGCGCAGGTTCGTGATCCCGACGGCTACAGCCTCGAGTTCGTTTTCAAGAGCTGGCAACATGAGGACTGACGCCGATCCTATAGGCGACCTGCGATCGGTCGCCGACGCGCTGATTACGGCGACCAACGCGTTCGCCGTCGAGCCGGCGTTGGGGTTGTTCACGGCTGACGCCGTGATCGATGATCCCTCGACCGGGGAGCGCTTCGACGGGCAGGCCGGCGTGCGTGACTACATCAAGCGCTTCTTCGTCGGCTATCGGACGGCCACGCGGCTGCTTTCGTTTACGCGCATCGACGAGCACCGGGCGCGGCTGCGCGTCGATTTCACCGGCGATTTCGGACACGAGATCGGCCTGCTGGAGATCGTCACCGATCCCGCAGGGCTGATCGTCTGCATCGACGCCGACCTTGAATAATCCAGAAGAAAGCGACCGATACGATGAACAGGCTGATGATCTATGGGGCGACCGGTTACACCGGCCGCATGGCGGCCGCGAACGCGAAGGCTGCCGGTGTCGATGTGATCCTCGCGGGCAGGCCGCAGGACGAGGAGAAGCTGGCGGCGCTGGCTGCCGAAAGGGATGCCGATTACCGGCTGTTCGCGGTTGACGACGTTCCGGCAAGAGAAAGGGCACTCACCGATATCGCCGTGCTGCTTAACTGCGCGGGTCCATTCATGCGGACGGCGGAGCCGCTGATGCAGGCATGCCTGGCCTCCGGCACACATTACCTCGACATCGCGGCCGAGCTGGACAGCTATCGCCTGGCCGAGCGGTACGATCAGGACGCACAGGCCGCTGGCGTCATGCTTCTACCGGGGAGCGGGGGAAGCGTGGCGATGCTCGGATGCCTTGCCGGGCATGCGGCCAAGCGGGTAGCGAATCCCAGAAAGCTGAGCATTGCTCTCCATGTGGCAGGCGGCTTTTCCCGGGGATCGGCCGTCAGCGCGAACGAGAACGTGACGACCGAGACGCTCCACAGGGTGGACGGGGAGCTCGTCGACCGTTCTGGCGACGAGCTCCGAGAGTTCGACTTCGGCAACGGGCCGGCCACCTCCTTCCCGGTCACCCTGCCGGAACTGATCACGATCTGGCGGGCAACCGATATCCCGAACATCGAGACGTACGTGCACGTGACCGAAGGCGCTTTCCCGGAGGGCGATCTCGCGGCCATGCCAGATGGCCCCACGCTCGAGCAGCGCGAAGCCAACCGCTACCATGCGGCGGTCGAAGTCACGGGGGAGGACGGCACCGTCGTCCGCTCCATTCTCGATACGGTGAACGGCTACACGTTCACGACGCTCGCCGCGGCGGAGGCGGCGCGACGCGTGGTAGACGGAGAAGCCCAGCCGGGCTTCCAGACTCCTGCCGGGCTGTTCGGCGATGGCTTCGCCGAGACGATCGCCGACACGACGATCGTCGACGCCTGATCGTCAGCACACGTTGTTTGTCCTCGCGATCGGAGAAATCCTTGGCTCTGGGCGGCACAATGCGCTGCCCAGAGCCGATCGTGGATGGACATAACTACACCCAGCATCTGTTCTAGCGCCGACCCGCGCCCGATCGACGATACGGGCGCCGCCATGTACAATCAGCAGCAGATCCGACGCGGATCGTAGCTTGGGGTTCCGTGCCAACTCGTTGCTCACCAAGGCTGGCGACCGTGACTTCCGAAAAAGCCGCCGGTCGGACCGTCCTTGTCGATCAGGGCCATCCTGATCGCAGGTTCGGCGCCTTCTTCCGGTGTCAAAAAGCCCGAGTTGCCGTTGAGGTCGGTTCGCACGTTGTCTGGCTCAACAGCATTGACCTTTATCCCGAACGGCTCGAACTCCTTGGCGAAGGAGACCGTCACGGCGTTCAGCGCGACCTTCGATGACGTGTAGGCCAGAAGGTTGACCGTCGAGAATAGCGAGGCCTCATCGGTGATGAGGGTCAACGAACCCAGGCCGCTGCTCATGTTCACTATCCGTGCGTCATCGGCGGCCTTCAGGAGAGGAGCGAAGGCCTGCGTCACCCGGATCGGGCCGAAGACGTTCACCTCGTAGGTGGCCTTCACGTCATCCATGCCGAGCTCGCTTGGCGCGGTCTGGAGATCGAGCACGATGCCTGCATTGTTCACGAGGACGTGGAGGGCGTCGATCTCATGTCCGAGCGTCTCGGCTGCGCGACGAACGCTCGCGCCATCGGCCACGTCGATCTCGACGAACCGGACCTCGAGGCCCTCGCCGCGTAGGGACTTCGCCGCCTCTTCCCCTCGGGAACGGTCACGTGCGCCCATCCATACCGAGAGACCGGCCGAGGCGAGGCCCTTGGCGATGGCAAGTCCGAGGCCCCTGTTCGCGCCGGTCACCAGCGCCTGGCGCTTATTGGTCATCGCTGCCTCACTCCGCCCCAACTTCGGCCGGGGCGGCAGCGTGCTTGCTGATGTCGCCGAACAGGCGGGGCTCGATCTCGCGCGATGCGAAACGCCATTCCCCGTCGTGATGCTCGAAGGTATCGATGTAGCGGCCGGTCACGATCGGCTGCAGCGACAGGCCAGGCAACTCCTGGTGGACGGTGAAGTAGCAGATTGAACTGGCGGTCGTCGCGGAGGTGACGTCGATGAGGACGTTCGAGACCGAGTGCCAGGTCCGGGGCGTGTCGTCGACATGGTACTGGAGGTTGTTCCGCAGGAACCGCGCGATGTTGTCGCGTCCCTCCACGATCGTACCGGCAATGTTGAACTTGGCAGCCGCCAGCAGCTCGGCATTTGCATCGACCTTCCCGTAGTCGAGGTTGTGGACATATGCTGCGAGCAGGCGGCGAATTTCACTCTCGATCACGAGTTTTTCGATCGCGCTAGGGAGTGTGGCGTTGGTGGACACGCTCTTTCCTTCATGATGGTTTCGAGGTGGCGTCATGGTCGTGAGATGCCATCCGTGCCGCCGGCCTAGGGGGACGGGCCGACGGCACGCAGGCTATGATCGCGGGGGGGGCTAGCGCGATCACGGCAGCTCGGTTGATCGGGACAGGACAAGGGTGGTCGATCAGACTTGCGAAGCGCCCCCATCGGCGAACAGTTCGGTGCCGTTAATGTAGCTGGCGGCCTCACTGCCCAGGAAGGCGACCGCGCGTGCGATCTCTTCCGGGCGACCGATACGGCCGATCGTGCTGCGATCGGCCAGGTAGGCCAGCGCCTCGTCGGCCTGCTCGCCAAGGAAGGAACGCAGCGAGGCGGTGTCCACCGGGCCGGGGCTTACGATGTTGATTCGAACGCCCGATCCCTTGATCTCCGTCACCCAGCCACGCACCATCGCGCGCAGCGCCGCCTTGGTGCCGCCGTAAACGCTGAGGCCCGGACCTGGCTGGATCGAGGACGTCGATCCTACGATGACGATCGCGCCGCCTGCGCCCATAAGCGGCAGCGCCTTCTGGACGGAGAAGGTCACGCCTTTCACGTTGCTATCGAATGCGCGGTCGAAATGATCTTCGGTGACTGCATCGAGCGGCACGATTTCGCCAGCGCCGGCATTGGCGACAAGCAGGTGGAGGCGACCGTGCCTCTGCTTCACATGGGCATAAAGCGCGTCGAGGTCGGCGAGGTTCGACACCTCGGCCTGCACGCCTTCGGCTCCGCTTCCGAGCATCGCAATTGCCTCGTCGAGCTTTTCACGGTTGCGTCCGGTGATGATGACCCGGGCTTTTTGCGACGCGAGTTCCTGCGCGATAGCAAGCCCGATACCGGACGTGCCGCCTGTCACAACGACAACCTTATCGGCGAATGACATGATGAGTTCCTTAATTGATGGATAGCCGCGCCGACTCTGCCGGGGGCTTCCCCTGAGATCGTGCGGAGGCTCTTCGCTTGTCCCTGGCGGTGCGGACCCGATTTACTCGGTTTGGCAGACGGCCTCGATGTTGTTGCCATCGGGGTCGAGCACATAGGCGGCGTAGTAGTTCGGGTGATATCGTTCGCGGACGCCGGGCGCGCCGTTGTCGCTTCCGCCATGGGAGAGCGCCATCCCGTGGAATGCATCGACGGCCTTCCTGTCGCGAGCGGTGAAGGCGACATGGACGGGAAGGCGGCGGCCGGTCTCCGCGTGGAACCACAGGCTCGGATATCCATCCCGCCCGAACCCATGTCGCGCGCCCCCATGGGCGGTGCGCGCCGGGTCGATGCTGACGACCAGCGACAGCCCGAGCGGTGCAAGCGCCGCTTCGTAGAAGCGCCGGGATGCCTCGGCGTCGGCAACAGGAAGTTCGATGTGGTCGATGACGCTCATGGCCCGATCTTCCTTCATGCCTGGGACGCTCCGCCGTCAGCGAAAAGCTCGACACCGTTGATGTAGCTGGCGGCGTCGCTGGCCAGGAATGCCGCGACCTCCGCGATCTCCTCGGGCTCGCCGATGCGGCCCATCGGGCTCTTCTCCCGCAGGAATGCGAGCCCCTCTTCTGCGTGGTCGCCGAAACCGTCCCGCAGCGACTGTGTGTTTGTCGGGCCTGGGCTGACGATGTTGATGCGGATACCGGAGCCCTTCAGATCGCTGACCCAGCTCCTTACCAGGTTGCGCACGGCCGCCTTGGTGGCTCCGTAGATGCTCATCGACGGCCCCGGATCGATCGAGGAGGTAGAGCCGACGATTACGATGGACGAGCCCTGCTCCAGCAGCGGCAAAGCTCCCTGGACGGTGAAGACGATGCCCTTCACGTTCGTGTCGAACTGCTGGTCGTAAGCCGCTTCGGTGATCTCACCCAAGGGCGCGTGGACACCTCCACCAGCGTTGGCGACCAAGGTGTCGATACGGCCGAAGTCGGAGCGGATCTGCGAGAAGAGTGTCGCCAGACTGGCGGGATTGGAGACATCTGCGATCATACAGGATGCGTTCGCGCCCAGCTTGCCCACCGCGCGATCCAATGCATCCTGCCGGCGGCCGGCGATGATCACCCGCATTCCCGAAGCGGCCATATTCTGCGCGATGGCGAAGCCGATCCCGCTGCTACCGCCCGTCACAAGGGCAATTTTCATTTCCGTTGGCATCGCTAACTCCCGCTGATCAACGATAATAGTGATCGCTATTAGCTGGGCACAAGGGGGCATTGCAACTTTTTATAGCGAACACTATTATCTCCCTAGTTTTCAGGAGGTCCCGGTGAGCGAAAATGTCCGCAAGAGGCGGCCGAGGAGACCGTTCGATCGGCAACGCGGCGTCGAGAAGGCACAGCGCCTGTTTCATCAAAAGGGCTACGATGGCGTTAGCGTTGCCGACCTGACGCAGGCGCTCGAGATCAATCCGCCCAGCCTTTATGCGGCCTATGGCAGCAAGGCGGGGCTCTTCGAGCATGCGCTGCGTCGCTACGCAGCCGAGAATGCGTTACCGGTTGCAGAAATCTTCGAGGACCGCGACCTCGGCGAAGCTGTGACAATGATCTTCATCTCAGCCGCTGAGCAGTATTCCAGCGATGCCGCGGCGCGAGGGTGCCTGGTCACAGAAGGTACGCGTGCGGCCGATCCCGAAGCACGGGCGATCGCTACCGAGATTAGCGCCGTGATGGTTTCCGCGATCGGAGAGGAGATCGGGAAGCGCGTGCCCCGTGACGGAGATGCCATCGCCGACGCGGTGGTGACCATGGTGCGCGGGCTCTCGGCCGCAGCCTACACAGGCATGGAGGCCGGTCGGCTGCGTGCTGCTGCCGAGCAGGCCGCCTTCATGTTCAAGGCTGGCCTGTCTGCATCCATGGTGTGACCGCTTTCATTGGAAGATTGTAGTGTTCACTATTATCTTGTGGCGTGGAGTAATCGTCTTTATAGCGATCGCTACTATCTCGCCTTACGGTGAGGTGACACACAGGCGCTTCCGTCATCGGAGAGGTCGCCCACGTGCACCCGTGCGCGTAGGCTCCGCTCGAAATGAACCATGCGTCGCTACAGCGAGGATTCCATGCAGCACGTTATATTTTCCGAGATCGGCGGACCCGAAGTCCTAACGGTTGAGTCCTTCGATCTGCCGCCGACCGGACCCGATGAGGTTCGGGTCAGCATCGAGGCGATCGGGGTCAATCGGTTCGAGGCACTGTACCGGCGCAACTTCTACGTCGTTCCCCCCAGTCTGCCTTCGGTCATGGGTGTCGAGGGCGTCGGCACCGTCATGGAGGTGGGCTCTGAGGTCGTGGGCCACAACATCGGCGACCGTGTCGCCATTCTCCCTGTGCAGACACCGTTCGTTGGATCCGGTATCTACGCCACGCACGCCAACGTGCCGGCATCGGCGTTAGTAAAGTCAATCCCTGGAACGACGGCGATCGAAGAATCCGCAGTTTGGATGGCGGGTCTTCAGGCCTATAACCTCATCACCAAGGTTCCGGTCGGCACAGGTGATTTCGTCTTGGTGACCGCCGGAACTTCGCCGGTCGGCGGTGCGCTCATCCAGTTCGCACGTGACATGGGGGCGACCGTTCTTGCCACGACGCGGACAAATGCGCGCAAGCAGGAGCTGCTCGATCTTGGCGCGCACCATGTCATCGCCACGGGTGAGGAGGCGCTGGCCGACATCGTCATGGCCGCAACCAACGGCAAGGGCGTGAAAGTAGTCCTGGATACCGTGGGCGGCTCCCTGCTGGCGCAGTGCGTCGCATGCCTTGCAGAGGGGGGAAGCCTCTTCAGCTACGGGGCACAGACGTCGCCGGACATCACTGCCGCTCGCGTTGATGTACCCCTTGTGGCACTAGACCGACGTTCACTTTCCTTCGTGGACCTCTTCGAACTGACCGACGTTCCGGAGCGGTTCGCTGCTGCGCAGGAATACATCCGCGCTACCGTTGCTTCAGGTGCCTTCAAGCCGCGAATTGACAGCACTTTTCAGCTTGAGAACGTACAGGAGGCCCATCGCCGAATGGAGGATGGCCGCTTAAGCGGTAAGGTCGTCATCACGATCGAGTAAGGTGGAGAGCGGCGGCCGACGCACAATATTCGGCTGACCATCACGGTCTCGGATCAGCCTCGCTGATCCGGCTCTTGTCTGAATGTTGGCGCGTTGGATGACAATTTCTGTCGAAAGCCGTCGTTCGCGAGGGATTAGCGGACGACGGCTCTGTCCCACAACGCGGCTTTCGCTTACGACGCTTAATCCGATGTTCGGCCGCGAACTTTTGGTTCCTGTCACCGGTAGGTCCGGCAATCAAAGAAACCCAGCGCCGGCATGATCGTCGAAACGTTCCGCCGACCGCACATAGCCAAGCAACACCTTGAGCGACTTGTGCCGCGAAACCTCCTGCATCTTGGCGAGCGAGGCCCGGTTCCGCGCCGCCTCGGTCAGAAACCCTGCCCGCAACGAATGCCCCGCTATCACCTCAGGATCGAGCCCCTGGAGTCTGGCATAGCGCTTGACCAGGCGTGCTACCGAGCGATCGGACATCGCCTCCGCCGTGTATTCCCCCTTCGTCCCAATACGCGTGAACAGCGGTCCCGGCTCGCCGCCCCGAATGGCCAGCCAGGCGTTGAGATGGGCGACGGGTCTCAGGGTCTTTCCTGTCGGCACCGCGATGGTAGCCCCCTCGCCTTCCTGATCGGTCTTGGAATAGCCCACGCGCACCGTCACTCCGGCGTCGACCAGTTGGACGTCGGCCAGCTGCAGCGCCACCAGTTCGGAGCGGCGTAGCGCCGCGGCGAGCCCGAGCGCCAGGATCGCCCGATCGCGCACGGCACGCGTGGTCAACCCGTCCGACTTGCCGATCATGCCCGCCAGATCCTTCGCGCCGATCGCCGCTTTCTTGCGTGTTGGCCGCAGCCGCTGTTCGCGGCGGATCCCGGACAGTGTATCGGCGATCAGTTGGTGGGTGTCGCGTGCGGTCGGCGGCGGCAGGCCCTCATGGCGATGCTGCCAGACGATCGCGGCGACGTGGCGTGTAATGGTGCTGTCCGCGCGGCCGGCGCGGGCGAGCGAGGCCAGGTACGTGGCGACAACTTCCGGAAGCGCGGGCAGCGGCTCGAGCCCCCTGCCCCAGCACCAGTCCTGGAACTGGCGCCAGTCGCTGGCGTAGGCGCGCAGCGTATTGGCGCTGCGCGACCGCAGGCGATAGGCCCGGGCGGCCTCGACTTCTTCGACGAGTTCGGGGGCGGAAACCGGAGACAGGTGGCCGGGGATGACCAGCGCGCTCGTCGGGCCCGAAATTCCCGGCCGCCCTGCCCCGTTCCCGCTCTTCTGGTCCACCCGCATCCTACCTGTCCTCTATTCGTGCTTTGACACGGAAAACTCCTTGTCGGTTTTCCTAAAAGACCGGCCGACGGAATGGCGGATTTTCGTAGTTTAAATGCCAGATCATTTCCTTGAAAATCGACCAGCAAGGGATCGACGTCAAAGCGGGTGGAACGAAACCGACCGAAAAGGAAGGGTTCGGTCAACGGCATCCATTAAGTTCAATCGGTTTTCGAAGCGCAAGTGCCACTCGACGGCACCAAGAACGGTAAACCCCGAAAACCGTCCCTTCGACTTGGGTAGTAAGGATCTCGATTCCGTAGCAACCCATTGACCTATTCGTGATGACGGCGACAATGCTTAAAGAATGCGCGCGAACCGGGCAACGGCGCTTGTGCGTTCCGATTGGCTTGCAGGCGCCCTCTTGACCAATGGCAGCGTGGTGTCGACCCCACCGAAGATCGCTTCGATGTGGCGTACACACAAATCGACTTTCTCATCCGTGAGCTTGTACCAGACCTGCTTTGCTTCTTTGCGGGTCTGGACCAGTTCGGCGCGACGGAGTTCCCCCAACTGCTGGCTGAGTCCCGGCTGTAAAAGGCCGGTAATCTCGCCGATTTCGCCAACGTTGCGTTCTCCGCGTAGCAGGCAAGAGAGGATCATCAGCCGCTGCGGTTGAGCGAAGACTTTGATCTTCTCGGCAGCGGCAACTGCCGCATCGCGATCCTCGAACAGAGATTTCATAGCTGGCTCTCCAAGCGACAGAACCAGTCCGGCGCGTCATCGGCGCCAACGGCCGCCGGCAACAGCAAGGGCTTGCCCTCGTCCCACCCCTCGGGTGTTAGCATATCTGCGCCATCGACGCGCTGAAGCGCGCGAAGCAGGCGTAGCATTTCATCAACGGACCGACCGACATTATGCGGGTAACTGGTCGTCGCGCGGACGATGCCATCCGGATCGATGAAGAAAGTCGTGCGCATCGTCATGCTGTCCGCGGCGGCCTCGTCGATCATGTCGTATGCCCGGCCGATAACCATGCTGGGATCCTCGATGACAGGAAATCCGATCTCGACCCCGAACAGTTCCCTTAGTGCTCGCACCCAGGCGAGGTGGGAATAGAGACTGTCCACCGACAGGCCAACGAGCCGGCATCCCAATGCGTCGAACGCTGGCTGGCGCCGGGCCAGCTCCGCAAATTCGGTGCTGCACACCGGCGTGAAGTCTGCCGGATGGGAGAAGAAGATCACCCATTGCCCCCGCAAATCTGAAAGGCGGAAATCGCCGGTCGTGGATCGCGCCCGAAAATCGGGCGCCAGATCGCCGATCCGCAACGACCTGCCTGTGCTGCTCATCTCATTTTCCATCAGACATCCCTGCAATCGGCACGCCTACATGGCAAGCGCTTGACGATTGCAAAATATATAAATACATGATGTGTGTAAATATGAAGTTATGGAGATTCGCATGTCCGATCCCGCCCTTGCCCACGCTTTCGCGCAAGTCGCTTCCGCGCAGCAGGGCGTGCCGGTCATCAAGGCGTTCTTCGATGCGCCGACCTTCACCGTGACCTATGTGGTCCACGACCCGGAGACCCGTCGCGCTGCCATTCTGGACAGTGTCCTCACGTACGATCCGGCATCCGGCCGGACTGCCTTCGAAGCGGCCGATCCTGTCCTCGCCTATGTCGAAAAGGCCGGGCTGACCGTGGACTGGCATCTGGAAACCCACGCCCATGCCGATCATCTGTCGGCAGCGCCCTATCTTCAGCAGAAGCTGGGTGGGAAGATCGCGATCGGCGCGCATATCTGCGAGGTGCAGCAGACATTTGGCGCGCTCTTCAACGCAGGCGCCGAATTCGCCCGTGACGGGTCCGATTTCGACCATCTATGGGCTGATGGAGATACGTTTGCCATTGGCAACCTCGCCGTTACCGTGCTGCATGTTCCGGGCCACACGCCGGCATGTGTTGCCTATGTCATCGGCGACGCGGTCTTCGTCGGCGACACCATGTTCATGCCCGACTACGGCACTGCCCGCGCGGATTTTCCAGGCGGAGACGCGCGAACGCTGTTCCGGTCCTTGCGTCGCATCCTTGAATTGCCGCCAGAGACGCGGCTATTCATGTGTCACGATTATCTGCCGGAGGGACGCGACCATTATGTATGGGAAACGACCGTCGCCGAGCAGCGTCGCGCCAACGTGCATGCCCACGACGGAGTAACCGAGGACGATTTCGTCGTCATGCGTGAGGGGCGAGACCGCACGCTGGCGATGCCGCGCCTCATTCTGCCGTCCGTTCAGGTCAACATGCGGGCGGGCCACCTGCCTCCTCCCGAGGACAATGGCGTCGTCTATCTCAAGATTCCGGTGAACCAGCTGTGATCGCTGACCTGTTCCCCCATGCGCAACCGGGTGCGGGGCTGATCGGCGGGGTTATGATCGGCCTGGCCGCCGCGATCATGCTGCTGGGTCTTGGTCGCATTGCCGGCGTCAGCGGGCTGGCGGCGCGCGCTACCGGCATTGCCGGTAGCGGCGCGCCGCATGGCATTGCCATCGCTTTCATTCTGGGCCTGCCGCTAGGGGCGAGCATCGTTGCCGGCGTCATGGACTGGAAGCCTGCCACGTATCCTGCACCGCTGATGCTGGTAGCGGCGGGGCTGATCGTGGGCTTCGGAACACGGCTGGGATCGGGGTGCACCAGCGGGCATGGCGTCTGCGGTCTGTCGCGCCTCTCCCGGCGCTCCATGGTTGCTACGGGTCTGTTTATGAGCAGCGGCTTTGCGACTGTGGCTGTGATGCGCCTTGCGGGAGCGCTGTGATGCGCGTCATTCTGGGATTGCTGGCCGGAACGCTGTTCGGCGCCGGGCTGGCCATATCCGGAATGGCCGATCCCGCGCGCGTCCGCGCCTTCCTCGACCTGTTTGGCCGGTGGGATCCTACACTTGCCTTCGTCATGGGAGGCGCGATCGTGCCGATGGCAATCGCCTGGGCTATCCAGCGGCGGCTTGAGCGACCGTTGGCAGACACGGCATTCAGCCTCCCGGAAACACGCGGCATTGATGCACGACTGGCGGTAGGCGCGGTGTTGTTCGGCATAGGGTGGGGCCTGGGCGGCCTGTGTCCGGGGCCGGCCATCGCCAGCCTCAGCCTGTCACCGGCGGCGGTCGCTCCGTTCGTGCTCGCCATGTTCGCGGGCATGGGCCTGCATCGTCTCTTCACCCGATAATCCGGCGCTGCCGACAAGGAGCCGCTTCATGAACTTCAAGCTACTGACATGCCGGCTTTCCGTTTCGCCCCAACTCGAGCCTCAGGATATCGCGGCAGTTGCGGCTGCTGGTTTTCGCGCCATCATATGCAACCGGCCCGATGGCGAAGGTGGCGATCAGCCGGACGCCGCTGAAATTCAGGCGGCGGCCGCTTCTGCGGGCTTGGGCTTCGCCTATGTGCCTGCGGTCGCGGGAGCGCTCACCGATGCGAACGCGGACGCCATGCGCGCGGCGCTGGGGGCGCTACCGGGGCCAGTGCTGGCCTATTGCCGGTCTGGCGCTCGGGCCGAACAACTGGCCCGGATGGCGGGGGCTCTGGATGGTGCCGCCGACAATTTCGACATCCTCATCATCGGGGGTGGCAGTGCTGGTTTAGCCACAGCGGCGAGTATACTGCGGCGACGGCGAAACATCCGCCTTGCCATCGTCGAGCCTGCCGAGGCGCATTATTACCAGCCTGGCTGGACGATGGTTGGCGCAGGTATTTTCGACAGCGCCTTCACCCGTCGCAATGAGGCTGCCGTGATGCCCAAAGGCGCGCACTGGATCAGGGCAGCCGCAGAGCATTTCCACCCGGAAGACAAGCAGGTCACGCTGAGCGATGGCCGCAGAATTGGCTATGCCGTGCTCGTCGTCTGCCCAGGTATCAAACTTGACTGGAAAGCTATTCCCGGTGTCGCGGAAGCCGTTGGCCACTACGGCGTAACCTCGAACTATCGCTACGACCTGGCCCCATATACCAATCGCCTCGTCAAGCAGTTCGCAGGCGGGCGGGCGCTCTTCACCCAACCGGTCATGCCGATCAAATGCGCGGGCGCACCGCAAAAGGCGATGTACCTGTCGTGCTATCGCTGGGAGAAATCGGGGGTGTTGCCGCGAAGCGATGTGCAGTTCCATACTGCCGGGGCCGTTCTGTTCGGCGTACCCGCTTATGTTCCAGCCCTGATGGACTATGTCGAGCGCTACGGCATCCATCTCAACTTCGGGTCGAAGCTGGTCGAGATCGACGGGCCGGCGCGCACCGCCATCTTCGAGCAATCTACCGGCGACGGCGTCAAGCGGGTGGCCGAGCGGTTCGACATGATTCATGTCGTGCCGCCGCAGGTCGCGCCTGATTTCATTCGCACCAGTCCGCTCGCGGCGGCTTCCGGCTTCGTTGAGGTGGATGAAACGACGCTTCGGCACCCACGCTACCCGAATATCTTTGCGCTGGGCGATGCCTGCGCCGCCTCCAATGCCAAGACCGCCGCCGCCGCGCGCAAGCAGGCGCCTGTTGTCGCTGTCAACGCGCTGGCCGCCCTTGACGGCGAAGCGCCGGTCGCGGGCTATGACGGCTATGGCAGTTGTCCGCTGACGGTCGAAGCCGGCAAGATCGTGCTCGCCGAGTTCGGCTATGGGGGGAAGCTGCTTCCCAGCTTTCCCAACTGGCTGATCGACGGCACCCGTCCATCTCGTTTGTCCTGGCTGCTCAAGGACACGATCCTGCCGCCTGTCTACTGGCACGGCATGCTCAAGGGGCGTGAATGGATGGTGAAGCCGGAACCGATCGGTCGGAGCGAGCAGGCATAATGGACCCGCTGCACTACGCGTTGGGCGCAGTGTCCGGGAGCCTTGTCGGCTTCGTGCTGGGGCTGGTTGGCGGTGGCGGTTCGATCCTGGCCGTGCCGTTGATGGTCTATCTGGTGGGTGTTCCCAATGCCCATGTCGCGATCGGCACCAGCGCGCTGGCGGTCGCAGCCAACGCAGCGGCCGGACTTGTCAGCCATGCCCGCGCGCATCACGTCAAATGGCGCTGCGGCGGCATCTACGCTGCCGCCGGGATAGTCGGGGCGCTCGCAGGATCAACCTTCGGCAAGATGGTCGATGGTGACAAGCTGCTGTTCCTGTTCGCGCTGGTCATGCTGCTGGTTGGCGTGCTGATGCTGCGCGGACGGGGTAACCTCGGCAATCCCGGCGCCGAATGCAACCGGGAGAAGGCGCCCAAGGTCGTTGCGTACGGTCTGGGTTCGGGCGCATTTTCCGGCTTTTTCGGCATCGGCGGTGGGTTTCTGATCGTGCCGGGACTGGTCGCATCGACGGGGATGCCCATGCTGATGGCAGTCGGCACTTCATTGGTCGCCGTGACTGCTTTTGGCCTGACGACCGCTGCGAACTATGCCTTTTCCGGTCTCGTCGACTGGCCGCTTGCGATGGTCTTCGTAGCTGGCGGTGTCGCGGGCAGCGTTGGCGGAACGAGGCTCGCCGAACGCCTCGGCGGCGAGACGGGCCGCCTCACCCTGGTATTTGCCGCCCTGATCTTCGTTGTCGCGCTCTACATGCTGTGGCGCAGCGCCGCAGCGTTCCTGCCGATATGACCATCTGACCTATCCCGCCTGCCACGCCCGTCTGATAAAAGGCGGGTGAAAGGACATGACCATGTTCGCTTCCGTTGACGCCTTGCTTCTGGCCCGCGCACAATTCGCCTTTACTGTCAGTTTCCACTTCCTGTTCCCGGCCTTTACGATCGGCCTTGCCAGCTACCTCATGGTGCTGGAGGGGCTGTGGCTGAAAACAGGCAAGGGCGTGTACGCCAACCTCTTTCGCTACTGGCTCAAGATTTTCGCCGTAGTGTTCGCCATGGGCGTCGTCTCCGGTATCGTCATGTCCTATCAGTTCGGCACCAACTGGTCGGTCTTTTCGGACATGGCCGGTCCTGTCATCGGCCCGTTGATGGCCTATGAGGTTCTGACAGCCTTCTTCCTGGAGGCCGGGTTTCTGGGCGTCATGCTGTTCGGCATCAACAAGGTCGGGCGCAAGCTGCACTTTACTGCTACTTGCGCCGTGGCGATCGGCACTTTCATCTCCGCCTTCTGGATCCTGTCGGTCAACAGCTGGATGCAGACGCCCACGGGTTATGAGATCGGCGCGAACGGCCAGTTCCTACCTGGGCCGAGCTGGGCAGCGATCATTTTCAACCCAAGCTTCCCCTATCGCCTGGTCCATACCGTCCTGGCCGCCTATCTCACCACGGCCTTCGCCGTGGGCGGTGTCGGCGCGTGGCACCTGTTGAAGGATCGCGTCAATCCCGGCGCGCGCACGATGTTCTCGATGGCGATGTGGATGGCCGCGATTGTTGCGCCAATCCAGATATTCGCCGGCGACATGCACGGCCTGAACACGCTGGAGCATCAGCCGGCCAAGGTCATGGCGATGGAAGGGCATTATGACAGTCATCCCGACGGCGCACCGCTGATCCTGTTCGGCATCCCGAACAGCAAGGAGAAGCGGATCGACCGTGCCATCGCCATCCCCAAGGCATCCTCTCTCATCCTCAAACATGAACTCAACGCGCCGCTCCGGGGTCTGGACAGCGTTCCTGACGCGGACGAGCCGCCTGTAGGCATCGTCTTCTGGGCCTTTCGCGTGATGGTGGGGCTGGGCTTTGCCATGCTGGGCCTTGGCGCGTGGAGCCTGTTGGCGCGGGTGCGCGGCCGGTTGCACGACTGGAGGTGGCTGCACCGCGCGGCGCTCCTGATGGGGCCGTCCGGCTTCGTGGCGGTGCTGGCAGGATGGATCGTGACGGAAGTGGGTAGGCAGCCTTTTACCGTTTATGGCCTGCTCCGCACCAGCCACAGTGCATCGCCGCTGGACGCCCCCGCCGTAGCCAGTTCGCTGCTGGCCTTCGTCATCGTCTATTTCAGCGTCTTTGGCATGGGCATCTGGTATCTTCTGCATCTGATGAAGAAGCCGCCGCAAGCGCATGAAAGCGCGCTCGACGGCGCGCCTATCCGTACTGCCGGCATAACCCCTGCGCCCGCCATCGAAGGAGGAGAATGACGATGCTCGACCTTACCGTCGTTTGGGCCGCCATCATCGGCTTCGCCATCATCGCCTATGTCGTAATGGACGGGTTCGACCTTGGCATCGGTATCCTCTTTCCGCTGTTCAAGGTGGGCAAGGATCGCGACACCGCGATGAACAGCATCGCTCCGGTCTGGGACGGAAACGAAACCTGGTTGGTGCTGGGAGGCGGCGGTCTGCTCGCCGCCTTCCCACTTGCCTATGCCATCATCCTGCCGGCCCTTTATGCGCCGCTCATCGCGATGCTGCTGGGCCTGGTGCTGCGCGGCGTGGCGTTCGAGTTTCGCTGGCGCGATCCAGCACATCGAGCCGTTTGGGACATCGCCTTCACCGGCGGCTCGGCTGTGGCGACGTTCGCGCAGGGGATTGCACTGGGCGCGCTGCTTCAGGGCATCAGCGTTTCGGGACGGGCCTATTCCGGGGGATGGTGGGAATGGCTCTCGCCTTTTTCCCTGCTCACCGGCTTTGGCCTGATGATTGGCTACGCACTGCTTGGCGCGTGCTGGCTGAACTGGAAGACCGAAGGGGGCTTGCAGCGGCAGGTCGTGACTTATGCCGGGCGACTGGGCATTGCCCTTCTGGTCGTGATCGTCGCCGTCAGCCTCGCCACGCTGACGCTGGAAAACAGCTATCAAAGTCGCTGGCTGTCGTTCCCCGGCGTGCTTGCGACGGCGCAGGTGCCGCTGGCGACACTGATCGTCACTGCCCTTTTCTACCGGAGCCTGTCGCGCCGCAAGGATGCGCAGCCCTTCTTCTGGGCGCTGGCCCTGTTCGGGCTGTGCATTGTCGGCCTGGGCATCTCGATCTGGCCCGATGTCATCCCCGCGCGAGTCACGATCTGGGAAGCGGCGGCACCCTATCGCAGCCAGCTGTTCATGCTGGTCGGCGGGGGCGTGCTGGTGCCAGTGATCCTCGCTTATACAGCGTGGGCCTATTGGGTATTCAGGGGCAAGGTCAGCGGTGAGGGGTATCACTGATGCGCGCGAGCCTTGCCAAATTAGGCTGGTTCTTCGGGATCTGGGCGGCCAGCGTTGCAGCGCTGGGGTTGCTATCCCTTATCCTGCGCCGATGGTTGTCATAAGCCTGACCCCACCTCTCCCAGCGTAATGCTCATCATCACATGTACCTCATATTTATATGTATTTCACGCAATCCGCTCACCGCGACGCTTACTTTTCTATAGCTTGGCTTTCCCAAGTTCCAAATGGTGATTGGCGGATTTTTCGACATTCCGCCGCCATCCTTGGTGATGTCGGTCTTGCCGTTCCCATTGATATCGTGCCTAACCGCTATCGCGTAATCGCCTGGCCCGTCTACCGGGATACAAATTCTCATCGAAGGTGCGTGAGCTGAAACTTCAATACGCTTGAGCCACTGACCTTTTCGCAACCAATCTGATTTTGTCGCCCGATAGCTTTGGATGCGCATAGTTCCCTGGCTTGCTTTGATGCCGCTAACGACTGCTAAAATCGCGTTTTTCCGGCCATCACATTGGTCGAGGTGATTACCGATCCTTTCTCCTGCTCTAGCTTCAATTGGCTGAGCGGAGATAACCAAAAATACGGCACCAACGGCACCAGCAGTCGCCCGGCTATGACGCCATTTCTGCAAAGTCTTTTCCTTTGTTGTTATACTGACGGGCTTGAGAGCTGTCTCAGCCACAATGCGCGCTGGCATCTTCGAATAGGCCTACGTCAACGATACTCTGTCGGATCATGCCGATAGCGGGCTGAACTTTCGCTTAAGGGGGGCAGGATTGGCTTTCACCAGCGTCAGATCGATCTCCTAGATTATCGCCTCAAGGAGCGTTCTCGCCGAGGTACTGCCGAACCGCGCCGATTAGAGAAAGAGCGCGACCTCGTTGCGCTGTTCGTTCCCGATCAGCAGGCGCTAGTTTTCACGCGTTAGCCGGGAGGGATCCAATGCTCCAATGCTCCAGATGCTTGTAGACTATGACCTTGTTGGCGAGCAGTTCGCAATGTCGTTCGCAGAAACGCTCGAGTTGGCGTCGTCGACCGATCAGTTCGACACACATTGTCAGATGCGGATTGGATAGCTCTGCGCCATTCTCCATGACGGGACCATGGTTGCTAAAGCCATAGAAGGTATGGTGGGCGACGGCATTCATAAGACGATCGCGCTTCGCTTGGCTGACGAGCTCTCGATAAAGCGGCTTGCCGGACCAGAAGGCACGCGGGCGCTTGCCGACCTTATCCGATGGCTTGAGATAGATGCGGATCATGCCGACCTCTGTTGTTGTGATCTTTCGCAATTCCGACATCAATCGCGCTCCTTCGTGTTGATCGAGGATGGGGCGTCTGTAGTCCGGCGGACGGCCCGCGCATGGCGAAGCGTTATGACGCCCGGGCGTCCCGCGCCGCCACGCTTGGGCACAGCGATTCGCTGCGAGAGGTAGATGCCGTTATGGCCCGAACAGATGTAGGCAACGAAACACGCCACCGCGATCGGTACGGCATACGCTGACCCGAACAGTTCGATGCCCATGATGGTACAGGCCAGCGGCACATTGGCTGCGCCTGCGAACACCGCGACAAAGCCAATGCCGGCGAACAGGTCGATCGGCGCATCGAGCGGGCCGGCAAGGGCGTTGCCAAGCGCCGCGCCGATGAAGAACAGCGGCGTCACCTCGCCGCCCTTGTAACCCGCACTCAACGTGAGGACCGTGAAAAGAAGCTTGAGCGCCCAACTCCATGGACTCGCCGGCGTGGTGAAGAAGCCGGCTATCGTGGGATCGCCGGGGACCGCCGACCAGACGCCCAGTCCCAGATAGGCGCGCGTGCCAACGCTGTAGGCGAGCGCGATGACGACCACTCCGCCGACGGCTGCCCGGAGCGGTCCATAAGGAATTAACCGCTTTAGCAGGCCGCCCAAGGCGTGATTGGCTTCGGCGAAGACCAAGCCCGCCAAGCCGAAGGCGATGCCTGCGAGCGCCGCCTTTGCGAGCAGCATTGGTTCGACCAACAGCGCCCCTGAGGTCGATGTCAAATTGGCAATGTTGTACGCGGCGTGATGGATGCCCCAGGCGTGGCAAACCCAGTCCCCGACGACCGCGGCGAGCAGGCAGGGCACGAGGCCGGAATATTCGACCCTACCAACCGCCAGCACCTCGAGCGCAAACACGGCACCAGCGATGGGGGTACCGAACACGGCACCAAACCCCGCCGCGACGCCTGCCATGAGCAGAATGCTAACGCCGGAGGCATCGAGACGGAACAAGCCGGCAACCGCGCTGGCAAGGCTACCGCCGAGTTGCACCGCAGTTCCCTCCCGGCCGGCCGAGCCGCCAAACAGGTGTGTGGCGATCGTGCCGATAAATACGAGGGGCGCCATGCGCAGTGGCACGCCCCCGCCCGGCTCATGTATCTGTTCGACGATCAGGTTGTTGCCGGCTTCGACCGGGCGGCCGACAAGGTGATAGAGAAGCGCGATCGCCGCACCGCCCACCGGGAGCAGGAACAACAGCCATGGATGGTCGAACCGCGCCTGCGTGGCGGCGTCCAAGCTCCAGAGGAAAGCCGCGCACAAGGTGCCCACCGCCGCCGCCATAGGCACGAGAATAAGGGTCCATCGCAGCACCGACATCGCATGATCATGGCGGTCACGGATGAATGCTGCGACATTCAAAGTTCGATAGAGATTGCGAAAATTAGCGCGCACTATTCCTCCTTGCTGCCTTGCGGCGCCAAGTAGGAATCATCGTCCCTTGTGAGGGCGGTTCGGCGAGAGGCCAGGCAGGAATCCATTGCCTGCGCCTGCACTATGCGAAAGCGATGGTCCGGGTCAAGACGCGCCTAATAGCCCGTTCGGGTAGAAGCAAGCCTGCATGGATTTTCGCACCAGACTTAGGTAAGGCGCGCTCGGTCGATGCGAGATGGCCGGCGATGACGACAACATTCGGCTCCGCCTGCTACCGCGGAAGGAAGCTCCACGAGCGACAGCCAACATCCTTCCCGGAAACGAAGGGACGAAAGATCATTCCAAAGGAAATTATGGTATTCGCCGCTCTTGCCGCTGGCGTAACGGCAGGCCTGGTGGCTATCACAATTGCGGTAAAGTCTGGGGATGCGGCCACGTCGATTCTATGCTTTGGCGCAATGGTGTGTATTGTATTTCTCATTGCAAAGCTGATTAAGGGATTGTTGCAATAGTATTTTCTTCCTGCGCTTTAGCCCGCGACGTCGATTTTCTTGCCCAGCAGGGTCCGCACGTAGATTCGCTGCACGAACACAAAAGAGACCACGGTCAGTGGCGCTGCCAGTAGGACGCCCAGGAAGCCGAACAACGTGCCGGCGGCCACTACGGCGAAAAGGAGGAGCGCTGGAGGCACGTCGACAGCCTGCTTCTGGATCATGGGCTGGAGGAAATTCCCCTGAAGCTGCTGCACCGCCAGGAATAGTCCTATGGTCCAGAGAGCCGAAGCCGGGGAAACCGTGAACGCGAGCAACACGGCGGGCACTCCCGAAATGATGGGGCCGACCATCGGGATGACATCCAGCAATCCTGCGATCACCCCAAGCCCGCCAGCGGCAGGAACGCCCAGAGCGGCCAAGCCGCCCCAGGTCAGGGCAGCCACGACCATCGATGAGATCAACTGGCCAAACATCCATCCGCGCAGGCCTCGACCGGCGTCGTCCAACGCGGCAGCCAGTGGCGCCTCCGCACGGCGCGGCATAAGTAACAGCAGTCCGCGTCTGTAGATACTTGGATCGCCTGCAATGAAGATGGCACCGACCAGGACGAGCACAGCGTTGGTCAACACATTTCCGGCCGTTAACACGTAGCCTCCGGCCCGCGATACGACCTGCGAAACATCCCCCCCGCCCTGATCCAGCAACTTTCGAACCGGCTCGCCGAGCCCCAGGCGTTCGACAAAGGCGAGGATTTTCTCGAAAGCGGAAGGTAGAGCGCTGCGGATGGTATCGAACTCGCGGGCCAGTTGCGCGCCGAACAGGAAAAACGCTGCGGCGAACACGCCGAGGAACGCCAGCACTGAAAGCGCCAGTGCCAATCCCCGCGGCGCGCCGAGCAATCGGCAGATGCGGCGCGTCATGGCATCGAAAACGGTGGCAAGGGCGAGTGATGCGAAGACGAGCATCAGCAGTCCCGACAGCTCGACCAATAGCCATGCCACGGCAAGGACTGCGATGACTGTGACGGTCATCACCGCGACGCGCGACGCTGCCGGCAAAAGTGCATCCGATCCACGCGCGGCGGTATCGTTGTTTGTATCGACCATCAGGGTGCAGATCAGCTGACTTTTTTATAAATGGTAAACCCGAGCACCGCGAGCGCAGCCGCGATAATCAGTGCCAGCCAGAACAGGATCTTTGCCAGGTCCCATGCGAAACCTGCCACGCCGCCAAATCCGAGAATGGCGAGGATCAGGGCTATGACAGCGAAAAAGGCCGCGCCTTTGAGCATAAGGTTGTCCTTTTTGGTTTGATGGTAAGGCGCAGCCGCCTTTGACAACCAACTCATCGGGAACGGATTGGCTCCACAGGCAGGCCCGGACAGGTTCAGAACGGGAAGAACCAGTGGATTGCGGCAACCCCCACCGCCCAGGTTATGATGTTCAGCGGCAAGCCTACCTTGGTGAAGTCGAGATAGGCGTATCCGCCCATTTGATAGACCAGGACATTCGTCTGGTATCCAAACGGCGTCGCAAAGGCGGCGCTGCCAGCCATCATGATCGCAACCAGGAATGGACGCGGGCTGACCGCCATACTTTCCGCGAGCGCGACCGCCACGGGCGTCACCAGCACCGCCACGGTGGCATTGGACAGCAATTCCGTCAGGACCAAGGTGGCTCCATAGAGGACGATCAGTGCCCCTAGAGGACCAAACAGGCCGATCCGGCCGATCAGCGCGTCCGTGGCGGATGCCGCGAGCCCGGTCTGCTCCATGGCGATACCGATAACCACCATACCGACAACGAGAAGAAGGATATCCGGACGTAGTCCGCCGTATGCCTCCTCGGGTCGAATGACCCGCAGCAGGATCAGGAGTACGGCACCAGCGAATGACGATGCGGCGATCGGCGCGAGGTTCAGCGCAGCCAAGGCGATGACCCCGACGAAGATGGCGGAGGCGGTTATGGCCTTGCCGGTCTGCAGGGGCCGCTCCACTGCGAAATCCTGCGCATCTCCGACCGTCTCGCCCGCAATGTCGACGTGGCTGAGATGGCGCGGCAATGCCGCCTCAATAGCCGGTGCGTTCGTGGAACGGGCAAGCAGCCTTCCCGAGAACAGGAAGAGATACAGGCCGCCAGCCAACGCGACGGTCAGTCCGACAGGTGTGATCTCGAAAATTGAGAACGGCGGCTGACCTGACGAGCGCGCCATGTCATCCACCAGGAGGTTGGTTGACGTCCCGATCAGCGTACAGCAGCCGCCCAGGACTGCGACGTAGGAGAGTGGCAGGAGGAAGCGTTTGGGGTCGAGGTTGAGCGAAGTGGCGACGTCGCGCACCACCGGCGCGGTCAGAACGACGATCGGGGTGTTATTGAGGAAGCCGGATGCGCCGCCGCTAAGAGCGATCAGGAGCCATAACCC
Organism: Novosphingobium sp. TCA1; assembly: GCF_009811895.1. Classification (NCBI taxonomy): domain Bacteria; kingdom Pseudomonadati; phylum Pseudomonadota; class Alphaproteobacteria; order Sphingomonadales; family Sphingomonadaceae; genus Novosphingobium; species Novosphingobium sp. TCA1. Next base: position 17,272 of record NZ_BLJH01000029.1, on the reverse strand, counting down.
CGCCACGCCAATGCGGCGGCATAACGCCACGGCCTTGCGGATCAAAAGATCGAGTAACCCCGAGAGCTCCATCGCATGCGCGATGACGAACAGGCAAGCCAGCGTGATGATCGCGGGACTGCCGAACGCGGATTGCACTTCGCTAGGGCGGACCGCACCGGTCAGCAACAGGATGGCCGCCCCCGTCAACGCCACCACATCGGCCCGCAGCTTGTCCCAGATCAGAGCGACGATCACGCCGACGAGCACGACGAGAGTGACAAGTTGATCGAGCGTCATGCCCCTGGCGTAGCACAATGCGCTGTCAGGCGCAGGCGAATTGGCCTCCGGCTGTGAAGCGTGGCAAAAGGGGGTCAATTTCCAGCGACAATCTGCTAGGCCGGACGCATGGACGGCCCACGCGTCAAACTTCTCATCCTTTCCCACGTGGTTGCACTGGGCCTCGGGGCCGGGGTAACCGCGGTTGTTCAAACCGCTGCAAATAACAAGCGCGCGGCGGTGCCGGCTTCTACTCCTTCCCCCGCGCCTGTTCCCGAGGTCGAGCCGGCGCCGTTGGTGCAGATCGCGCCGCCCCCTTTAAATCGAGCAGAACTGTTGGCGACTGCGGCGAAAGCGGCCGACACCGCGGCGGGCGGAAATCCGCTACCCCTAGCCAATCGAGACCTGGTGGGCCGCTCGTTCACTATCCGGATGCCGTTCGGTTGTGCCGGGCCTGAAACCGATGGCACGGACAGCTGGGCCGGTTGGACGTACAACGAGAAGACCCGGGCCCTGCGTCTGACCGCTCGTCCGGCAATGCTTGAAGCGGGCGACTGGGCGCAGGACAGGGCGGCAGCGACGGCGTATGACGCGGTAGAGGGATTCTGGATCGACAGACCATGGACCAGCTCAGAGAGCTGCGGCACGCAGATCGGCAAGGAACCGCCGCAGGGCACAGGCATGGGCCCACAGGGGCAAGGAAAAGCGTCCGGAGACCGGTTGGTCCCTAGCCGGCAGTTGGCGATCGCGATGTTCTATGCACCCGGCGCATCCCGGACTCGCCAACGAGGGGGCCGGCCTTATACCTCGACGATCAAGCTCGAGGGTGATGAGGCACCTTCGACAAGAGGGTATACGCTGGTGCTGAGCGGCCGCCTGGCCGCGTTGGACGATGGCCAGCCGGTCCGTTGCCTCCAGAGGAGTCCGGATATTCCGCCTCGCTGCATTATTTCGGTGACGTTCGATAAAGTCGCGTTCGAGCAGCCCGGAAGGGACAAGCCGTTGGTCGAGTGGAGGTGACCTGATGGTTCGCGGGCCTCACTAAGTCTTTTCCTGCATCATCGCTCCCAGATCCGGCTTCACCACCCCGTGAGAACAGGCGACTTTGCAGTATCTGCGTACCGGCCGCCACCTCGCTCTTGACAGTAGCGGCCGGCGCCTCGCATGCGGGGACGTGCGACGCTTAGGGACCCAGACGCTGCGATCCTTCGTTATCCGGCAGCGCCAGCGGCTCCGGGAAAGCGAGATCGCTTTCATCCTGCTGGCGTTAGCGGCGGGTTTGGCAGCCGGGTCGGTCACCAATCTTCTGGGCTACGCCGCCCACGCGATGCAGCGCCTTTTCTACGGGCTGAGTTCCAATCGCCTGAGTGCCCTTGGCGAAATTCACCATCCCTGGCGGCTCCTCGCACTTCCCCTGGGAGGGCTAGGCCTGGTGATGTTCAACCGATTGTTGCGCAAACGTCAGCGCGCACCGATCGACGTCGTCGAGGCGAATGCGCTGCATAGCGGACGTATCCCCTTTCTCGACAACCTTGTGATCAGCGCGCAGACGTTGATATCCAACGGTGCGGGAGCGTCGGTGGGTCTGGAAGCGGCTTATGCGCAAATGGGGGGCGGGATCGCGTCTCAACTGGGCAAATGGTTCAAATTGCGCCGCGCCGACATGCGCACGCTGGTCGGTGCGGGGGCCGGCGCAGCCGTGGGAGCGGCGTTCGGCGCCCCATTGGCCGGCGCATTCTACGCATTCGAGATTGTCATCGGCGCCTACACGCCGGCATCGGTCGCCCCCGTCGTGGCTGCGGCGCTGGGTGCGGCATTCGTCACCCGATTGCTGGGTATCGAGCCCTATCTGATTGCGTCGAGCGCCGACCGGGTTCTAGGCGTCGGCGACTATGCTCTTTACATCGTCCTCGGCCTTATCTGCGCCCTCGTCGGCATCGGACTGATGCGCCTGGTCACCTTCGCGGAAGGGCAGGCGCAGCGCATGAAACGATTGGTGCGGTGGAAGCCGGTGGTCGGCGGTTTGCTTTTGATGCCATTGGCGATGATCTCACCGCAGACGCTATCGTCCGGGCACGGCGCGATGCACCTCAACCTCGCGCTGCCCCCTGCCTTGCATGTGCTGCTCATCGTCCTCGTTTTGAAGATAGCGGCGTCGGCGATTTCGATCAGCTTCGGATTCCGCGGCGGACTGTTCTTCGCATCGCTTTTTCTCGGATCGCTGGTGGGGCTTATATATGCGACCGGATTGGCGATGCTGCCGTTTGGTGTTGCGCTCGATCTGAACGATGCGGCTTTGGTCGGAATGAGTGCGCTTGCCGTGACGGTAGTTGGCGGACCGATGACCTTGGCGATGCTGATGCTGGAGACGACGCACGATTTCGCGCTGATGGGCGTCGTCCTGGCCGCGTCACTTGTCTCCGGCACCTTTACGCGCGAGACGTTCGGTTATTCCTTCTCCACCTGGCGCCTGCACGTCCGCGGTTCGATAATCCGTAGCCCGCGAGATATTGGATGGATGCTCAGCCTGACGGCGGGACGTCTGATGCGCAAGGACTGGACGAGCGTGTCTGCCGACGCTTCCGTTCAGGAGTTTCGAAACAGCATTCCTCTGGGTTCGACGGCCAAAGCCGTGCTGGTCGATAGCCAGGGACATTACGCCGGTGTGGTCGCGACCGCAAAGGCTTACGACCCTCAGCTTGATCCCGACACCCCGGTGGCCGCGTTAGCAGTCTTGACCACGAACGTGCTGACACCGACAACGTACATCCGTGCGACCCTCAAGGCGTTCGACCTTGCTGCGGCGGACGAGCTGGCGGTCGTGGACGGTGTCGGGCGGGTCGTCGGGGTAGTGACGGAACGGCACGCACGCCGGCGCTATTTCGAGGAGATCGAAGCCTCACAGCGCGCTCTGTTTGGAGAGAGCTGACGGGCCGGTAGATTACGAGTCTTGCTCGCGGCGGCAGTCGGGGCACCGTCGATGAAATGAGCAGTCCGCGTTTCTGGCGTTACAGAACCAGGGCGTGGCCAATGCCTTGCGGAGGTATCTGAATATTTGTCGAAACATGGTCACCCTTCCGCGGCTCGATTGGACCTTTGTTCGCACCTCCGCCTACGCTCGCGTAGCGGGTGCCTGGAAGTTCCCGCGCCAGCACGAGCGCCGGCTATTTGAACACCAGGGCGGAGCGCCTACCCTTAAAAACCAGCGATCTCAACCCGAAAACCCGGGTTCCGTTAGGGACCCGCGATATCCTGAGTATGCGGCTCGACGGTGTGAATGGCAGGTATCAGAGCTTCATACTGGCGCACCGCGCCAGCTTCGAAGTAGAGATCGATGAGAGGCCGTCGGTCCTCGGCCGACGCTGAAGGCGCTTGGATGAACCGTCAAACCTTGGTCGATAAAGGCGTAGCCAAGCCTCATAAAGGGCGCTTGTTTGCCGCCGGCAGCTGGGAGAACTAACCGTGAAGGCAAGATCGGGAAAAGAGAAGATGCACGATGACCTCACCAACGTGGGCCTGCGCGCGCAGGCCACTGCGGTCGGCGTCGTCCAGCTTTGTCGCGAACTGCACGGTGCTGGCCTGCTCACAGACGACGCCATTGGCCGCATCAAGGCCTCTATCGCTGATGAGCTCGAGGTCAATGCGCCGAGGTCGATGACCGTCCAGCAGTACCGTCACGACGTCCATGCACGTCTGGACCGATTGTTCGACGGCGAAGCGAAGGTAGGTGACGCTCAGGGGCTGCGTTTTGCTTCTGGTGAAGAAAGCCCATAGGGTCCCGGCCAAACAACCGCGGGAGGCGGGAGGAAGCCCATGCGCCTCGCGATGCGTATTGCAAAGGTGGGCCCTCCATCCAGCTCGGCTGCGTAATCTGATGCGAATGCCGTGTTTTTGGGCTTCCCCATCGTACGCGCCGCGATATGACGTGCGCGGATCAGATTAAAGCGTTCAGGCAGGAGTGTTGGCAGTGGAGGAGTTCTCGCGGATTGCGAGCGGGATCAAGGGTCTTGACCAGATCCTCGATGGGGGGCTCATCAAAGGTGCGTCGTACATTGTCCAGGGCCGTCCCGGTGCCGGCAAGACCATCCTGTCTAACCAGATCGCGTTCCATCATGCGGCGGGCGGCGGCAGCGTGCTGTTCGTCACGCTTCTGTCGGAAAGCCATGATCGGCTGTTTCAGGCATTGGGGACGCTGGACTTCTTCAACGCGCAGCGGCTCGGGAATGACATATCGTACGTGAGCGTGTTCCAGACCATGCGCGAGGAAGGCCTCGATGCGGTGGTCCAGCTGCTTCGCCGGGAAACCAAGCGTCGTAAAGCCACGTTGCTGGTTTTCGACGGCCTCTTGAACGCGCGCGACCGCGCCGACACCGATTTCGACGTCAAGACGTTCGTGGCCGAAGTGCAGGGACAGGCCGCATTCGTGGGCTGCACGGTGCTGTTCCTGACGAGTGCCAGTCTGGAGGAAACCAGCCCCGAGCACACGATGGTCGATGGCGTCATCGAGATGGGCGATATGCTGGCGGGCGTCAGGACAGTCCGCCAGCTGCAGGTGCGCAAGTCCCGCGGCAGCAAGGCCCTGGGGGGCCTGCACAAGTTTGAAATCGATCGACGCGGAATCACTGTCTACCCCAGGATCGAGACGGTGTTTGCCGAGGCGCCGGAAGCCTGTGAGTTGCCCTCCGCACGAATGAGCACCGGCCTGCTGCTTCTCGACGATCTGATGGAAGGAGGGCTTCCTGCGGGGTCGATCACGCTGGTTGCGGGCCCGACAGGTAGTGGCAAGACGACGCTGGGTCTGCATTTCCTCGCTCGCGGGACGGCTGATGAACCTGCTCTTCATTTCGGTTTCTTCGAAAATGAAAAGCGGCTCCGAACCAAGGCAGCCAGTCTGGGTATTGCGCTGCCGGAGCCCGACAGCTCCAGTCTGACCATACGCAACCGGGCACTCGGGGAACAATTGATCGACCGCCTTGCGCACGAGTTGATCGACGAGGTCCAGGAGCGGCAAGTGAAGCGGCTCTTCATCGACGGCCTCGGGGGGTTTGAGCGGGCTGCGGTCCATCGCGACAGATTGCTCGAATTTTTTGCAACCCTCACGAACAAACTTCGTTCGCTAGGGGTTACGACAATGGCGACATGGGAAACCCGGGAGATTCTCGCGCCAGAAGTGCATGCCCCGTTCGGGCAAGTGTCTGCAGTGCTCGATAACCTTGTTCTCCTGCGACAATTTGAAGAGAACCATGAATTACGGCGCTCCATCTCGATCCAGAAAATGCGCGAAAGCGTGTTCGATTTCGCGCCGCGGCAATACGCCTTCGCCCAGGACGGATTTAAGATTGACGAGGGGCAGAGGGTGAACGCTAAGGGATCCGCCGCTTCCGCCACAGCCGCCAGTTAGGCCGCCATGATAGCGCTGGGCAGAGGCACACAATCATGGCACTGATAGTCGTTGCGGATGATGAATTTCTGTTGGCGGCCATGCTCGCCGACATCCTTGAGGATGAAGGGCACGAGACGACTTTGGCGTCCCACGGCCACGAGGCTTTGGAACGAATCCGCACGCGCCGTCCGGCTTTACTGATTACGGATTTCATGATGCCTATCATGACCGGCCTTGAGCTCGCGCAGGCGATCAAGGCCGACCAGGAGATTTCGGACATCCCCATCATTCTGGTCAGCGGAGCGCAAGGCGACATCGCTAGGCAGCATGGAGACCTGTTCGCTGAAGTTCTGGACAAGCCCTACCGGCACGCCGACCTGATTGCAGCCGTTGAACGGCTGCTTCCCGGATAGGCTTTGCCGGTGCATGCGCTGCCAGCATGCCTTGGGCCATTCTAACAGGTTATTGATGTCGTTTCATAAAATCCGCGTACTGCGCGCTCATCCTCAACGTTTCAATGCAGCGGTTACGCCGCGTGACGGGCGCATTGGTAGCGCCGCATCGTAGGCGATCACGGCCCGGACAACGTTTTGCATGACGACCATCCTCGACCAGATCGGCGCCGCAGTTCGACGGATCATGACGGCGACCGCGTATGACCGGCCCCCTGGAGAGGTGAGTATGCCGATATCATTATAGCCCGTTTGCGTCGCGCCGATTTCCTGTCCTGTACCTGTTTTGTGCGCGAGCGACCAACCAGGTGCGAGACCTCCCTTCAGTCGCTGCGGTCCGGTCCTTGTATGGGACATGGTGCCCAGTAGCCGCGCTGTCGACGACGCTGAAATGAGTTCCCCTCGTTGTAAGCGAGCCAGAGCGTTCACGACGGCAACCGGCTGCGCGCCGTCGACGGGATCGGCGACATAGGCGTCGAACGCCGCACGGCGCCGCGCGAGCGGAACCTGAGCTCGGGCGCGAAAGAATGCGTCGCCGAGAGAGTATTCCTGGTGCCAGGTCAGGCCGGCGATGCGGCTCTGCATCAGTCGCTCGCCCGGGCCGAACCGAACACCGGCTATGTTGTTGGCATCAATGAACGCTCGCACCGACCCGGGCCCGCCGATTGCCCGCAATATGAAGTCATTACAGGTGTTGTCGCTCTGCTGCAGTGCACGGCTCATAAGGGCACCAAGAGTGGTGCGGTATCGCCCGGCGGTGCGGATCTCATTCGCTATAGGCTGATGAAAGAGGGTCAGGTCTGATGGTGTCAGCACAACGGGCGTGTCCAGCTTTATTCTGCCACGGTCAGCTGCGTCGAGTGCAGCAAGCGCTACCCAAAACTTGCTCACGCTCTGCTGCGGAAAGAAGGTGCGACCGTCAAATTCGGCGACTGCGCCCGTCTGCACGTCCTCGACCGCAATGCCGATGTCACCGTCAAAGCCTTGTCCCAGAGCGGTGATCTGTTGTCCCAGCGCAGCCGATGCATCGGAACTGAGAAGCGGCGGCTGCGCGTATGTCCTATCGACTTTCGCGGCGCCCCGGGAGCAGGCCGTCTGGGCCACCACCAAACTGGCTCCCACTACCAACAGGAGAGCCTGCTTTCCAGTCCGCATAGCGGGCAGGTTTCCGTTCTTCAAGCATTCCCCCTCTGAAATCGGTGTCTTGAGTGGCCTGTCTGAAGGGCGCGAAAACGTCATGTAATTCCTTGGAAAAAATCGACAGACGGGACGCCATCCGGGACACGTTGAAGCCGTTTGCGATAAAGCTGCCGCGGCCCCTCTACGCAGCATCCCTATTGGCAGTACCGATTATGAATTTTGTGTGGAGGCGCTATGCACAGCGCACCGGCCCGCCGATATTTACAAGGACGGCGGCCAAATTCACCCTCTATAACGCGGCAATCCCTAGCCCGGGACGCGCGGCCGTAAGTGCGATCCGCCGGTAGATCCCGGTCACACCCTGGCGCGTGCAGGGCGTAGTGCCGATGGTGAAGGTAATACGCAGGAGCGCCCCGTTTTCATCGGTCTCACCCCAGAGGGCATCGGCGATTTCCTTGGCACGCTCGCAGCGGCGATCGACCCCGCCCCTGCGAAACAATACCCTTCACTGATCGCGCTTACCAAGCGCCAGACGGCGATCCGCCGCATGGTGTCAGCCGACATCAGGCCGAGGCGCGGCAGGTTGATGAATTCCTCGATTGCGCGGATCGTCTCGTACCATCTCGAGAAGGCCGATTGCTGATCGGATTTCGCCAGCGCCGCGTGCAACCCGGCGCTGTGCTGGCTGATCTGTTCCCGGATCAACGCGCGCGCGTCGTCGCCGACAAGACGATCGACTGACTTCTATGCAGTCATCGCCCCGCCCCCGACATGGGGTCGGTTCCGGCTGAGGGCGGACTGACACCCTAAGCACTGGCGTCCTTGGGCCAAAGGTACTCGCCGGTGAGCAGGGTGTGTGCCCATCCGAGCGGCGAAATGTGAGCGAGAAGGTGGGCGGGCGTATCGAGTCCTTTCCGGCGTCGGACGTCGACGGCATCGCCAAGGTGCAAGGTGTTCCAGTAACCGCCTGACTGCAGAGTTCGTCGCTGCTGGATTGATCCGACTCATTCGAAGGTGAGCGCTACTTCGCCAATCGCCCCTATCACGTCGTGCAGACGCCTGAAGAAGACACCGGTCAAGCCGGCTACATCTTTACAACGCAGGTCGCCTACCGACCAACGTTAGTCGTTCGCGGGCCCAGAAAGGCCGATGATGCCGAAAGCTGCCGGTCATTTGCGTGACCTCATGTTCAGATTCCAGCTCGTTCCTTGATAGCTCGGCGAACGCTGCAATCCTGCGATCTCGGGTTTGCTACCGGCTACATTGACGATGCTGGGGATCAACGTTTAATGGTAGCGATCTCGCGTGGCCTTCTCGAGGATGGGGTCAAGGAGTGATACCGAGCGCGGGCAGCACCAGCACGTCGATCATCCCGACATGCTTGGTGCCAGTTCCGCCAGCGTCAGGTCGCCACGGATCGCCTCGACCGCCACCTTCGCCTTGAAATCCGCGCTGTAGCGCTTCCTCGTCGTGGTCATTCACGTACCAATCCTTCAGGTCGGGAGTAGCATAACACCCTGCCCAGAAAACCGGGACCACCTCACTCAGCGGGTGGCAGATCAATGGGCCGCCTTCCTTGAATACAGCTTGAGCGAACTTCCGTCGGTCTGGTGCGAAATTTTTCGCAAAGATCGCGAGACGTGCTTTCGACGCCCTGCTGCACAAACTGTTACAAGCAGGAACAATCGTGCCCAATGCGCACGGAACCGCGCCGCTATTGGATCCTCAGCTCGATTCCGGGCTCATCTGGAGTGACACGATGAAACTGAAACTGACATTGCTGATACTGGCAGCCAGCCTGCCGTTTTCCGCCGCCCACGCCCAGGATCCCTCCGCAGCCGACAAGGCCCGCGACGCCTTCATGAAGGTCGACACGAACTCGGACGGCGCTCTCGACCTCGCGGAATGGAAGGCCGCCGGTCGGCGCGAGCGGGGCTTCACGATGATCGACGCCGATAAGGACGGCAAGGTCACCCCCGCGGAACTGCGCGCCGCCATGGCCAAGTATGGCAAATAAGCCAGCGTGCAACCAGCCACCGAAATGCAGAGCATGATGCGGTTGAACCGACCGGATCATGCTCTAGCATGAAGGACATAGGAGGCCGGCACGGCTGAATTCCACAAGGTCAGGACCCCATGGATTCCGAAGGAACGATCGCCATCATCGAGGACGACGTCGCCATTCGCGACCTGGTCGCCGAAGTCCTCAGGGCCAACGGCTTCGTGGTGGAAGGTTATGGCGATTCCGCCGCGTTCTTCCGTCAGGCCGACGTGCCTTCGCTCGACTGCCTGATCCTTGACCTTATGCTGCCGGGCGAGAGCGGGCTTTCCATCTGCCAGACCCTGCGCGTCAAGGTTCCGCAGTTGCCGATCCTGATCGTCACTGCCAAGGGCGACGACATCGACCGGATCATCGGCCTCGAGTGCGGCGCCGACGATTATCTGCCCAAGCCCTTCAACTCGCGCGAGCTGCTGGCGCGCCTGCGCGCGATCCTGCGCCGGACCAAGGCGCCCGGGCAGGCGATCGAGAGCCCCGGGGCGGAACTCTACCGCTTCGCGGGCTGGACGCTCGCCGTCGATTCCCGCGACCTGATCGACCCCGACGGCCGCCCAGTCACCCTGAGCACGGGTGAGTTCGACCTGCTCCATGCACTCGTGATGCACCCACGCCGCGTGCTGAGCCGCGACCTGCTGCTCGACATGACGCGCGGGCGCATGGCAACGCCTTACGACCGGGCCATCGATGTGCAGCTCAGCCGCCTGCGCCGCAAGCTGGGGGACGATCCGCGCGAACCCGTGATGATCCGCACCGTGCGCGGCGATGGCTATCTGTTCGCGCCCAGCGTACTGAAGATCTGACGATGCGCTGGCTGCGCCCGGTCGATGGCCTGCGGGTGCGGGTAGGCCTGATCGTAGTTGTCCACCTTGTCGTGGTCGGCCTGACCATCGCCCTGATTTCCAGCAAGCAGAACCAGCCCGACGCCGAGCTGTTCCGGCTGGTACCGGCCGAAGAGGCACGGGCGATCGCCATCGCCGTCGAAGCGACCCCGCCTTTTGCCCGCGAAGCAGTGCTGCGCGGCCTCAGCATCAACACCACGCTGGTCATGCTGGGTGACAGCGTGCCTCGCGACGACAACGCCCACGTCGACCTGCGGGCACCCAGCGCCGCCTATCGCGCCGCCCTGCAGGGGCGGCCGTTCCACGTCGACTTTCCACCCGATGCACGACTGACCAACCTGGGCCGAGGTCGCCAGTACTCCGAAAGCCCGATCCGCGTGCGGGTGCGTCTGAACGATGGCACCGTACTGATCATCGAGCGCACCACGCCCCCGGCGATCGCCGGGTTCGTGATGAGCCTGAACGCCATCCTGATCGGCGTCTCGGCGGCGAGCGTGCTTGTCGTCGTCCTGATCGCGGGCCTGACCACGCGTCCGCTCTCCCGCCTTGCCCGTGCGCTCGAGAAAGACGGTGCCAGCCTGTCCGCCCCCGATCTTCCCGTGACCGGTGCCCACGAGATCCAGCAACTCTCGATCGCCTTCAACAACATGCGCCGCCGCCTGCGCGACCTGGTGGAGGAGCGGACGGGGTTCCTCGCGGCAGTCGCGCATGATTACCGCACCTACCTCACCCGGTTGGAGCTTCGCGCCGACTACATCGGCGACCCTCGCCAGCGTGCGCTGGCGATGGCGGACCTTGGCGAGATGAGCGCGCTGCTCGACGACACCCTGACTTTCGCGCGCGATTCCGCGACGCCGCCGCGCCCCGTCCACGAGACGACCGACATCGGCGCCATGGTGAGCGCTGTACTGGAAGCGCGCGCAGCCCAGGGCGAAGACGTCACGGTGACGTCGCTGCCGCCGACCGGCCCTGTCGTGCGGATCGATCCGCTGGCGATGCAGCGTATCATGGCGAACCTCGTCGACAATGCCGTGCGGTATGGCGAACGGGCCCGCCTGTCCGTCCACGAACACCAGGGCCGCATCGAGATCCGTGTCGACGACGACGGACCGGGCGTGCCCGAAGCGGACCTCAAGGACCTGACGCGCCCGTTCCACCGGCTCGACCATTCGCGTGCGCGCCACACCGGCGGAGCCGGGCTCGGGCTCGCGATCGTCGATGCCCTGGCCCAGCAACATGGCGGGACGCTGACGCTCGGCAATCGCGACGGGGGAGGCTTCAGCGCCTCGGTGGACTTGCCCGCCGCCTGACCGGCGCCGCGGGAGCGGTGGGCGTTACACGGTGTTACCATGTGCAGATCACGTTGTTGCGCAAAGGCGGCAATCTTCTTCGGGTAGCCAACCGGAGAAGTCCCGATGCCAAGATCGTCCTGGTCCACAGTCATGAAGCGCAGGGCGCTGCGGGCCGGCAGCCTCGCCGTCCTAGCGGTGTCGATGCTTGCCCTCTCGCCCGCCACCGCCGATGACCATCGCCCGCCGCCGCATGGCCATAACCCGCCGCCTCCGCACGGCCATGCCCCGCCGCCGGGGCACGGTCATCCGCCAGTCCATGCGCCGCCGCCTGTATATGTCCGCCCGCCGGTGACCGTAGTGCGACCCGCACCGCCGGTCCGCTGGTATCCGGGCAATCCCGGCTGGTGGCACGGGCATCCCGACTTCGTCGGCTATGTCGGTGTCCGGCGCGGATACTATTTCGCGCCCGGCTATGGCTACTACCCCGTCGCAAGCGCCTATTATGGCCGGGTCTGGGTGGTGGGCGCTGTCCTGCCGGTGGAACTGCGGCGCTATTACGTCGTCAACCCGGGCTACTACGGACTGGCCGTAGCACCTGCGGGACACGCCTGGATCTACGCCAACGGCAGCATCGTGCTGGCATCGCGCACCACCGGCGTGATCGTGCGGACCGTTCCGCGCGTCTGGTAGATCTTTCGGTTTCGGCGCGCCTTCTACCCCCCGCCCCCGCCTCGGGCGCGCCGGTGCGGCGTGGCATCCTTCCCCAGGGCATGCCGCGCCGCACACCCCCCCCTTCACAATGGTGTCATCTCATGAAGCATGTCGTTGCCGCGGCCATCCTCGCGCTGGCCGCAAACCCCGCCCTCGCCGCGTCGCCGCCGAGCCTCTATCCGGTGAGCATAGGCCACGAGACCGCCCGCTTCACGCGCGGCGTGCCAACGGTCGACCTGCAGGCCCCCGATGGCGCGGTGCAGATCACCCCGCGCCCGATCGAGAACGGCGCGCTCGTCTTCGATGTGGCGGTCTACAACCGGGGCAACGGTCCCGCCAATATCGGCGTCGAGAACGTCAGCGTCTCGCTCGGATACCAGCCTCTCGCCGTGCAAAGCCACGATGGGCTGGCAGAGGCTGCCGAAAGCAAGGCCCGTCGCGCCCGGATCGGCACCGCGCTCGTCGCGGGCACGCTGGCCGCGGTCTCCGCCTCGTCGAGCGGCGAGCGCTACGCCTACCACGGCCATGTCGCGACCCCGCACGGCGTGGTCTCGCGCACCATCGTGTGGGAGGACAACCGCGCCGGTCAAGCTGGCGCGGCCCTGGCGGTCGCGGGCGGCGCAATGGCGATAGGCTCGATCCAGCAGCGGCTCGACTACACGATGCAGCAGATCGACGGACAGATCCTGCAGACCACGACGGTCGATCCCGAGGCCAGCTTCGGCGGCCGGATCGTGACCGCCGCCCTGCCGCGCTCCGGCGGGGGGCAGGACGTGCGCGTCACGGTGCGCTGGAACGGCCGAGACTATCCCTTCGCGTTCCGGCTGCTTGCCCCCGGCGAGGTCCCGCCGCCGTTCGAGCACGCCGGAAGGTAGCGGCGTCCAAGGCGGTTACAAGCTGTTACCAGGCGCTCATCGCGTTGTTGCCCGCCCCCGCCATTTGCCCCGCCTCCTACGGCAATTTCCCTGTCTTTACAGGGCTTCAAGCAAGGGATCACAATGGCGCGTCTTGCCCTGGTTGTGCCGCTGGCGGCGCTTCTTCTCTCCGCATGTCACGAGGCACCCCCGGCCAAGGACGAACGGCGGGCGGTCTCCGTCGTGCAGCTCACCGCGAACTCCGGCCGAAGCGCGATCACCTATGCCGGTGAAGTCCGCTCCGCCTTCGAGAGCCAATTGGGCTTCCAGGTGGCCGGTCGGATCGTCGAGCGGGCGGTCAACGCCGGCGACAGCGTGCGCGCCGGTCAGGTGCTGTTCCGCCTCGATGGCAGCGACTATGCCCGCGCGCTCGACAGCGCCGCCGCGCAGACCGGCGCGGCCCGGTCGGCGGCAGCGACGCAAGCCGCCGATCTCGCACGCTCGCGCGACCTGCTCGCGCAAGGGTTCATTTCGCAGGCCGAGTTCGACCAGCAGAAGGCCGCCACCGATCAGGCTCAGGCGCAGCTGCGCGCCGCAGGGGCGCAGCGCGGCACCGCCGCCGCGCAAGTCGGCCGCACCGTCCTGACCGCACCGCGTGCGGGCGTGGTCACGCAAGTCGAGGGCGAGGTGGGACAGGTCGTGGGCGCGGGACAGGCGGTTCTGACCTTCGCCGATCCCTCCCGACCCGAAGTCGCCGTCTCGCTGTCCGAGGGCGGGCTCGGCCCCGTGCAGCGCGCGAAGCGGCTCAGCGTCACGCTGTGGAGCGATCCCTCGCGCAAGTACGCGGTGAAGCTGCGCAGCATCGCCGGCGCCGCCGATCCCGCGACCCGCACGTTCGCTGCCCGCTTCTCCATCATCGCCCCCGGCAAGACGCTGAGGATGGGCGAGACCGCCGAACTGCGCATCGAGGACGAGAGCGCGGCAAGCGGCATCCTCGTGCCCCTCACCGCGATCGCGCAAGGCCAAGACGCTCAAGGCCACGACAAGGCGCAGGCCTGGGTCGTCGACCGGCGCACGATGACCGTCCGGCCACGGGCGGTGAAGGTGGGGCAAGCGAGCGGCGGCAACCTTACGGTCCTGTCCGGCCTGCGTCCCGGCGAGACGATCGTCACCGCCGGCATCCACCTGCTGCGCCCTGGCGAAAAGGTCCGCATCGCCGAGGTGCCTGCCTCGTGAGCGGCTTCAACCTTTCGCGCTGGGCGCTCGGCCACCAGCAGCTCGTCGGGTTCCTGCTCGCCATCGCGTCGGTGGCGGGGCTGCTGTCGTACCTTTCGCTCGGGCGCAAGGAAGACCCCGAGTTCACCGTCAAGACCATGATGATCACCGTCGGCTGGCCCGGCGCGACCGCCGACCAGATGGCCGAGCAGGTCATCAAGCCGATCGAGACGGTGCTGACCGAGAACATCCCCGACATCGACTACGTCAAGAGCAAGGCCCGCCCCGGCCAGGCGACGCTCAACGTCACGCTGATCTCCACGGTCAAGGGCAGCGCGGTGCCGGACATCTGGTACACCGTGCGCAAGACCGTGACGGACCACCGCGCCGACCTGCCCGACGACGTCGTCGGTCCTGCATTCAACGACGAGTTCGGGACCACTTACGGCAACATCTACGCGGTCACCGGCCCCGGCTTCGCCTATCCCACCCTCAAGCGCTACGCCGAAACGCTGCGCGACCGCATCCAGGCGCTGCCCGACGTCGCCAAGACCGAAGTGATCGGTGCGCAGGACGAGGCCGTCTACGTGACCTACGACAGTGCGCGGCTGGCGATGCTGGGCATTTCTTCGCAGGCGATCGCCGACGCGCTGGACGGCACCAACGCCGTCTCCGCCTCGGGCACCGTCGATGCTGGCGCCGAACGCGTGCGGCTGCAAGTTGCCGGCGCCTACGGCTCGCTCGAGGCGATTGCGGCGACGCCGATCTTCGCCAACGGCAAGAGCGTGCGCCTCGACGCCATCGCCAAAGTCGAACGCACGACCAAGGACCCCGCCACCTTCAGGATGCGGTTCGGCGGCGAGGACGCGGTGGGCGTGGGCATCAGCCTGCGCGACGACGGCAACGTCGCCCGGCTGGGCAAGAACCTGAAGCAGACAGTGGCTTCGTATCAGGACGAACTGCCGGTCGGCGTCGAAATCCAGACCGTGTCGGACCAGACCAAAGTGGTGGACGAGTCCGTCGGAGAGTTCACCCGCTCGCTGCTCGAGGCGGTGGTGATCGTGCTCGTCGTCAACTTCCTGTCGCTCGGCTGGCGGCCCGGCATCGTCGTCGCACTGTGCATCCCGCTGGTGCTGGCGATGACTTTCGCGGGCATGAGCTACATGGGCATCGACCTGCAGCGCATTTCGCTGGGTGCACTCATCATCGCGCTGGGCCTGCTGGTCGACGATGCGATCATCGTGGTCGAGGCGGTAAGCACCCATCTCGAGGCCGGGTGGACCCGCACCCGCGCCGCGATCAGCGCCTACACCACCACCGCGATCCCGATGCTGGTCGGCACGCTCATCACCGTCGCGGGCTTCCTGCCGATCGCGATGTCGAAGGCGACGGCGAGCGAGTACGTTATCTCGCTGTTCCAGGTCATCGCACTGTCGCTGGTGCTGTCGTGGTTCGTCGCGGTGATCTTCACGCCGTTCCTCGCCTATCACCTGCTGCCCCAGCGCGCCGACGCGCGAGACGACGCGGGCGAGCCCGAGGAGCAGTACGAAGGCCGTTTCTACCGCTGGTTCCGCCGCGCGCTCGACCGCTGCCTCGATCGCCGCAAGACCGTCGTCGCTGCGGCCGCCGCACTGTTCGTGGGCTCCGTGTTCCTGTTCCAGTTCGGCGTGCCGCGCCAGTTCTTCCCGGCATCCGACCGGCCCGAGTTGGTGGTCGACCTGCAGCTTTCCCAGAACGCCAGCTTCGCCCAGACCCAGGCCGTCGCAGCGCGCATGGAAAAGCTGCTGGCGAAGGATGAGCGCGTGATCTCGGTCACGAGCTACGTGGGCGGCGGATCGCCGCGCTTCTACCTGCCGCTGAATGTGCAGACGCCCGACATCACGCTCGCCGAACTGGTCCTCCAGACGAAGGACGAGGAAGCCCGTGAGGACGTCATCGCGCACGTGCAGGACCTGTTCGCGGCACAATTCCCCGAGGCGCGCGGGCGCGTCAGCAGGCTGGAGAACGGACCTTCCGTCGGCCAGCCGGTGCAGTATCGCCTAGCCGGCCCGGATCTCGATGCGCTGACACCTTTCGCCGAGAAGCTGGAAGCGGTTGTCCGCGCGGACAGCCATTCGCGCGACGTGAACAGCGATCTCGGCGAGCCGCTCAAGGCGGTCCGCGTCGATCTCGACCAGGACAAGGTGCGTGCCCTCGGCCTTTCCACCGAGGCGGTGCAGAAGACCCTGCAGGCAGCGATCGCCGGGGCCGGCGTCACCACCTACCGCGACCGCGATCTGGCGCTCGATGTCGTCATGCGCCTCGACACCGCAGAGCGCACCGACCTCGGCCGGATCGCCAACCTGCCGATCGCCACGCAGAGCGGTCCCGTGGCGCTGTCGCAGCTGGGCCGGGTCACCGCGAGCAGCGAGCCGGCGTTGCTCTACCGGCGCAACCGGCAGGCGACGATCACCATCGCCGCCGACGTCGAGGGCGAGCAGGCCACCGACCTCACCAAGCGCCTCGAACCCCAGGTCGAGGCCCTGCGCCAGGACCTTCCCGCAGGCGCGTCGCTGGTAAACGGCGGCTCGCAGGAGCAGAGCAGCATCAACCAGCGCGCCACGATGGCCGCAGTGCCTGCCGCGATGATGGTGATCGTGGTCCTGCTGATGCTGCAGCTCCAGAACGTCAAGCGCATGCTCGTGGTGCTGGCGACCGGGCCGCTCGCGCTGATCGGCGTGGCGCTGATCATGGCGCTGTTCCGCATCCCGTTCGGCTTCGTCGCCATGCTGGGCTCGCTGGCGCTGTTCGGCATGGTGCTGCGCAATTCGGTGATCCTGATCGCGCAGATCGACGCGCTGTCGGGCCACGGCCTCTCCATGCGCGAGGCGGTGCGCGAAGCGGCGGTGCATCGCCTGCGCCCGATCATGCTCACCGCGCTCGCCGCCATCCTCGCGATGATACCGCTGACCCGCTCGACGTTCTGGGGGCCTATGGCCTGGGCGATCATGGGCGGGCTGATGGTCGCTACGATCCTTACCCTCGTGTTCCTCCCGGCGCTCTACGAACTCGTGTTCGACCGCGCGGGCA
>NZ_BLJH01000028.1:0-52087 GCF_009811895.1 Novosphingobium sp. TCA1 | reverse complement strand
GCCGATGTTCGCATTATGTCTGCCAAATCGTTGTCTGGCGCACAAACCTTGAGGTGACGCCTAGTGCCAGGATAGAATGTGTAGGCGCCCACATCCTCGGACCAGCAGTGCTCATCGATCCACCACGCGATGCGATCGCGCTCGCGCGACCAGCGGTCGCGGCAGGTGGTAGGGAGCTGCCCTTGATCCGCAAGTTCGACCGCGCGCGCCAAGGCTTGCCAGCAGCTTACCTTGGACATCGTGTAATGCTGAACTTCGGGCAGCTCCCAGATGCCGGCGTCCTTCTGCATCCAGGTGTCGGCGCAGATATCTGCGAGATCGGAGAGGGTCCGCGCTGTCCTCGCATCCAAGATATTGCCGCAGGCGACGAAACGAGAAGCCGTCTCAAAGATGTCTCCATATATTCCATGCTGCAGCTGGTCTGTAGCGCGATTGCCGGTGACGACGGGCTGCGACCGGCGATAGCCGGGCACGTCAATCCGCCGGTCCTCGGGCGCCGGTCCGCCCGACAGCGAATAGCAGACCGCCGGCCCCGCCTCATCAAGCTGCTTCAGCAGCCAGGTGAACGCGGCCTTGGCTTCCGCTTCCGCGCCGATCGCAAGGAACGCCTTGATCGTGTACCCGGCGTCGCGGACCCAGGCGTAGCGATAATCCCAGTTCTTCGTACCGCCAACCCGTTCGGGCAAGGAGGATGTTGCCGCCGCGGCGATGGCGCCGCTGGGTGAATAGAGCAGCAGCTTGAGGGCGAGCGCATTGCGCATGAGCAGCCGGCGTTGTGGGCCGTCGTACGCAATGCGGGACGCCCAGATGCGCCATTCCTGATCCGATATGTCCAGACGCTCGCTGATCTGTTTGATCGAAGGCGCGACCAGTGGCTCGTCCTCGCCCGCGACGATCGCTGCCAGTTCCCAGGCGCCTGCCCCGACCGTAAAGCCTGCTTCGACCCCGCAGTCGTCCGAACGGTCGATCCGAATGCCGTCGCTATGCAGGAAAAGTCCCAGCACGGCGCCGACATGAAAGACGCTGCGCGGCCCGATCTTCTGTACGTAGGGCGAGACAAGCCCCGCGCGGCGGCCGAAGCGCAGTTCAATCCTGAAATCAACCTTGCCCTCCAAGCCCTCGACCCGCCTCGCAAGTTCACACCAGGGCAGACGGCCGGCGGTTCCGCTGTTGAGGGACTCCACCAGGACCGCCTTCCCGGTGGCTGTCGAGAACACTGTCTCCAGCACATTGCTTTCGGCGCGGTAGGCGCGCTCTACGGTGAATGCCATGACCGGCGCGATGCTGAAGAACCCGCCAGCCTCCGGATCGAGCAAACGGTCGAACAGCGGCGGAGAATCGAGGTTCGGCACGCACCACCAGTCGATCGCCCCGTCAGCGCCTGTCATCGCGACCGAACGCCCCTCGCCCAGTGCGCCGTATTCCTGAAGATCGAGATAGCCCGCATCGTCTCGGATCGGGCTGCGGGGATGTCGGGAAGCAGGTGTGATGGCGGCGTCTTTCATCGCGTTGGTGTAGACTGGCGTAACGAACGTCGGCCCATCCTGATCCAAGCGAAAACGGTTCGTGCTAAATCGGGTTTCCTGCGCCGAGTTGGAACCGGATCGCTGCTCCGCCCTTAATTTCCCGTCTGCGGGCCTCCGAAACGCCGCGACCGTTCAACCTACAGGAGCTATCATGGCTGACCGCCTTGCGCTGCAAGATCCCCGCACACAGTATCCCAAGCCGCCCTTTCCCGAGCAGCCGCAGCCCGTTCCCGGCATCGCTGCGGAGATGGACCCCAAGCCCGACCATGGCGAGGAAAGCTATGTCGGCGCAGGCAAACTCAAGGGCCGAAAGGCCCTGGTGACCGGCGGCGATTCCGGCATCGGCCGCGCTGCAGCAATCGCCTATGCACGGGAAGGCGCTGACGTCGCAATCTCCTACCTGCCCAGCGAGGAGAAGGACGCGCAGGAGGTGATCGCTCTCATTGAAGCCGAAGGCCGCAAGGCCATAGCGCTGCCCGGGGACATCACCGACGAAGCCTGGAGCCGGCAGCTTGTCGAAGAGGCCGTGAACGGCCTTGGCGGGCTCGACATTCTCGTGATCAACGCGGGAAGGCAGCAGTACCGCGAGAACATCGCCGAGGTCAGCTCGGAGGATTTCGACAAAACGCTCAAGACCAATCTCTACGCGCTTCACTGGATCGCGCAGGCCGCCGTGCCGCACCTGCCGGCCGGTGCATCCGTGATTACCACCGCATCGGTGCAGGCGTACGAGCCCTCGGACATCCTGCTGGACTATGCCACCACGAAGGCAGGGATTGTCGCCTATACCAAGGCGCTTGCCAAGCAGCTGATCGAAAAGGGCATCCGCGCCAATGTGGTGGCACCGGGTCCGTTCTGGACCGTGCTGCAGTCGAGCGGCGGCCAACCGCAGGACAAGGTCGCCAAGTTCGGCGAGCAAAGCCAGTTTGGCCGCCCAGGTCAACCGGTGGAGATCGCACCGGTCTATGTCCTGCTCGCCTCGCAGGAGGGCAGCTACATCACCGGAGAAGTCTACGGCGTGACTGGCGGCGCGGGCATCGCTTAATCCCAAGCGGCGGTCCGACTAAATCCGGGCCGCCGCTCCCTAAGCCGTTCGTTGATCGGTGATCGAGCATGAAGGCTGCGCCAGCAGAAGGGCGCATAAACCGCCAATGTAGTCGATGATTTTTGCAGCGGGGCATTTTCGCTGTAGAAAGCGCCAATGACCACTTGCAGACATTCCGACCAGCCCAAGTCGCTGATGGACGGTGTCGAAGGTACCGTTTCGGGAGCGCTGTCCATAAGCAACTTGCGTCACCGATCAGCGGTGCTGAAGCTGCTTCCGTTCGATGGACGCCAGCTGGTGATAGCAATCTTCGAGACCATCCGTCATAATTATCTGGCAAGCAACGCCACGGCCAACAAGGATCGTTCGAAACAAAACTGGCGTTGGCCCAGCCTTCAGCCGCGGATTGCCCCGCTTAATCGAAGTCCCGAGGTCGTCATCGAACGCGCCATCGCTGCTGCCTGTGTAGCTCTGGATCGAAAAGATTGGGCAAATCAGATCCCCGTAGCTTCCGGCTTGGTTGAAGGAGCGGGCGATGGACGCCGCGCGATTGACCTCGCGCGTCGTCACGGTGAGAACCATTTCGAACTGATCGAACTTAAGATCGCGAGCGACAATCCGCTATACGCTGCCGTGGAAATCGTAGGTTACGCCTGTCTGTGGCTCCTTGCTCGAAATGATCGCCCGGGGCGATTGTGCGAGTTGCTAGATGCAGAGCGAATCGACCTGACCGTACTCGCTCCCTCGAACTACTATGCGCGGTTTCCGATCGCGGAGATCGAAAAGCCGATCGACGAAGGCGTACGTGCCCTAGGAAGTGGGATGGGCGTGACCATGTCATTCGGTTTTCAAAAACTCGATGGCAGCATCGAAGCTGGAAATCTGCCGACCCCGCAGAAGCTGCTGGACCTGCTCGAACAATCGCGCTTGGCGTGTGTGGTATGACCGAGACTTTGCCACGACCTTCTGGCGCACTATCGAAAAAGCGGAGTCATAAGGGCCAGGTCATTCCTCATGGTCGTGGCCGCGACGCCCCCTTCGCCCATCGCATGGCTGATCTGGTCCAGTCCGAGAACTACGTCGCCTGCGGCGTATAGACCTGGTACATTGGTTCGCTGATGCGCATCAACCATCAGGCACCCTTCATCCGATACATCCGCGCCGGCATCCCGGGCAAGCTGCGAGTTGATGGTGGAGCCGAGCGCAGGGTAGAGCGTATCGAAAATATGCCTGCCGACAAGCGTTTCAACAACAATCCCTGCCTCTGCCACCGTCAGAGAATGGATCATCGAAATCAACGTGACGCCGGCAGCCGCCAGCTCTGCCCGCTGGTGCGCGGTCCAAGCAAAGTGAGGATCATCGGCGACCACGGTCACGTCGCGGCTAAAGCTGCGGAGAAATCGAGCTTCGGCAAGCGCACGCTCGCCCGAGCCAAAGACGGCGATGCGTTGATCGGTCACTTCGTATCCGTCGCACACGGGGCAGTACCGAAGAAGCCCTCGCGCAAGCCCGCGGTCGTGGGTTTCCTTGTCGATCATCGGGGGGCGGCGGTTGATGACCCCGGTTGCCAGCAGCACGGATCGGGCACTAAGAACCTCTCCGCCAATGGTAGCATCAAAATGGGCCCCATGCCGCGATAACTTGGTCACCCTGCCTTTGAGCGCTCTAACCCCATAATGCAAAGCTTGCTGGCGCATGCGCACCAGCAGCTCTTCACCTGATACCCCGTCCGGAAAACCGGCGTGATTTCGCGTCAAAGGTATCTGCGCCGCCCGGCTCCGTCCCTCGTCCACCATGACGACGGAAAGATGGTATCTACCCAGGTGAATTGCCGCTGTGAGCCCGGCGGGACCTCCGCCAACTACCACACAATCGAGCAACTCCGCCGGCCCGGTTGCCATGGACGTTATAGTCCCAATTCCGCCATGAGCTTCGCTTTGCGCTCAGCAAGCTGTTTCCCCAGTTCCTTCAGGTCGAGATCACTGTCCCGGCTCTCTGGAAACATCTCTTTCTCTTCTTCCTCGACGTGGTGTTCGATGTATTCCCCCAGCACCGTCACCTTGGCGTCAAACAGGCGATCACCCGCTTTCATCGCCTGGATTTCCGCGATCAGTTGTTTGGCTGACGCATGCTCGACTTCGGCCTCGTCGAGAAGATCGTCGTCATCAATTGCCGCCCGGGCTGCGGGATAGAAAATCTCTTCCTCGATCTGGGCATGGACGGTCAGGGCTATGCAGATTTTGTCGGATAGCGCTTGTTTCTCGGCGTCATCCTCGAGCGTTTCATATTCCTTGAAATAAGCTTTCACTTCCTTGTGATCGTCCTTGAGCAGCTTGATCGCATCAGCTGGCTTAGCAGCGGCGCGAGCAGACTTACGTGCTGCCCTTGAAGCCGGGCGCGCTTTTCCGGTCCCGGAGGATTTGCTCGATGTGGCAGCCGATTTAGAAGCGGTCTTCGTAGTGGTCTTGGTAGCAGCCATGGTTGCTCTCCTGGTGAAGCCCCCCGCTATCGGGGTGACGTTCGATGGAACAACGCTTCATGAGAACCAAAGAGCCATCTTCAGACACAAATACCGCAAGGCTCCAACGGATCGGCGTCAAGGGGCAGTCGGTCTCTCAGTGCTAGCGCTGCAGCGGCATTAACCAGCACGCGGCATTCGAATTCCAAAGAAATCGTGGGCATCTTAATGGTTGAAAGTTGGACCGCTCCCCCGTCGGGGGAGCGGCCCCGATGCGGTGCGGATGGCTGGAGAGATGAGCCGACACCAGGATGCCGCAGGAGAACGGCACCGGGTTAACATGCTGCAGGGGGGGGGGGGGCTAGTTCCGAAACTGATGGGTGATAGGTTATTGAAGACGAACGGCCATGCCGCTGAAGAAAATCTGCGTTAGCTATGTGGTCCGATAACGTAAGAACGTCGTATCCGCTGGCATCGAGCCCGTCTGGAGTCACAGTGTGGCGATGCCGCGGTGCTGCCCCGCGGCGCGATCTTTTAGTCAGGTTTTGGTGGTTTGGATGAACGTCGGCAAGTCGCCCAAGTCGCCTTGGAATTTAGATCAGCATTCCTGTCAGGGCCAACCCATGTTGTTTGTGCCAGTGCACCCGTTTTTCGATTGATCTGACTATGAGTGTGGCTTTCAAAGCCCGGCAGATCTGGAGACGTGACTTTCTCGGTCCACTCGATAAACTGATTGCTTACCGTCACGCCGTTACAACCTGTTGTGCAACTTGCAACGAATGGACCGTGCAATCCCTCTCGGGACCTCACTTCGGGCACAGCCTCATCGATTAAGAAGGCCCAATGCAGGTCAGATACCCGCACCTGACCGTCAAGATCGTCAATTTCCATCTTACCCCTGCAATCGAGATAATAAGGAGACGCAGCATTCGCACACCCAGACGAAAGCAGAAAAATCCCACCTAACAGAAATGATCGCACGATATCCCCACCTGACATTTTCGACGTTCCTCACAGCTTGTTTAGGCAACCAGCCATTTATTTTTATTTACTTGTTAAAGCGAAAGAAGCTAACGTCCGACTTTCTTAGTTCTTAAAGTATTATGCCCTCAAACTATGCCCGCTGCCCTAAGATGATTGCTCATTCCTCGGCCGCTGCTTCGTTGACATCTTCCAAGTCCTGGAATCGATATGGCGCCATGTCCGCTAGCATCTGCTTGCTGAGCCGAGGGCAGCTATAGGCGCGTCCATGTGTCCATGACGCCGTTTTCGTGAACCCGTAATCCACAGCCATGCTCGCCATCTCGTCATGCGGTGCAAGATACCAATGGCCTTTGTCGTGAAATGCAATCCAGATATCACGGCTGAGATACTTCTGATCGATGGTCCAGCGGCCTTTCAGCTGAACTTTCCGAACGTCACCCGTCGATTCATTGTAGAGAATGAAATCGACGCCACCGTCGTATACCGGGAGAAAGGCGTTGAACCCTTTTGCAAGCGCGAGACTTACCAGCGCGTTGCGATTGATGACCTCAAGGACTTGCGACCTGTAGCGGCTCACAGCGCCCCCGCCGTCACTGAATACGGCGCCCATCCAAACACGAGATCGTCGTGGTGGCCGAGCATCACATCATTCACTTTGGCCAATTGCTGGGCCGCCTTTGTGTAGCCGTTCGTGGCAACCACTAAAGCGAAGCCCGCTTCGTAAAATCGCATAGCGCCGACAATTTCTTGGATAGCTTTGTTGCCTACCGGCTTCGCGTATCGCTTGCACTGCACCACCATCACGTCGGCACCCTTCGTCGCCACAATATCGGCTCCTTGATCGCCGCTGCCTTTAGTCACGCGGGCATTCCAACCAATGGCGCGCAGACGTTCAGCGCAAAGGTGTTCAAAATCGACAGGATCAATGTCGTTGGTGAACCGATTTGGCAGGGAAGCAGCTTGCTCTTTCAGAGCAGCAGCCAATTTCGGCCCAAGCACTTCAGCGGTGAAGAAGCTGTGGAACTCCCGATACTCAGCCGGGTTAGGGAGCGTCGGGCTCACTACTTTGTGAAAAAACTGCTCTGCCTCTTTTTGCCAAGCCGAAGCGTCCTCCACGCCGTAATCATCGACTTTCACAAGCTGCCGTCGCCGACGCAACAGGGCTGGAAGATGCTTATCCACCAGTTCGCTACCTTTGACGCGGACCAACTCGTTCTTTCGGTCAATGTGTTTTTGCGCGGCCACCAGCAGCGCCACTACGCCGGCGACGAATATACAAAATGCCAAAGCGATAGACCAACCGGGGGAAAGTCCGAGAGAATTCCCGAGTACGACTATAATAATCAGCACAATGGCAATTGGTATCAATGGCATCAACAGCGCCCCAAAAAATTCGCGCTCGCCCGAACGCTTATCCCGTTTCATATAAAATGCGAAGAAATAAGATAATGGTTTGGGTCACAGCCCAAACCATTATGCAATCAGGTACGCAACAGCTTGTCAAAGCGCGATGTTATCTGCCTTGGTGTAGCTGAGTTCCCAGCTTGCCTTAGCCAATCCCCCACCACCGAACACGCCATTTTCGAACTTCTTGAACCGCATTGCGACGCCATCGGAACGTGCCCACATTGCGACCTTCCCCTGTCGAGCAAGAATGCTGCCTGCGCTGTTGTCCCAATTCGACGGCTGACCATATTTGGCAGAAAGCGCAGTCAGAACGTCGTTAGAGCAGCGGCCACCCATTGACGGGTTTCCCGCAATCATGACCTCACTGACCATTCCGCCAGCATCGAAGCGAATATTTGCCTCAGCCTGACATTTCTCAGTGATTCTCACGTCGCTAATTTCAATGGCTTTAGACTGATAATCGACGCCCTCCCCCCGTGGATACAGCGCCTCGACCTCGGCGCGGGTCATGCCGAACTCGACCTTGCCCCATACTGGTTCTGCGTGCGCCTGTGTTGCTATCCCCATCGCGGCCACAGCGATCAGCACCTTCTTCATTTCAATCCCCCTGTTGCAAAGCGTGGCTTCTATATCCGTCCGACTTAGCAGTCACGTTCTAAGGAGGCGTAAACAGTCATTCGCTAAATACCGGATGGTTACCATCAAAAGAAAGCCAGATTCTGATGTAGAGTCTGTTTACGAGGAAGAAGCAGACGCCTGAGGAAGAGCCGTTTCACCGAGGCGCGGATTATCGGAATGAACAAGGAGCAGGAGGCTGGACTTCAAACAGTGGAGGTTTGCCGCAAGCGTGGGCTGAGCACGGCAAACTTCTACAAGTTAGATGCGAACTACGGCGGCAGGGAGGTTTCCAATGCCCATCTGGACACCCTGATTTACCTGTGGCGGTGTGTGCGGGATTGTGATTCCATCGAGCTGAGCGATGGAGGCGTGAAGTGTCGGCACAGCGTGGCTTTTTCGATCTCGACGAGCGGTATGCAGCCTTGTCCGCGGCGGGCGATCCGCTGGAGAAGCTGGCCGGTCTGATCGACTTCGAGATATTCCGGCCCGCGCTGGATGCGGCCTTGCAGCGTTCTGATGGTCGCAGGGGCGGTCGCCCGCCGCTTGACGCAGTCATGATGTTCAAGACGCTGATCCTGCAGACACTCTACGGATTATCGGACGCGCAAGCCGAGTTCCAGATCCTGGAACGCCGCAGCGTCGGTCGCTTCCTGGGGCTCGACGATGGCGATAACGCACCGGACGAGACGACGATCTGGCGTTTTCGCGAAGCTCTGGTTCGGGCCGATGCCATCGAGACGTTGTTCGCTCGGTTCGACGCTCACCTCAAGTCGCTGGGTTATCTGGCCATGGGCGGGCAGATCGTGGATGCCAGCATCATCTCGGCTCCGCGCCAACGTACGACCGACGAGGAGCGCTCCATTGTCAGGGACGGCGGCATTCCCAAGGCCTGGGCGGCGAAGCCGGCGAGGCTGGCACAGAAAGACCGTGATGCGCGCTGGACGCTCAAGCGGGGGCGGCGCAAGAAGGGTGCGGATGGAAAACTTCTGGCGGAAATCCCACGCCCATGTTCGGGTACAAGTCGCATATCGGCATCGACCAGCGCCATGGCTTCATTCGTACCTGGTCGGCCAGTGACGCCGCCCGTTACGACGGCCGGAAATTGCCGGAATTGATCGATCCGGCCAACACCGGCAGCGCAATCTGGGCAGACACGGCCTATCGCAGCCAGAAAAATGAACGCGCCATCCTGCGCGCCGGGCTCATCTCGAAGATCCACTTCCGCAGAGCGCCGGGGAAGCCGCTCCCCGGGCAGCGCCAGCGCGCCAATGCCGCCCGGTCCAGGATCCGCTCCGCCGTCGAGCATGTCTTCGCCACCCAGAAGCACCGAATGGGCCTGTTCATCCGTACCATCGGCATAGAGCGTGCAAAGGCAAAGATCGGTCTCGCCAACATCGCGTTCAACTTCAAACGCTTCCTCTACTGGGAATGTCGGCCGAACTCGGCATGATGCACGCCGCCACCGCGCTGATGCCTCGACAGGGCGCCCCCGGTTGGCAGAAAACACCCCGTAGCCGCGCGCGCCATGCCCAGACTGCGTCTGATACCGTCAGACCGATACCCAAGCCGGGTAAATCAGGGTGTCCACTCGGGCGGATGCGTCGATAAACTATCCGAGCAATTGACCCGTTTGGCCCAATATATTCGGCACCCTGCAATCAATCCATGTTAAGTTATATCGCACGGACGCTGATATCCAGCGCCGCTTGGCGGAGGGTGTCGGACTTCCTCTTTTATCGAAGCGGAGAAGGACATGCCTTCTAATGATTCTTCATTCGACCCATTTCTGAAAAGGCTGACGAAGCACACGTTTCTGAGTCAAGAAGCTGAATCAGTGGTGAGAGCTCTCCCTCATCGCCTTGCGGAGGTAGAAGGCGGAAAACACATCGTTCGCGATGGTGATAGGACAGAGCACTGCTGCCTCTTGATCAACGGCTATGTTTACCGCAGCCGCGACACCCGCGACGGACGCCGACAGATCCTTTCTGTTCATATGCGAGGTGATGCGATCGGCTTGCGGAACAGCGTGTTGGGGCTTGCCGATCATAACGTTCAGGCGCTCACCTCGTGCGAGGTCGCGTATGTACCGCAGCAAGCCCTCCTTGCCGCCGCAACTGCTCACCCTGCTTTGGGGCAGGCATTTTGGCGCCAGACGCTGATCGAAGCTTCAATCGCTTACGAGTGGATGCTGAGCATCGGCCGTCGCTCGGCGCGCCACCATTGCGACATCGCGATAGAATAGGACGCGCGCAGCTGGCGGCGTCGGCGGATGATACCGCTAGATGACACGCGCGCCGGTTCTGTCGTACCCTCCATAATCAGGTCTGACATAATTAATGCGGCAATTAAGGTGAGAAATTCCGCCATTTGATTGTCCGTCAATTGAAAACCGCCTTTAAAGGTGTGCGAACTTACAGAACTTCATCATCCGGCGAATAAGGAAAACCGACAGCTGCGCGCGCAGCGCCGTCGCCAGGGTGCCGCGAAGTGCCAGGCGGCGCCGCTGCGCTCGGCGGCGAGCTCGGCGTCGTCGGCGGCTTCACGTTTACGGCACTGCTCGAGGCCTGCAGCCCCGATGTTCAGGGCGTCCGCGACGCGGCGTTGCTGTCGCTCGGCTACGATGCCGGGCTGCGCGTCAGCGAGCTCACCACCGTGGAGATCAAGCATCTGTGGCCGCAGGGCGATGGCACCGGGCTGCTCCATCTCCCCGCTCCAAGACTGTTCAGGAGAGTCTTGGCGCCTGGGTCTGGCTCTCAGCCGATACCATGCGCCGGATCGCGCGCTGGCGCTCGGAAAGCGGGATCAGCGAAGGCGTGTTGTTTCCCCGGGTTGGGGTCGACCGCCGCCGTCCGCGGCCCAAGGAGGCGGCCGATGCCCGGTGGGGCGATGAGGATGCAGACGGCGCGGCCCTGCTGGTCACTTTCACGGTCGGCGATGCCCCTCTCACCCGGCGGGGGGGCACCGGGATCTACCGGCGCATTGCTCTCGCTGCGGCGCGGAAGGGGCTGGTTGATGTGCCCACCGCCCATCTGGACTCTCCTCTCGCTACCCTTTCGACCCATAGTCTGCGGGTCGTTCTGACCCAGGATCTGTTCGTCGCCGGCGAGGATGGTGCCGGCATAGCTCTCACCTTGCGCTGGTCTTCGCCTTCCACGGCGCGCGCTATGGCCGGCAGCTTCAGGTATAAATCGGGGTGGCCGCACGAGTCTTGTCGCGGGTGCGGTCGTAAGCTGGGACGGCCAAGGAGGCCACTAGTTGCCCCCTTGATTGGTGTCACAACCAGACGGTTTTGACACCGGAATCCGAGTCGAGCCTTTCCATGGGTTTACAGGTGTAAGAATCCAGTGTCAGAACGCCGCGATGCAAATCGGCTATGCGCACGTGTCTCGCGGCAATCATCAGGACCTAAATACCCAGCGCTACGAGCTGGCCCGTGCCCGCCAGCTTGCGCGAGCGTGGGCGGAGACGCTTCCCGAGCCGAAGCGTCGCGACATGGCGGCACTGTTTACTCGCGCCGCAATTGAGACGTACGCCGCTGAGGCTCGACCCCATGCGAGCATCAGCGCTCCTTTCGCCAAGCCTTATGGCCGGCTCGACCTCGCAGTTGCCGAGTTGGCTCAGTTGGTGGGCCGCGAGGCTGCGTCGCTGCCGATCACCGAAGCCGTCTACTTTCTGACAGGCCTCTACACGACTTTGCTTGCTACAAGGGAGCGTGGGGCTTTGGGGGCATTCTACACACCGCCGGCGCTAGCGAACCGTTTGCTCGACATGGCCGAGGAACAGGGGATCGACTGGACCTGTGCTCGCGTGCTCGACCCGGCGAGCGGCGGTGGTGCTTTCCTGCTACCTGCAGCCGAACGGATGATTGCGGCACTTCCCGAAGCCGAGCCGGCATTCGTGCTACGGCAGATCGGCGCGCGCTTGTCCGGGCTGGAGCTAGACTCCTACGCCGCCGGTTTCGGGCAGAACGCGATCGAGCTGTTGCTGGCGGACGTGACTTCGGCCGCAGGTCGCGCCGCGCCGACTGTGGTGCGCGTAGCTGACACGCTGGACGAGGCGCCCACCGCCCGCTTCGATCTGGTGATTGGTAATCCGCCGTATGGGCGCGTCACCCTCAGCCCCGCACAGCGCGAGCGCTTCGCGCGTGGCCTTTACGGCCATGCGAACCTCTATGGCGTCTTCACCGATATTGCCCTGCGCTGGACCAAGAAGGGCGGCACGATCGCTTATCTCACCCCCACCAGCTTCCTGTCGGGCCATTATTATTCCGCACTCCGCGAGTTGATAGCGAAGGAGGCTCCCCCGGCCGCGATCGACTTTGTTCAAGCGCGTCGCGGCGTGTTTGAGGACGTGCTGCAAGAGACGCTGCTGGCCGCGTATAGGCGTGGTGCGAAGGCTGGTCGGGCCCAAGTCCACTATATCGAGGTTAAAAACGAACGTGAGGCCCGTCTCATCCGTAATGGAACCATCGGGCTCCCCTCCCCCGCATCGCAGCCTTGGCTTGCACCGCGTGAGCCGCGCCACAGCGCGCTGATAGCCAAGGCAGAAACTATGCCGGCGCGGCTTGTCGATTGGGGCTACAGCGTGTCCACCGGGCCTTTGGTGTGGAACCGCTTTAAGGACCAAATGCGGCAGCGTCCTGCCCGCAGTGTGCATCCGCTCATATGGGCTGAAGCTGTTTCTGCGGATGGCCGGTTCGCGTTCCGAGCCGAGAAACGCAATCACGCGCCGTACTTCAAGATTGAGAGGGGCAACGCCTGGCTGTTGGTTGAGGAAGCTTGCGTCCTCGTTCAGCGCACCACTGCCAAGGAGCAGGCGCGCCGACTGATCGCGGCCGAGTTGCCTGCCGATTTCGTTGCCCAGCACGGCGGTGTGGTAGTCGAGAACCATCTAAACATGGTTCGCCCCGTCGCATGTCCTGCTGTGTCGCCGGCGACGGTTGCGGCGGTGCTGAACAGCCGGATCGTTGACCAGCTCTTCCGCTGCATCAACGGCAGCGTTGCCGTGTCCGCGTTTGAAATGGAAGCGCTGCCCCTACCCTCACCTGCGGTGATGAAACAAGTGGAGGTCTTGGTTAGACGAGGAGCCAGCAGTGCCGAGATCGAGCACGAACTGGAGCGGCTTTATGGACAGATCGAGCCATGATGCCGATGTTGACCCGGGATGAGGTTCACGCCCGCTTGCAGGATATCTTCCCCGATGGCGCGCCCAACCGCGCCTATTTAACTCGGATGCTTGCCGCGAGCACGGTGTTCGTCGCGCTGTATATCGACGCGATCGAAGGCAGCGGGACGATGCTCGGTCCCAAGCACGTTTATCGCATGACCAACGAACAGGCGGCCCTTGTCGATAATGCGAGCCGCAGCGAGTATGCGACAGGGGTCTTACGTACTGGCAGCCAGATCGAGGGCCGGCGGTGGTATCAGGACAATACCCGTGAGCCCATCCGCGACGAGACGTTGCGCGAGGGGCTAGTAGCAATCGGCGCGGTGATCGAGCGCACGGACCTTCCCACCACATCGAGCAAGCCACGCTACGCTCTGAAGGCGAGCTTTGCCGCTTTGTTTGATCCTGCCGTCACGGGCGAGGCGCTGCAGGCTCTGATCGCGGCTTGGCAAGCCGAGGCCTTGAGTAAGGGTGCGCTTGCACGATTGGCGATTGTTAGACAGGGCGCGGGCGTCAGCGTCGACCAGGTACTTGTCACCTTCCCCAACGGGGAGACACGCCGAATGAAGCCTGGGCCGAGTTCCGAAATCACTAAGGCCGTAGTCGAGGTGTTCGCACCCGCGTTTCTGACCGACCCTTCCGTCGTGTTTCTCAGCGAGAGCGGGAACAAGGTGGTCGCGCGCGACGAGGCGCTGGCGCGATCGATTGGCCTCGCGATCCAGGCTGACAAGAACCTGCCCGACACGATTCTAGTCGACCTTGGGCCGGCACATCCGCTGCTGGTGTTCGTGGAGGTGGTCGCGACCGATGGACCGATCAGTCAACGTCGCAAGGAGGCGCTGGAGGAGCTTGTCGCACAAGCTGGCTTCCCGGCTGAGCATGTCGCGTTCGTAACAGCCTATCTCGACCGTAGCGCCGGACCGTTCAAGAAGACCGTCGATAGCCTTGCATGGGGTAGCTACGCCTGGTTTGCGGCTGAGCCAGAGCAGTTGGTGGTTTTTAGCGAGGCTCGAGAGAGTCTGCGCGGCCGGCCGTAGCGACAGCAAGGATAAGGTTGATAATTATCCTCGCTGTCACCGCAGTCGTATCGGTTACCCCCTATTTCGGCGCGGCTGCCGTCCGGCGCCTAGAGGGCTCTGTTGCAAACTCTGATGCCGTTGCCGAGGTTGGGTCCTTGGATTGGTAAGGTCGGTTGTGATGGACGATTTCAAAGGGCGGCATTTTACCGGCGAGGTCATCCTGTGGGCGGTGCGCTGGTACTGCCGGTACGGCATCAGCTACCGTGATCTCGAGGAAATGCTGGCCGAACGTGGCATCGATGTCGATCACACGACTATCTATCGCTGGGTGCAGCGCTACGCGCCGGAGATGGAGAAGCGGCTGCGCTGGTTCTGGCGGCGCGGCTTTGATCCGAGCTGGCGTCTCGATGAGACTTACGTCAAGGTGCGGGGTAAATGGACCTACCTCTACCGGGCAGTCGACAAACGGGGTGACACGATCGACTTCTTCCTGTCGTCGACCCGCAGCGCCAAAGCCGCGAAGCGCTTCCTAGGCAAGGCTCTTCGTGGCCTGAAGGACTGGGAAAAGCCGACGAAACTCAACACTGACAAGGCACCCAGCTACGGCGCCGCGATCGCCGAGCTGAAACGAGAAGGAAAGCTTGCCCCGGAAACCGAACACCGGCAGGTGAAATACCTGAACAACGTGATCGAGGCCGACCATGGCAAGCTCAAGATGCTGATCAAGCCCGTGCGCGGTTTCAAATCGATGGCCACAGCCTACGCCACGATCAAGGGCTTCGAGGTCATGCGCGCCCTACGCAAAGGGCAGGCCCGGCCGTGGTGCCTGCAGCCAGGGATCAAGGGAGAGGTGCGTCTGATCGAAAGATCATTTGGCATTGGCCCCTCGGCCATGACCGAGGCCATGGGCATGCTCAATGAGCATTTCGCCGATGCGGCCTGATCCCAGAAAAGGTGCGATGCCGCTCGGCGGTCCCGAATGTTTGCAACAGAGCCCTACGCGCCGCTTCACGCAAGGCGTCAGGCGCCTCTGGATCATCGGCAATCGCGCGCCAGTCGTCTTTCGATCCGCGACCAATAAATAGTTCGAGGCGCTGCGAACCAGGCGTTTTTTGAGCACCCCATGCCTGCGTCCAGAAGTCTTCACGTTCCCGTGGGATCTCGCTAATGTTGGTTTTGACGAGAACGGCTCGGGAGCCACCATCAACGTTAGCGTGATCATCTCGGCGCTCATTTTTTGGTTCTTCGAGATATCGCTCGAAGCCGGCGGGCGTGACCTCACGCGCCCAGTCTGCAGTGACATAGCGTTCGAAGTTCAATGCAGCATTGGCGCCGCCGGCCGACGAGTTCGAACCGCCATCGCGTGCCGCTGCGCCAGTTGAAAGATCACGCGTTTTAGACACCGACGTGCACCGAAAATGGAAGCTGGTCTTGCCATCGGCGGCGACCGGCCGGCCAGGCAGTGGCGCGGGCAGACGAAGATCGATAGGCTGGCGCCATCGGTTGCGCATGGCCGCTCGCCCTCGCCCTTCAACCTCGTCTTTGCGATTGGCGCGACCGAACCGAACCGATCCAACGATGGCTTCTTCTTCCTGGCGCACAAGAAACCGTCGTAGCGCTGTGCTGACAAAAGTAATGGATGATGGCACGGGCACGAGATCGGGTCCTGAGTGGGTGAGTGTGAAAGTATTGTGGCCCGTATCGACCACGATCGGAATACCCCCCTCGTGCACGGACCTGGCTTGTCTCTCGAAACGAGGACGCCGCCCGTCTTTCTATCGGCGATCAAGCCTGCAACGGCCCGTTACGGGAGGTATCGGCGACGGTCGCAAAATCGCTGACAAAGTCGACGAAACTCCGCGACGCTAACTCATGAGGCCAACGCCGGTGGGTTAGCACTATTGCGCAAAATCTAACTTTTTCTGGACCTTCTCGCACGCGTCGTGCGCATGCACGTGCACCATGCACGTACGCGCGTGCGTCGTGCGCGTACGCACGTGCGCGCGCGCAGGTACAAAACAGATTCGGCGTTACCCACGCCAGCCATGTCGCATGCGGCCATACTGCAGCGGTCGACGTCGATGTGCGATGTCCGGATGGAGGCTGTACTATGAAGGATAAGTTGCCAGGCGCAAGCGATGAAGTAGCAGCAGCGGTCAGCGCATTGGCCGCGCGGGCACTGGCTCATGCGGATGAGGATCCGAACGCTGTGTCGCGGGTCGCCACGCTGTTCGAGAGCGGGGCGCGTATCGAGGAGCTTGAGCGCCTACTTTTAGCGTTGGTACCGCAACACGTGGACGTCGCCCAATGGCATGCCTGGCTTGATGCAGCAAGCCGGGCGCCAACGGAGCTTCGCCTCAGCAATCCGGACAGTGGCCGGAAGCCTGCTGCCCGAGGCGCGCTTGTCTCCGCCGCCAAGAAACGTGACGAAGCAGCTGCAACCGTCGCCGATCTGGAGGAGAAACTGGCACTGGCAAAGTCCACGCTTGCACAAGCGACCGAGGAAGCTGCCGCGGCCGATAGCCATTTGCGCAAGACGGTTGCCTATCGCGTCCTGACCGACCTCTCAGCCCTGATGGCTGGGGTGTTCGCGATGGGCCCGGCCTGGACGATCATGAGGTCCGTCAGCCGGTACGTCAGACCGACTCCGGAGGTTCTGGACGCAATGACCCCGGACGCTCGCGCGCGAGTGCAGCCTCTGATCGATAATGCGGGTCAGGACAGTTCTGAGATGCTCGATTTGCTCGACCGCTACACTGGTGATGTGCTGCTCGAACTGCGCCTGCGAGATCGTATCTTGAAGACGCTGCGTGAGCATCACAAGCAGGCGGAGGTCGAGCTCGCAAATCGGCACGTCCCTGGCTTCAAACTGAGTCCTGCGGCCAAGCGTTTATCTCGCCGCAGTGAAGACAGAAACACCAGCGTGCGGGCTGGATTGGCAGACCGCCACGATGTGCTTGCCGGTTTGGTCCCGCCCTCGCCGCCGACCGACGCTCGCGACGCAGGGAATGCCCTCGACGAAGGATGGTAATGGGTCACATGCGATCGGCCCTTGGGCCTCACCCGGGCGCTGCGCGCAGCTTATATGCGACAGAATGGATTATGGCGCATTGCGCTTGTGCTATCGCGTTTACGGGGACGGCTCTGCACTTCGCCGTCTCGCGATCTCATCCATAAGGCGAGGCACCGAAATCGGGCAATGTTGCTGGTCCGATTTCGGGTTGCTAAGCCCGGGTCTGATGCGCGATCCTTGCTGCCAATTCGATCATGCGATCGGCAGAAGGTAAGCAGTTATGAAGGCCGATCAGCGAGGCGCCCGATCTGAAATTGTGGTGGATGCCGAGTTGGTGAATTGGATGCTGGTGCGCGACATCGACCCGTTCGATCATGCGAAAGTCAGGGTCCGTTTGGCGGGTCAGATTCTAAAGGACCGGCTTGGCCGGTTCGCAGATCGAAGCTGGATTATCACCTCCCCTGTCCGATCGCGCCGTCACCTCATAGCCGCCGGCGCGGTCGTGCGTACCCACGGGTCCACATATCGTCTCCTTAGACGAAGTGACCGCGAAGATCTTGAACTCGACTGACCTACTTTGACCGCCAGTAACATCGGATGGAGTATCCGAAACGGCCTCGCAAAACATCTCCGCCGCAATCCGCAATTCCCCCTTTCCAACGGGTTGGGCTGGGTGGAGTGGAGTGGAGGGAGGGAGGGAAATTTGGCTAGTGGACCCTGGGTTTGAAGATTCGGTGCAGAGATGAGGTTAACGTTGAAATTTTTCTTTTGCGCTTAGGGTTTGATGGGCCGCCCAGCTTGGCTGGGCGGCACGCCGGGCCGGCAGGCCTCGGCGTGTGGAGCGCGCTTATCGCGCGCCAGGTCCGAAGGAGATGCTGAGGCATTCCCGCGGACCGTTCCGGCTGGGCCGGGAGATGAAGGTGGGAGTGAGTGTTACCGACAAGCGGGATGAAAAATCGTGAAGTCGGTGGCGCACCTAACACAAGGATGTGAATGATATGAACACCACCGCAATCTGCAACTTGCTCGCTCGTCCTGAAGCTGAAGTCTTCGAGTTCATCAACACCGAGCGCGATGGCAAGTTATAGCTCCTCCTCGTCTCACAGGCGAGCATAGCGTCGGCGGCCCCGACCGTACCGGCCTATTGGATGGGATTTAATGACGAGGAGGAATATGAGAAGGGCCTCAAGTGAGTCGCGGAACGTCGTGCGCTGTGGCAAGACTGGGGTGCGTTGGGCATGAAATCGCGCCCTGCACTGCGCGATCACATTGCGGCCCTTCTGCGTGCGGAACCGATGGATCCGATTGTAAAGGCCTTTCAGTTATCGGTGCAGGAAGAGGGCCGCCGTCTGGTTCTGACAACACTAGGCTGGAATGGCTTTAACGAGGTCAACACAGAGGTCTGGGCGCGCACATTCAAGGACATGGCAAGCAGCGTGCGAGCAGCCATATGGCTCTCGACTGACCATGACCGCACGAAGGCATTCATTCGGGCCATCGAGGCGGATGGCCTGCGTAAAGCGAATGCAGCACTGGATCGCGAACTGGCGCGCCGGCATTGACCCTGCCAGGGGCTGGCGTCATGCCAGCCCCTACTGGCACATCCAATATGCCATCCGATTTCATCCATTCTTTCGGGGATGATCGCCGACCCGTCATGTCGGCACGCCTTCGTTAAATTAGCCTTCGTTAAATTAGCTGTTGTCTCAATCGATGAATCGATCCACGCTTTCAAGGCAATCAAGTAACTGGAAAGACGTAAATGCCGCGGAGCAATGCCCCCCTCACCAAGAAGAAATGGCGGTTTGCGGAACCCGGCATGTCGGATATTCTGGAGTTACTTGGATCGGCCCCGGTCCGTGCAACAATCGAACGCGAATTGCCGTCTCTTCTTGCCGGCGAACTGCCGCAGGATGGCAAAGGTTCTGAGCGGACACGCGGTCTGATTACCGAAATCCTGTCACGGATCAAGACCGCCAATCAGAACCCTGCAGCTCTGATTGTACGCTTGTGTACAGATGCCGATGAGCTGGCCGATCTATCCGATGACATTCTATGCGGACGGCTCGTTTTTCCGGGCAACGGCCTTTCGTTGACGCAAATGCGGGAATTGATCCGGCGCTACCTGCCATCTGAACTCAGCAAAGATTTGAGGATCGATCCGGCCCAGTTTTGGAACAGGCTCTACAACGCTCAACAAAACGATCCCGAACTTCTGCGCCTGATCTTACGCGGCGATCTTGGCGGCGCATTGGCACTCGCTTCCACGCCCAGCCACGACGCTCAGGCTAACCGACTGAGCATCATCCGTTGCTCCGCATTGCTGTTCTATTCGATGACCGCGCGTATGCGCGCAGCCCTCATTTGCAGGTGGGCCACTCTCCCGATGACCGAAGCCTTTGGCTACGACACCAAATGGCAGTTCGAAGGTCGATTGCTCATGGAAAATCTGATCAAACCCGGCAAACAAATCAGCGCCCTGCCCCATCTCGCAGCAAGCTCAAAGTCGGCTGACATTTTCGAGGGGTCTTTCCTCGTACGCTCGCAAGTCCTGGAAATGGCCAAAGCCATCGAGAAGAGGTTGCCATTGAAGCGGCGCCAGCGAACCTTCGATCAGATCGCGAAGCACGCTCAGCATGTCAGCAACAACGTACGTAATCTTGCGAGCGTGACACCGCAGACTTTATCGGCTGAAAGGCTAGGGATGTCTGATTTTGTTGAAGGCCGCCTTGGAGTTAGCGCGTCGCATGCTGCGGTGCTTGTTTCAACCATGCTGCTCAAAGCGCCTGACTACATCGACCAATGTATCGAGGCTGCACAGATCGGGTCATCGGCACCCAAAGCAGATTTGCCCCTGCATTGGCGGTCAAGCCGACGCCTCACACGAACGACGCAGTGGCTTCGACTACACGGTCGCACCGACCGCCATGCGCGATCATACGGTAATGGCGACGTGAATGACAAGGCAGGTGCAAGAATGGTAGATGCTGCATGCCAGCTCTTTACGTCACAACCGCCCGTGAGTGCCTTTGAACACCTCCGGATAGATCCGGCAGCATGGTTTCAGGTACAATAATGATTCCGGGTTACCCACGACGGGCGGATCGGCGAACGCCATGCTACACACATGGATCAGCCTCGCTCCAGCACCGTCCCAACACCGCCTTCCCGCGATGATGGCTTATGGGCGAAGAATTTGGAAGACCTCGTCCGCGTACTTGCGCGCCAGGCGGCGCGTGCTGACCATAAGCGAGCTATGGTCGCGCAAGGTGACAGAAAGTGATCGGTTATGCTGATGAAGACGCAACCTCGTGTCGCCGTGTACGGCCGACATTCGACGGCGATGCAGACTGCAACGTCCAGTTCGGATCAGGCCGCTTCATGCGCGAAGCTGGTGGACTACTTGAACGGGGCCGTCACTGACACGTATCTCGATCCGGAGTTTTCCGGATACCGCAGAGATCGCCCTGCGCTTCAAAGACTTCTGCGCGATATTGAAGCAGGGCTGATCGATGTCGTCGTTTGCGAAGCCCTTGATCGTCTTGCGCGCGACGCTGAAGACGTTGCTTGGCTCGGTAAGAAGCTGAACTATCACCGTGTAGCCCTTCACACCGTCACCGAAGGCCATGTCGACGAAA
Organism: Novosphingobium sp. TCA1; assembly: GCF_009811895.1. NCBI lineage: Bacteria > Pseudomonadati > Pseudomonadota > Alphaproteobacteria > Sphingomonadales > Sphingomonadaceae > Novosphingobium > Novosphingobium sp. TCA1. Next base: position 31,213 of record NZ_BLJH01000028.1, on the reverse strand, counting down.
TCAAGTTCGCGGTCGCCAGCCTGCTCGGCGCCATATTCCTCAAGAATCTGATCGACAAAACCTTAAGAGGCATGGAGGCCGCTGTACTCGCCGGTCGGTTTGCCGGGGGGCGCGCCTATGGGTACAAGCGCGTCATCCGCCTCAACGCCAACGGCGAATTGATCCGCGGTTTACTCGAGATCGATCCCGTGCAGGCGGACCTGGTCAGGCGCATACTCACAGACTTTGCCGCGGGACAATCATCGATCCAAATTGCCAAGGCACTCAATGAAGAGGGCGTGCCCGGACCGCGCGGCGGCGCGTGGAACGCATCCTCCATTCGCGGGGACCCCAAAAAGGGTACGGGCATCCTCAACAACCCGCTTTACATCGGCCGACTTGTCTGGGGCCGTCGCCAATGGCGCCGCAATCCCGACAGCGAAAAGCGTGAGCGTCGATATCGCCTGCGCGACAAGTCCGAATGGGTCGAGGTGGAAGTGCCCGACCTCAGAATCGTGAATGATGAACTATGGGAGGCTGCACGCACTGAACTCGAGCAGCGTCAGCGCCCATCAGCCCAAGGTGGGATCGGTCAGCAGAATCGCAAGAAGCATCTTCTTTCTGGCCTGATCCGGTGCAGTTGCTGCGGCTGCGGATACACGATTTCCGGCAAAGACTATTATCGTTGCGCTGGTCAGAAGGAACGCGGAACCTGCGATAACACCATGTCAGTTCGGAAAGGCGCCATCGAGACGGCGACGCTGAGCGTTCTCAAAAACCATCTGCTCACACCGGAGCACACCAGGGTCTTCGTCGAAGAATACAATCGCACCGCGGCGCAATTAGCAAAGCAGAGCCAGCACCGCGACGATGATGCGGCGGCACGGCTCGATCTGGTGACGCGTGAACTGGAGAATTTGTCCGCCAATCTGCTGACTGGGGTCTTGAGCCCCACCCTACAGCGCTTGCTGACTGAGCGCGAAGAGGAGAAGGCCCTGCTCGAGGCGAGACTTGTAACCGCAAGCGCGCCAGTTGCGCCGCCGTTCGCAGTCAACCATGGTGATCTGCAAGATCTTTTTGCACGCAAGGTCAGCGACCTGTGTGAGACACTGAACGATGCGGCAGTCCGCACAGAAGCAGCTGGTATTCTTGCTACACTCATCGAGAGCGTGACGATCTATCCCGAAGGCCCGGATGGACCGGAGGCCGAGGTAGTCTCAAAGGTTGCGGATTTGGCGGCTTTTGCCCTGAACGACAACGCTATTCCTGGTGGGCGCGTCACGAGTTCCATGGCGGTGGTTGCGGGGGTAGGACATTTAATTTAGCATATAACTTTGATTTATTTATATATTTTCAGTCGACTTACCCGTACCACCCCCAAAACTACCCCCGCACGGGGGTCGCTGCGTTGAAACGTGCAATGGACGCGCTCATCTGAGAGGGCCGCCACGCCTGACGCTTTATGTCGCCGCAGCTCTTGTCGGCAAAAGGCGCAAGTTCGAGTCTCGCGAGTAATTTGAAGCCACCGACGCGGTGGCTACGTGGCGAAGCGCGCATCTACATCGCCTACGCCGAACCTTTTCATCTGGACGAGGACAAGCATGAACTCACCCATATGGTGTTCATCTCGCTGTTCCCGAACTGGGCCGGACCGACTCAGCCGCGCATCATAAGGGTTGAAGACGACTGTGAGGTGCTGAGCACTGAGCCGAATCGTGTTTTCCGGCAAAACCCTAAATTCCTATCTGGAATGGCAGCGCGCAGACGCTTGCTCGTTATCATCGCGCTGAGAGCGCTCACAGTGCCGGCAAAACTTCCAGGCCGCGGGTCTGCATCCCATCAGGTGGTATAGCCGTATCTGGTTTGGCAATGCCAATGGTTCGGGCAGCCAATCCCGCGCCCAGCCGTTGAAGACGGCGATGGAAGAGTGCCAGGACGGATCGATGGGAGAAGCAGCCATGGCAGACGAGCGGATCAGATTGAGCTCGGCCATCCAGCTTGCGGCCACGGGCGATCCGGTGGGTCTGCGGCGCGTCTACGACATGACCTGCGCGAAACTCTTCGGCATCTGCCTTCGCATCTGTGGCGACCGGGAGGCAGCAGAAGACGTTCTCCAGGACGTTTACGTGAAGGTCTGGCGCCGCGCGGGTGCGTTCGATCCGAATAGAGCAAGTCCCATCACCTGGCTAGCCACGATCGCGCGCAATGCCGCGATAGATTGGCGGCGCGCTGACCATCGCTTCGATTTCGCGCCCGAAGGCGTAGCCCTCACGATTGCGGACGAAAGCCCACTGGCCGATGCGGTGGTGGAAGGTGAGGACCAGAGCCGGCGCCTGCGCCTCTGCCTGGAAGGTTTGCAACCACAGCAGTCCCTGGCGATACGCCGGGCTTTCCTGGACGGGCTGACGTATCAGGAATTGGCCGAATGCGCCGGCATACCGCTTGGAACGGTCAAGAGCTGGATCAGGCGGGGCATGCAGAAGCTGAAGGACTGCCTGGGCGATGGTTGAAACGCCGAAAGATCGGGACCGCGAGGCCCTTACAGCGGAACTGGCGCTCGGCCTGCTGGACGGTGCGGAGCGCACCGAGGCGTTGCGGCTCTGCCTGTCCGATCGGGACTTCGCGCAGCAGGTCGAGCAGTGGAGCGCGAGACTTTCGCCGATGCTTTCCACAGTGCCCCCCGCACAGCCTTCGGCGCGGGTATGGGAGGCGATCGCGGCGCGGATCGGGGCTCCGGCGCCCGCCGCTTCGGGTCGGCTGCTCGTCTGGCGGACTGCCGCCCTGGCTGCTGGAGCGCTTGCTGCGTGCCTGGCGCTGGTGGTGGCGATGCGACCGGAGACCGTGACACCTGACACCAGCGTCGTGGTGTCGCAGATGACGGATGCGAGCGGCGGCGCGATGATGGCCGTCGCCTACGATCCGCACCGCGGGGTCCTGCGGTTCGACGCCCATCCCCCGAATGAAGGCGGCAAGCGCCCGGAACTATGGGTGATCCCCGAGGACGGGGCGCCGCAATCGTTGGGATTGCTGGCTTCCGGCAACGCCGAGATCGCGATCGCAAATTCCGCCCGCCACTTCCTCAAAAGCGGTGCGACCCTGGCGATCACCATGGAAGATCCCGCCACCGCACCGCACAAGGCCCCTAGTGCAGCGCCGGTCATGACCGGGAAAATTTCGGAAATCTGATGCCCTCTGCATCCGCGCGGCCCGGCGCGTCGTATCTGGAACGCTTCCCGTAAGAATGGAATGCGCAACGGAAGAGAGGATGTCAGACATGCACGCCCTACCCCGCACGCTTGCAACCGCGCTCACCGCAGCCCTGCTGCTCTCCGGAGCCGCCTCTGTCGGAGCGAAAGCGCCCACCAGTAAGTCGATGGCCAGTAACCCGATGGTAGGCGGCGCCGCCATGTATCCGACCAAGGACATCATCGACAACGCGGTTAACTCCAAGGATCACACCACGCTGGTCGCCGCCGTCAAGGCTGCTGGTCTTGTCGATACGCTCAAGGGACCGGGGCCGTTCACGGTATTCGCACCCACCAATGCGGCTTTTGCAAAGCTGCCTTCCGGCACCGTGGACACGCTGCTGAAGCCTGAGAACAAGGCCAAGCTTACCGAGATCCTGACCTATCACGTCGTCGCCGGCCGGATGACCGCCGCCGACATCGCCGCCGATGCCATGGCCCACGGCGGCAAGGCCATGCTGACCACAATCGAGGGCGAAAAGCTGACCGCGTGGAAGGACAACGCCGGTGCCTGGTGGCTGACCGATGCCAAGGGTGGCAAGGCCAAGATTACCATCGCCAACGTCATGCAATCCAACGGTGTCATCCATGTCGTCGACACCGTATTGATGCCCTGAGGGCTCGCCGAATGGGGCTCGCCAGCGCTTGTCGACGAGCCCCATTTGACTTGCCCCGAATAAGGCGCGTCAGTATCTCCTTCTTCGTGAAAACCGGCACGTTCCAGGAAGCCACGAAAAAGGTGTTTCATATGCGCATCCTCCCTCGGTCCGCCGCTGTTGCCGCACTCGCGGCATTGCTAGCGCCTTCGCTGACGCATGCGCAGTCCACCGGCCTGGAAGATATGGTCGGCGCGCGGGCGGCGCAGGCCGACGCCGAAATCCAGCGCCGGGGTTATCGCAATGTCGGCGGTGAAAAGGGTGACGATCGCAGCTATGCCTACTGGTGGAGCGAAGCGCGCCACCAGTGCGTTTCCATTGCCACAAAGGATGGCCGTTTCGACTCGGTCATGCCGACGACGCCGCCGGACTGCCGGCAGGATGCGCGAAGCGACCATCCCCGATCATCCGACCGTGGCCCAATTCACCCCCCCGTTCACCACGGCTACGTCGCCGCCGATGAGCTGTCACGAATCTGCCGGAACGAGGCAGCGGCAGCGTTCGACCGCCGTCCCAGCGAAGTAACCGCGAATGCACCGATCCAGCAACGCAGCGGCTACCTCGTGCAAGGGTGGTATGACCGCCGTGATGCAAGCAAGGGCACCAAGTTCTTCAATTGTCGTTTCGACATCGACGGCCGATTTCTCACGGTTAATTGATCCGGCGCCGATGAGGGCGCGCAGGGTTGTTGAACAGGCGTACAGTGCCTCGGCTCGACCGAATGCTGTTCAGGTAACCACAGAGATAGATTGTCAGTACCAGCGTCCAAGCGTGCAGCAGAGCAGAACGATCGCAGGTTCAGACTTTTTGAGGCAACACATTCAAGGGCTTTCCGGAGACGCCGACATAGCGGTCGTAGACCACGTTATCGCGGATTCCTGATAGCTGCCGTCGGTTCACCGAATTGCGGCTGAACCTGAACGACGTGTCGTGGAACAAAAACGACGTTCGCGGGCTGCCCCGGGAACGGCAGAGCTCAATCCAACAGCTGCCGTACCTGAAATGCTGCCCTAAAGCGCGTCCTTCCGAGAAAATCTGTCAATTTGCCGTATCTGTTTTAATATCCACAGTTTTACTTGCCGAGCCATGGCAATTATTATTGGAAATTTTGACTTGCCGGACTTTTTGAATTTGGTGTTCGGAATGCCTATTTACTTACTGCAGCATATAAATACCCAGACAGGTCGCCAAGCCAACGACCAAATTCATAGGTAGCCCGATTCGCACGAAGTCGGCGAACCGATAATCCGCAGCAGCGTAGACCATCGTGTTCGTCTGGTAACCGATAGGCGTTGCAAAGCTCGCGGAAGCAGCAAACATCACAACCAGAACAAGGGATCGGGCATCGACACTAGCGACCTCAGCGATACCAATCGCAATCGGGGTCATGATCACCGCCACGGCATTGTTAGTCACCGTTTCGGTCAGGGTCGAGGTCGCCGCGTACAGAACGATCAGGAGAACGAGCGGCTCAAGGTGAGCCATCCAAGGCGCCAGCGTATCGACGATCAAAGCTACGCTTCCGGCTTTCTCCAGCCCAAGACCGAATGCCAGCATGGCAAAGATCAGGACAATGACGTTGCCGTCGATGGCACTCCACGCTTCCTCCGCATCAATGCATCGCGTCAAAAGGACGAGTGCGACGGCAATAATCGCCAGCGCGAAAATCGGCAGCACATTGAGTGCGCCCAGCACGATTGTCCCGGCGAGTGCGGCTATGGCAATTGGCGCCTTGCGTCGGCGATAACGGCGGATCGTGCTCGTATCCTCAGCGATGAAGTTGGCGTTGTCATGCAACTGAGCCGCAGCCTGTTCGCTTGCTGCCACCAGAAGGTGGTCGCCGGCGCGCAGGCGCGCGTTGGCAAGGTCCGGACCCGCCAGATGACGAGGACGGCTAAGGCCGAGGATGCGCACGCTCAGATTGGATAGGAATGGAATTTCGCGCAGTGTCCGCCCAATTGCAGGGTGGGTTGGCGCCAGCGTCAAGCCTACTAGGCCCATCCCGTCTTCGCGTTCATCGTTTGCGAGACGGATCGGCCGACCAACATTTTGAAGGCCGACAGATACCTCATGAGCACGCGCCAGTGCATCGAGTTCGCGCGCATTCGTCGATACGATAAGGCGATCGCCACTTTCAAGCGTAAGATCGGTGGGAGGCTGCCGCAGGATCCTCGAGCCTCTTCGAACGCCGAGCAGGCGCGTTCCACCTTGCCGCAATGTCTTCAAGTCACCAATTCGCAGACTGACACCTTTGGGCCGAACGATGGCCAGCTCGGTGAGGAACAGCCGCTCGCTGGAATCCGACATCTCGTCATCAGGCCTGTTCGGAAGCAACCTGGGACCAAGTATGAGTAAAGTCAGGCACCCAGCGACGAGAGCGATCAATCCCACACCGGTTATTTCAAAAATGCCAAACGGCCTCAGGCCATTTTCCTGCGCTACGCCGTCCACCAGCAGATTGGTCGATGTGCCCACCAGTGTCAGCGTGCCGCTGAGGATCGCCAGATAAGACAATGGGATGAGCATACGCGTCGCGGCGATCCCCACGGTGCGAGCCAATCGCTTTACCAGAGGAATCAGAACCATCACGACAGGGGTATTGTTTACAAATGCCGGCGCCACCATTGCTGTGCCGAGCATTTCTGCGACAGCCTTTTTCGGACTTTCTTTGGCGCGCGCTACCATCAACTGAGCGATGGCATCAATGGCGCCGGTTCGGACTAATGCTCCCGAGAGTACGAAAAACGCGGCAATGGTGATGGGCGCAGGATTGGCAAATACGGAAAGAATGTCTGACGGTGCCAGCATGCCGGTCGCGAGCATGAAGGTCGCGCCCGCGATTGCCACCACCACCGGCGGAAAGCGCTCGGTCGCAAACGCCACGAAAAGCAGGAGAACCAGCACCAGGCCGACAAATGGCTGTGCACTGGTCCAACCCGCGATGATAGATTGCATTGCTTCTTAACCCTCGCTCGAAATGGACCGGCACTTGCCCCCCGCCACCATGCGGCTTTCGCTCATTCTTCATTTCTTAGAATGGAAGAACGGACGAACACACCGATAGTCGCTCGCACGGCATTGAAAACCCAAATTAAGCCAATGAAGCGCCGTCACCGGCCTTCCTCGAGCTTTATCCGGAGCCAATCGGCCGTTCAGGCGCTTTTGCAAGGTAGCAGCCGCGCGATTGGTGGCTTGCATCTGTGACGAGGCGGCATGTGAGCACATTCGACATTCTGATGCGCCAACTGTGGTCAATGTGGACCGGCTTCATAGCTCTCCTTCCCAATATCGGCATCGCTTTGATTCTGGTCGTGGTCACGGCGCTGGTTGCCCGACTTTGCAGGCGGATCGCCGCCCGACTTACCCAGCACGCACACATCCGCGAAAGCCTCAAGCAACTGGTCGACACGGTCGTTTCCATCGCCGTCTGGGTCGTAGGTCTTATGATCGCAGCCACGGTGGTCCTCCCTGGCCTTACTCCGGCGAGCCTCGTCGCGGGCCTCGGTATTGGCACCATCGCGATCGGCTTCGCTTTCCAGGATTTCTTTCAGAATTTTCTTGCTGGAATTCTCATCATGGTGCGCCAGAAGATGCGCATCGGCGACGCAATCGAATGCAACGGGATCGTGGGCCGCGTGGAGCACATCTCGCTGCGCGAGACCCACGTCCGCAAGTTCTCCAATGAACTGACGATTGTCCCCAACTCCACCCTGTTCAAGAACCCGGTCGAGATACTCACTGACAAGCCCCATCGCCGTCACGAAATCGTGATCGGCGTGTCTTACGATACGGACCTTGATACGGCTGCCGACGTAATCCGCAGCGCTGTCGAAGGACTCGATGTTATCGAAAAGGACCGGCGGGTCGATGTCTTCGCAAAGGAGTTCAACGCGAGTTCGGTGGACTTTACCGTCCGGTGGTGGTCTGGCTCCAAGCCGCTCGACATGCACACCTCGCGCGACGCCGTAGTCCGGGCGGTAAAGTCCGCGCTTGATGAAAACGGGATCGAGATCCCGTTCCCCTATGTCACGAATACATTCAAGGAGGCTTTGAGCATTCGCAGGCTTAGACAGGATGCGCCTCGGGATGATGAGCCAGCGCAATCCGATTCCGACGCCTGACCGCCGGCGCCGTAACCGTCGCATCGCCCATTTTCCCGCCCCCTTTCATTCAACTAGGAAGACCATTTGAACCGCTGGCAATGGGCCTTGAGACTGCTGACGCGCCGCATGTGGTTTCGCGCGGGGCTGTTCTGCCTCTTCGCCGTTTGCCTTGCCCTCGCAGGCGCGCTGGTCGGCCACGCCATCACCTACGAGTTTGCGGTGAAAGTTGGCGCAAAGTCGGTCGACAACATCTTGAACGTCCTTGCTTCGAGCATGCTGGCTGTCACGACTTTCTCTCTCACAGCGATGGTATCGGCCTACTCAGGCGCCACGAGCACCATCACCCCGCGCGCTGTGCAACTCCTGGTGGCAGACACTACCGCTCAGAATGCCCTGGCGACATTTCTCGGCAGTTTCCTGTTCGCGATCGTCGGAATCATCGCTTTGTCGACCGGGCTTTACGGGGAAAGCGGCCGCGTGATCCTCTACGCAGGCACCGTTCTTGTGATCGGCTTCATTGTGATCACATTCCTGAGGTGGATCGAACACATCACCCATTTCGGGCGCGTCAGTGACACGATTGATCGGGTTGAAAAGGCTGCGACGGACGCGGCACGCATGATGGCGCGGCCTCCGCAGGCTGGAGCGCGTCAGGATCGTGAAGTGCCACACGACGCGGCCCGCGTCTTCCATCACAGAATGGGCCGGATAACCCATGTGGATATTCCCGCCCTTGAGCATGCAGCGAATCAGATTGGCGGAGAGATCGTTCTGGCCGCACTTGCCGGCACATTCGTCGATCCCTCGCGCTTCCTCGCCTGGGCAACGGTGCCGATTGACGATGAACAGGCGGGCATGATCCGCGCCGCCTTTACCGTCGAGCACGACCGGGCATTCGACCATGATCCGCGCTTCGGCCTGGTGGTGCTTTCTGAAATCGCCTCACGCGCGTTGTCGCCAGCGGTGAACGACCCTGGCACAGCAATAGCAGTCATCGAAGCGGGTACGCGCGTTCTTGCCACGATGTTAAATGGTGAGCAGGCTGATGAGGCCTGTGCGCCTACGGGCGTCCGGGTGCCGCCTTTTGCTCTGCCTGACCTGCTCGACGACTTGTACCGGCCGATCGCGCGCGACGGAGCGGGGCTCATCGAAGTCGCGATACGGCTGCAAAAGTCCCTCGGGGCACTGCAAGCTATCGCGCCGCATGCGCGCCGCGACTTCGAGAACGAAGCACGCGATGCCCTCCACAGGGCCTGTGAAGCCATGATCAGCTCAGATGATCGCGAACGAGTGACCCTAATTCACCGGCGGTACTGGGCTTGACGATCGTTCGAGCAAGGTCATGAGGCTTTGGCCGGGCCCTTTGAAAACCACAGAAGAAGCAAGCCAGCGAGGGCTGACAGGGTTGAACCGCCGAGTACGCCGATCTTGAGTTCGTCGAACAGCAGATCAAAAAAAACCAAAACTCCCACGATCAGGCTCATCGCGAAGCCAATTCCCCAAAGCAGGCATATTGCATAGGTCTGCGTCCACGTCGCACCGCTTGGCCGCGTGGCGATTTCGATGCGTGAGCAGATCGTCAAGTCGGGCAGAAGTTCCGATTGACGTTCTAACGGGGTTGTTCGCACTCGGGCGATCGTGCAATAGCAACGCTGGGTGTTCGCAAGGCATTGATGCGGGCAGGTTCTAACGTTGGTCGGGCCGCCAACGGCGAACCCTCATGCCTGGAGCGTCGGCTTGACCGAGCATCTCGCCCTGTCCTCTCCGTTTCCTGTCGTCACGACAACGGTCGTGCCTGACATGGAGCCATCGTATCGTCCCGCGTGCTCGACAGGGCCGGACACCGCCACCGCACGTCGTACCGCGCGCCTTCGCCACGCACCTGGTCCGGTCGCCTGAAGGGGAATCCGCATGTCGTTGCTTGCCCTGATCGCCATACCCTTTCTCGCCGTCATTCTCCTGATAGCGATGCGGCGCGCATCGCGCGGCGTGCATATGCTGATCGCCGGGGGCGGCACCACGGGTGGGCTGGCCGTGCTGCTGTCGCAGGCCGGGTCGGTGCTCTCGGGTCAAACTCCCACATTCCAACTCGCCTGGATATCGACACTGGGCTTAGATTTCAGTTTCTGGATCGATCCATGGGCGCTGCTGTTCGCAGGCTTGATCTTGGGGATCGGACTGCTCGTCGTCGTCTATGCTCACGGCTATCTAGGCGCGCGTGAACCAACGGCACGCTTTCTGTCCTATCTAATGCTGTTCCAGGGGGCGATGGTCGGCATTGCCCTGTCCAGCAACATACTGCTCATGCTGGTCTTCTGGGAGATGACCAGCCTGGCCTCTTTCCTGCTCATTGGCTTTTGGCGCGACCGTGCCGAGGCACGGCAAGGCGCACGGATGGCGCTGACCATCACTGGCGGAGGCGGCCTTGCCCTGATCGCGGGCATGGTACTGCTGGGCAAGGTGGCGGGGAGCTATGACCTGGCAACGGTGCTGTCGCGCGCCGAGATCGTTCAGGCATCGCCGCTCTACCCGACGATCCTGATCCTGGTGCTGGCCGGCGCTTTCACCAAGTCGGCGCAGTTCCCGTTTCACTTCTGGTTACCCCATGCGATGGCGGCGCCGACCCCGGTCAGCGCCTATCTCCATTCGGCGACGATGGTAAAGGCCGGGGTATTCCTGCTCGCGAGGCTCTGGCCGGTGCTGGCGGGCACCGATCTGTGGTTCTATATCGTCGCGCCGATTGGGCTGGTTACGATGCTGTTCGGTGCAGGCGTGGCGCTGTTCCGATCCGATCTCAAAGCAATGCTCGCCTATTCCACCGTAAGCCAGTTGGGCCTGATGGTCATGCTGCTGGGATTTGGTACCGAAGCGGCGGTAACGGCAGCGATCTTCCACATCGTGAACCACGCGGCCTTCAAGGCTGCGCTTTTCATGCACGCGGGGATCATCGACCACGAAACCGGCACGCGGGACATTCGCCGCCTGGGCGGCCTGGCGACAGTGATGCCGCTGACGGCGACGCTGGGCGTGCTGGCGGCTGCGGCGATGGCGGGATTGCCGCCGCTGGGCGGGTTCATCTCCAAGGAAATGATGCTTGAACAAAGCGTGCATACGCATTGGGCGGGTCATGCGTTGCTGGTGCCAGTGCTGGTGACGATCGCAGCGATGCTGTCGGCCGCCTATTCTCTGCGCTACGCGATCACGTTGCATTTCGGCAAGCGTTGTACCGCCGATGTCTCCGCACCGCACGATCCCGGCGCTGTCCTGCTCGGCCCGGCCGCCGTGCTGGGCGCGATCGCGCTGGCCCTGGGTCTGTTGCCGATGACGTTGGCCGGTCCCCTGGTCGAAGCGGCCAGCGCGGCGGTGACCGGCGGCGCCAGACCGGCACTGCATCTGGCGCTCTGGCACGGGATCAACCCGGCTTTGTTGATGAGCCTGGGCGCGGTCGTGGCGGCAGCGGTGGTGGTTTGGCGCCATCGCGCACTCGCCGTCATGGTCGCACGCGCACCGACGCCCGATGCCAAGCGCATGTTCGACACGGCGATGACGGCCACCGTGCGTCAGCTTCGCCGCGTGTCAGGTGCCATCCATGCCGCGTCGCTGCAACGCTATCTCGCTGCGCTGTTCGTTGTGGCAGTGGCGTTGGGCCTCGAGGCGGCGATACGCTTCGGGATCACCGCCGGCACGCGCGCGACGACGCCCGCCTCGGTTCCGGCGACCATCGCCTGGGCCGCTTTAATCGTCGCGACGGTCGCGACGATAGTGGTCGACCGGCGGCGCTATCTCGCGCTCATCTTCATCAGCGTGATCGGGCTGGTCATGGCGCTAGCCTTCATCCACCTGTCCGCCCCCGATCTCGCGCTCACGCAGATTGCAGTGGAGGTGGTGACGATCCTACTGATGCTTCTGGCGCTCCACCTGCTTCCCGGCTGCCCACCGCGCCTGTCTAGCGTGCCTCGCCGGGTTCGCGACGGCGGGCTGGCGGCGCTCGGCGGGCTGGGCACTGGCTGGCTGGCCTGGGCGATCATGACCCGGCCGGAGCGCGAGGGGATCTCGCGTTTCCATTGGGAGAACAGCTATTCGGGTGGCGGCGGGACCAACGTCGTCAATGTAACCCTGGTCGACTTCCGCGCGTTCGACACCCTGGGCGAGATCACCGTGCTTGGCATCGCCGGGCTCGCCATATACGCGCTGCTCGAACCGGCTGTGCATGGCGTAGCCGGCCGGCGGCTGCGCGAATGGCGATCGAAGGACCGCTTCTCGCCCGAACGTCATCCGATGATGTTCGTAATGGCGACCCGACTGCTGCTGCCGCTCGCGCTTCTGGTGGGGATGTATATCTTCCTGCGAGGGCATAACCAGCCCGGCGGAGGGTTCATCGCGGCGCTGGTCTTCTCGATCGCGATCCTGCTGCAATATCTTGCATCCGGGTTCGACTGGACGGATGCGCGGCGCCGGATCGGTGAGCACCAGCTCATCGGACTGGGCGTGCTGATCACGGTGGCAACAGGGCTCGGCTCGCTGTTGTTCGGCGCGCCGTTCCTGACCAGCAGCTTCGGGTATTTTCACCTGCCGCTGATTGGAGAGTTCGAACTGGCGACAGCGATGCTGTTCGATCTGGGCGTCGCCTGCGTGGTGGTGGGTGCGGTGATGATGGCGTTGGCGCAGCTTGCCCATGTCGCGCTGCGCGCCGCCCGGCAGGACGGAAAGGAAGCGTCGTGAGTCTGGAGTTCTTGGTCGCCTCCGCCGTCGCCGTGCTGGTCTCTGGCGGCATCTACTTGGCCTTGCGCGGGCGGACCTTTCAGGTGGTGCTAGGGCTGACGCTCACGTCCTATGCAGTCAACCTGTTCCTGTTCGCGATCGGACGCCTGATCGTCGATCGGCCGCCACTCTATGCCAAGGATGCCATGGCGCACGCCGATCCGCTGCCGCAGGCGCTGGTCCTGACCGCGATCGTGATCACCTTCGGCATGACCGCGCTTACCGTGATCCTGTCCTTACGCAGCTTCCTGGAGAGCGGATCAGACCAGGTCGATGGCCTGGCCCAGCCGGACGAGGAGGACGCAGCATGACCGTTCTCGACCATCTCGCGGTGGCGCCGATAGTCGTTCCCGCAGTGATAGCGCCTGTCGCGATGATGCTGATGCGCCGCTACCGCACGATCGCGCTTGCCCTGTCGCTGGGCGGCTGTCTGCTGATGCTTGTTTCCGCCATCGCCCTGTTCGCGCTGGCGCAGGACGATGCTATCCACAGTTATGCCCTGGGGGCCTGGCCGGCGCCGTTCGGTATCGTGCTCGTGATCGACCGCCTCGCCGCGCTGATGCTGGTGCTGGGAGCCGTGCTGGCCACCGTCGTGCTCGTCCACGCCATGGTGACTGGGGCGGATCAGCAAGGTTGGCATTTCCATCCACTGTTCCATTTCCAGCTGATGGGTTTGAACGGAGCGTTCCTGACCGGGGACCTGTTCAATCTCTTCGTGTTCTTCGAAGTGCTGCTGATCGCTTCCTACGGCCTGATGCTCCATGGCCAAGGCGCACTGCGGATCAAGGCGGGCGTCGCCTTCGTGGTGGTCAATATCGTGGGATCGGCGCTGTTCCTTATCGCTTTGGGACTGCTATACGGCCTCACCGCGACGCTCAACATGGCAGACCTCGCTGTCCGGATCGCCAGTCTGGGAGCCGAGGACCAGGGGGTGCTGCGCGTTGCCGGGCTGCTGCTGATGGCGGTGTTCGCGCTCAAGGCGGCGGTGGTGCCGGTGCACTTGTGGTTGCCGCGCACCTATGCCGCCACGATGCCGGTGGTCGCCGCGCTGTTCGCGATCATGACCAAGGTCGGGGTCTATGCGATGATCCGGACCGTGCCCCTGGTTTTCGGCGCCGGATCGGGTGCGGCCGCCTTTGTGCCTTCTCCCTATCTCCTGCCCGCCGCGATCCTGGGCGCCGTCCTCGGCTTTGTCGGGGTGCTGGCCGCGCGGGGTATGCGCGAGCAGGCGGCGTTCGCAGTGCTCGCCTCTACCGGCACGCTGCTCATGGCGGTCTCGCTATGGCGTGAGGCGACGCTCGCCGCTGCGCTCTATTACATGGTGCAGGCGACGCTGGCGGGAGCCGCGCTCTTCCTTGTCGCCGACGTGACTGGGCGGCGGCGCGGCCAATATGCGGACGCTATCGTTCCCACGCCGCGTTTTGCCGAACAGGATTCGACGGGTCTGCTGTACCTTATCGCGGCGATCGCCGCCGTGGGGCTGCCGCCACTGGCCGGGTTCGTTGGCAAGTTGCTGATCCTCGACGCGACCTTCGCCGAGCCGGGATGGCAGGCGATCTGGCTGACCATCCTGGCGACGACCCTGATCGGCGTCATCGGCTTTTCGAGCAGCGGCTCGCGCCTTTTCTGGAAGGCGGCCCCGCCCGGGACCCCGGCGATCACCGCAGCCCGCCGATCGCGCGTCGACTTCATCGCGCCGACAACCCTGTTGGTCCTCATGGGCGTGCTCACCATCACCGCCGGATGGATGAACGCACAGACCCGCGCCACCGCCGCCCAGCTCATGGCGCCTGACCGCTACGTCACCGCGATCTTGGGATCTGACCGATGAAACGGCTGCTCCCCAATCCCGCTCTGTCGGCTATGCTGCTGATCGTCTGGTTGTTGATGGCGAACGCGATTACAGTTGGCGGCATCGTCGTGGGAGCCGTCTTCGCGCTGCTCCTGCCCAGGTTCACCCAGCCGTTCTGGCCTGCCCGGCCGCGCATGCGCTTTGGCCGCGCCTTCCTGGGCTACTTGGGGATCGTGCTGTTCGACATCGTCGTCGCCAACTTCCAGGTCGCGTGGTTGATCCTTGCGCGCCGCAACCGCGATCTGCGGGCGCGCTGGCTTGTTGTGCCGGTCGAACTGACGACGCCCGAAGCGTTGACGGTGCTTGCCGGAACGATCAGCCTGACCCCGGGCACCGTCTCGGCGGACGTATCGGCCGATGGCCGTTTCCTGCTGGTCCACGCCCTCGACGTGGCCGACGAAGCCGCGGAAGTGGCTCGAATCAAGTCGCGGTACGAGGCACGCCTGAAACGGATATTCGCATGATCGAAATTGCCCTCAACATAGCGGCAGGCTGCATTGCGCTCGCGCTGCTGCTCAACGTCTGGCGGCTGCTGCGCGGCCCGGCTCTGGGTGACCGGATCGTGGCTCTCGACACGATGGTGATCAACGCAATCGCGCTGATCGTGCTCATCGGCATGATCGGGGGCAACGACACTTATTTCGAAGCGGCCCTGCTGCTCGCGATGGTCGGGTTCGTCAGCACTATCGCCTATTGCAAGTTCATCTTGCGCGGAGACATCGTGGAATGATCACCATCGCCGACGCCATAATCGCCGCGCTTCTGCTGCTGGGCGGCGGCTTTGCGCTCATCGGCAGTTGGGGGCTCGTTCGGCTGCCGTCCACGATGGAGCGGTTGCATGGGCCGACCAAGGCCACGACGTTGGGGTTAGGCGCGTTGCTGCTTGCCTCGGTGGTCTATTTCCAGACGCGGCTGGGCATCTGGACGGCGCACGAAGTCCTGATCTCGCTATTCCTGTTCATCACCGCCCCTATATCGGCGAACATGATCGCCAAGGTCCATCTGCACCGCGTCAGAGCCGGTGCCGTCGCCGAACCCGACAGCATTGCGGGTCCGCCCCCGCGCCCGAGCGAAGACGGCGACTGGGCGACGTTCCAGGCGCCAGGCCGGGACACGTCCGTTACCACCGCCGGCGACTGATCGTTCGTCGTGCAACCCGGTCCCCACCAACCCGATTATCACTTGTATCGTCGCAGCCGAACGCCGGTTTGGGTGGCGTTGTCGTGGCGGGCTCTGGCGGCGCTGGCGCTGATCGGTATCGCACTGGCTGTCCACTGGTTCGATCGCGAAGGCCTGCGCCAATCGTCTGGCAAGCCGGTTACTTTTGCTGATATCCTCTATTTCACCATGATCACCGTCACGACCGTCGGATACGGAGACATCGTGCCGGTGACACAGCAATCCCGGCTGTTCGATACTTTCGTCGTTACTCCGATCCGACTGTTCGTATGGCTCATTTTTCTGGGGACGGCTTATGACTTTTTACTCAGGCGGGTGTGGGGGCGATGGCGCATGTCCGTGATTCAACGGCAGCTCCGCGACCACGTGGTAATCGCGGGCTTCGGCAATAGCGGTTCGGAAGCAGCCAGCGAACTGATCCGCCGCGGCGCTCATCCCGATACGATCGTAGTGATCGACGAGGATCGTGCCGCCCTCCGTCATGCGGAACTGTTAGACGTAGCTGTCATGGAAGGAAACGCCACTCGCGACGCTGCGCTGCAGGCGGTCCGGCTTGGCGCCGCCAGTGCGTTGATCGTTTCGGCAGGACGCGATGACACCTCGATCCTGATTGTCCTGACTGCTCGGCGTATCGCGCCCGATCTGCCGATCAGCGTTGTGATCCGTTCACTAGACAACGAAGCGATCGCGCGGCAGGCCGGTGCTAATACCGTGATAAACCCGGCGAGCTTCGCCGGGCTGCTGCTCGCCGGATCGACCCACGGCGCACATCTGGCCGATTACATGGCCGACCTGGCGGCCACCGATGGTCGGGTGGCGCTGCGCGAGCGGCACATCACCTCGGAGGAAATCGGCGTCCCTTTGCGGTCAATCGGCACGGGGCTCGGACATCGCATCTATCGTCGCGGCAGCATGATC
Source organism: Novosphingobium sp. TCA1 (assembly GCF_009811895.1). Taxonomy (NCBI): domain Bacteria; kingdom Pseudomonadati; phylum Pseudomonadota; class Alphaproteobacteria; order Sphingomonadales; family Sphingomonadaceae; genus Novosphingobium; species Novosphingobium sp. TCA1. The sequence goes on along the minus strand of NZ_BLJH01000028.1, from coordinate 14,520 downwards.
GGCTTCTGGGAGGAAGGGGCGAACCGCCTCGAAGCAGGAGACATCATTCTGGAGGTGGTTCCCGCCGCCAACCAGGACACGGACGACCCGCAGTGAGCGAAATCCTGACCTTCTTCGAAGCGCACCTTGCGATCCTCGGGCTGATGTTCATCATCACCCTGATCGCGCGGTACGCCGGGGCACCTTGTTAGACTTATCGATCCCGTGCGGCACGCTGACGCCGGTCGGCACATCGACCAACCGGCTCGTCGATGAAGTGGCGCATGGGGATGGTCAGCCCGGCTTCGGCATTTCCAATATCACGGCCGTCGGGCCGGTGGCAGCGGGCGCAGCCAGCCTGCTGTTCATGGGGTGGCAGCTCTTGCCGTACCCGGCCGTTCGCGTCACGAGAGGGGAACGGCGATAGTTGGGTCGCCTGTTGCCGCAGGCAAACGCCGCATCATGGGGCAAAACCGGCCTTCGAGTGCCTTGCCAAGAATGACACGTTCCCATCCAACAGCCGCCATCCTTCAAACTCTGGCCATCGAGGATTGACTGGTAAGTTGGTAAGTGCAGGCGAAATAGGCCTTAATCGAAGCAGAAAAACACTCTGTGGTTCTCAGGCAGATGATCCATAACACGCCGCAGTTCGACAAATTGCAACGCCGGGCTGCTTGACCGGTTTTATTAATGGCTATGCCCCTGCGGTCACGGCTATAGATCGTCCGCAGCCGACATTATGCCGGTTTCGCGCATGGAGCCAGAATTTGAACGACGCACATGATGCACCTTCATGCTTTGGCGATTTTCTGTCTGCAGGCCGCAGCGAAGCTCTAGCAGAATATGATATCCTCGATACACCGCGCGAACAGCAGTTCGATGATATTGTGAAGCTGGCTGCTGCGATCTGTTCCGCGCCAATCGCAGTAGTCAATCTCGTTGGGGATGACCGCCAATGGTTCAAGGCTGAAGTCGGCCTTGGCGTGCGTGAGACTCCACTAGACACATCCTTTTGCGCACACGCGATCCTAGAAGAGGATTTCCTTGAAATCCGCGATGCCACGCAAGACAGCCGGTTCGCGGCCAATCCCTTGGTCGATGTCGCAGGCGGCATCCGATTTTATGCCGGCGCTCTGCTTAAAAATCAGGCAGGATTAACGATCGGTACACTTTGCATCCTAGATACTCAGACCCGCCCTCATGGATTGAGCGAACTGCAGCGCTTCACGTTGCAGATGCTGGCGACGCAGGTGATGAGCCAACTGGAGTTGCGGAAGGTCGCCCGGCAGGAGCGCGAAAGAAAGAATGACCTCACCAATGCGGCGCTGCGCTTCCAGTCGATATTCAATAGCGCCATCGACTATGCGATCATCGTCATGGATCGCACAGGTTCGATCACCGACTGGAATGCCGGTGCAACGGCCATTCTTGGTTGGGAAGCTCCAGAGATAATCGGCCAGGATCTCTCGGTCTTTTTTACCCCGGAGGATCGCGCCGCCGCCGTTCCCAGCCTGGAGATGAGGCAGGCGCTGGCAAATGGCAGGGGGGCGGATGAACGTTGGCATCTGCGCAAGAATGGGGAGCGGTTCTGGGCCAGCGGAGAGATGATGCCGCTCAAGAATGCCGACGACGTGATCGTCGGATTCGTGAAGGTTCTGCGCGACAAGACCCAGGCGCGTCTTCTTCAGGATCGCATAGCGCAACAAGACGAGCGCCTGCAGATGGCGCTGGCCGCCTCCGGCTCTGTGGGCCTGTGGGACTGGATGGTATCATCTGACCGCATTCACGGCGATGCGAATTTCGCGCGGCTGTATGGGCTTGATGTCGAGGGATGCGCCGCAGGCCTCACCGAAGAACAATATCAGAAATATGTCGTGCAGGAAGATCTGCCCGGGTTGCGCGCGAGCATCCGGGCCGTCTTTGACCGTCGCGCAGATTTCCTCGTCGAGTATCGGCTCGCCATCCCCGACGAGCCGATACGCTGGGTCGAATGCAAGGGTCGGATGGTAGTGGATGCGACTGGCGCGGCGTATCGCTTTTCCGGAACGACCGTCGATGTGACGGCTCGCAAGGCCGCTGAGCAGCAAAAGCACCTTTTGATGCAGGAAATGTCTCACCGGGTGAAAAACAGCTTCACCATGGTCCAGTCGCTCGCTTCCCAAACCCTACGAGACGTAGATCGTGAGGTGCGCGAAGCGCTGCTGAGCCGCATAGTCGCGCTTGGCCAGGCAAATGACAGTCTGCTTCAAACCGACTGGAGCGCGACGCAAATGTACACACTTCTTCAGCGCATCCTGTGGCTGGGCGCTGACAGCGGCAGAATCGCGTTAAGCGGATCGGACATTCAGGTAAGCGCCGAAGCTGCGATGTCTCTATCGCTCATCATCCACGAACTGGCGACCAATGCCGTGAAGTACGGCGCCTTGTCGCAAGAGGCGGGGCAAGTCCTGGTCAGCTGGTATAATGATGATCACCGCTTCCAATTTCTGTGGCAGGAACGTGGCGGCCCCGTAGTGGCTCAGCCGGCGCAAAAGGGCTTTGGATCGCGACTTATTTCGCTGGGCATATGCGGTAGCCGTGATGTTCTAATCGAATATCTTCCCGAAGGCCTGCAGGCGCGGTTTGGCGTCGATCTCAACCGGATTTTGCCCAAAGGATAATCAATGGCAACACCGGTTTCGCTGCCGCGCCCATCTGGATCGGGCTGTTGAAAGAATCAGAGAACTTTATTCGGGTGCTCTACGGAATGCCCTTGCACCGTTCCAGCCAGTCAGGATGGGTGCTTTAGCAGGTCGGCTTGCCGATCCAATTCTTCGGCCTTCGCTTTGGCCTCATCGCGAATTGCCTGCGCCTGTTGTTCCAGTTTGTCGGCTTCCGCATCAGCCTGCGCTTCGATCGCGTGCCCCTGATCCTTGAGCGCTTCCGCTTGAGAATCACGCGCCTTGCCCGCAGCCCGGTCTACGCGGTCGGCGGCTCGGCCAGCGCGCTCAGCTGGACCATTCCCGTCGTAGGGCACGCCCGACGCATTGGCTGCCGTCTCGTCTCTTGCTGCACCTGCCTTCTCCTTCGGTCCGTCGCAAGCCGCAACCATAGAGGCTAGTGCAGCCGCTGCCATGAGAGTCGTTGTCATTTTCATGCTGCACCAACTTGTGAAGTCCTCGCTCGTTCCGGGACGCGATCGTAATTAACCTTATCGTGATGAATCGTAAGCGCTGTGCTCAGGATACGGCGGTCCAAGGCATATGTTAACTGACGGCGTTGGCGGGATGACCCGCTGCGAGCCTGGGGAGGGTCACTGCGGCAATCATCCCGGCATCGGCGCCGCGGCTGATCTTCACAGCAACGCCGTCGATCTCCAGTTCCACAGTGCTCGCCTTCGAGCGCCGCCGTTCCTTCGGCCGCTGGATCGCAGGCGGGAACTCCTCTGCGGCAACGGCATCGACGAGGGCGGGAACAAAAGCCGGCACGGCCGCGCCCTGGCTCTCCAACTGCTTGCGGAGCTGCCGGCGCCAGGTGAACAGCTGCGATGGGCTCATGCCATGCCGCCGCGCAACCGAGCAGACCGTATCCCGCCCGGAAAAGCTCTCGGCCAGGATCGAAGCCTTGACCTCCGGGGGCAAATCCCGTCGCCGCCCCGCACCAGTGAACACTTCGAAGCGGGTTACCCAGCTATTGCCAGCATCATCACATGGCATCGTCATACCACCAGCGCCCTCCATCCGATCAGGGCGCTGAGCCTCGGCGCTGTGCTGCAGCCCCGCAAGGTGAGGGCGCGGCCCCGCTTACGTTAGACGCCCCATCGCAGCGATTGAAACCTTCGCGCCGCTGTTGCGCTCGGTTCTCATAATTAGCTTTCTCGGATGCGGAGGATTTAGTTTGAGCAGGATAAAATTGGTCGGAGGCCCTTGCGATGGGAACGGCCTGAACGGTGAATTCGATGACGAATTGCGGATGGTGCGGACCCGTGAGGGGTACGCTCGGTGGACGCAGCCTAACGAGCCGCTGATACCGAATGAACTTTATCGACGATCACTCCGCAGCCGCGACAAGTTCGTCTGGCAACCATGATCGCCCGCATACCACCCGCTCGCGCCAAAATCCGGACGTGCCGCGAGCGCCGGCAGAGCCGCCATTCAGCCCCTCATATGAGTGCCTCCGAAGCAGCCATTCGTTTCACGAGAGATCAGCCACGCTGAACGGCCGGCAATAGGACATTTCGGAAAAGCGGCTTACCGCGACCGTCCAGGGTAAGCCAACGTTCGCTCCGCCGCTGCGTCACCTCACCTCAATGGCCTGGCTTGGGACTTTCGAGACGGTCGGCTTACTGGCCGACCAAAAAAAGCAGCGTTCACCCTAAGAATTTAGATCCAACACGAACAACTTTTTGGTAGCTATTCAATTCTTTAATTCGTTAGGTTACCGAAGCGCCGATTGTATTCGGGGTACGGCGAACTGATGGGGGCATTTTTGAAGAGCGCGGCGATTGAGCATGAGGCCCTGTCAGAGCCAACACCGTGGCCGGATGCGAATGCACGGCTTTTAGGAATGGGGATGGGCTTGCCGGTCGAGCCGCTCGACCGTCTCGCTGGTTTCGATCCAAAGAAGTTCGAGCGCTTCACTCTGGAATGGGCGCATGGCTATCTCATAAAGCAGATCGAGGGGATCGTCGACATCCAGCAGCGCGGCGGTGCCGGCGACAAGGGGCGCGACATCATCGCCTGGCTGGATCCGGCAACGGTCAGCCCGAGGCGATGGATTTGCTATCAATGTAAGCATCTGCAGACGGCGCTTGGAAGAGGCGCCGCAACCACGGAAATTGGAAAGCTTGTCTACTATGCGCAGCGCGGCGAGTACCCGTTGCCGGTCGAATATTGGTTTGTCACCCATAAAGGGGTGACCGGCACGCTGCAAGACCTACTGGACGATCCCGCAGCTCTCAAGACCTTCGTGAAGGAAAACTGGAGTAAGTACGTCGACCGCGAGATCAGCAGCAAGTCTACACCGATGACACCTGAACTTGAGGCCTTCATTGACGGTATGGATTTTGGGATCTTCGCGGCAAAGCAGCCCGCAACGCTGCTAGCCGAACATGCTCAGACGCCGTACCACTTGCGAGTTTTTGGGCTGCCGCTAATCGAGCGAGATCCGCCTCCGAAACCACCCTCGCAAGTCGACGCGGCAGAATCGGTCTATATCGAACAGCTTTACCGCGTTATCGGAGAGTGTCTCGGATTGGCAGTCGGTTCGCTTGATGACTTTGCCGGCCAGGATAGGTTCCGCGCGCTGTTCGAACGCTCGCGGATCACGTTCTACAGCGCCGAAGGCCTCAAGGAACTGGCGCGCGACACGATGCTCGATACACAGTTCTTCGATTCGCTGCTCGGCGAATTTCGGAACGGTCTCTACTATGACTATACCGAGACCGGCATCACTGGGCATGAACGCCTGGTGAGAACTGTGCGCGCCGCCCAGAAGCTTCAACTGGGCGGCCATATCCTAGCAGACCATGTCGTCGCGGCCGACCGAGAGGGGATGTGCCACCACATGGCGAACGAAAATCATCTGCAATGGTGCGGAGATGCCAATGCCTGAGCGTGGAGCGAAGGCCCCTTATCGCCGGCCTTACAACAGTGCGATGGAATGCGGGCTTCGCGCCCTCTACTTGCTTGATGCCGCCAGAGACGGCCGGAACGAGCTCCAGCGCCTGATCACTTATGATTACCTGCTTGTCCACTCCGGCGACATCGAGGGCGGGCCTCCGAGCCTGCACCCTGCGGTACCTTATCGTGGCGGAGAGTTCCTCGTGAAGCGCGAGGCGTTACGCGATGGGCTCGATTTGATGTTCTCGCGGGAACTTATCGATAAAACCCATGACGCATCAGGGATAGGCTACCGAGCAAACCCGCTCACGGCGGCGTTTCTGGCGCTGCTGAAATCCGAGTACGCGCAAAACCTCGAGCAGCGCGCAAGATGGATCAACGCCGCGTTCGGCGGAAAGTCAGATCGGGACCTCGCACGCTACATGGAAGAGAGCATCGGCCGCTGGGGCGCGGAGTTCGACCGCATCGGTGCCATAGAAGGTTTGGAACTGTAATGATCAGAATTTCCACCATCAAGCTCAGCGGTGCGGGTCAGAGCGATGCAGTCGTCCGTTTCGGGGCCGGCGCGAACATTCTCGGCGGTCAATCGGATACCGGAAAGAGTCTGCTTGTGGCGTGCCTCGACTATGTTCTGGGCGCCGAGAAGATGGCGAAGAAAAGAGTGCCCAAGCTGGCGCTCTACAGCCATGTATCTGTGGAATTCAGGAATTTAGACGGAAAATTCCTGACGATGCGGCGCCATATCGGCGGAGGCACGAGCATCGAATACTGGCATCAGCCGATTGATGCGATCGGCGCGCGAGGCCCTACTGTAGAAGCGCGCCGACGCGGGCGCAGTACGGCCGACGACGTCGCGTCGATCCTATTCCCGTTTGCCGGTGTTTCCCATGCGCGGCTGCGCAAGAACGCTCGCGGCGAACTGGCCAGGCTTTCTGCGCGTACACTGATACCGGCCCTGCTGGTTGATGAAGTCTCGATGATTTCCGAGATATCTCCGATCCTCGGGAAATCAGGTTACGACGAGACGGTGAGCAAGCGCATGTTCGCCTACCTCCTGAGCGGACGTGATGACGATGGCATTGTTGCCACCGAACGCCCCGAACTGACGGCGGCTCGCCTCAATGCCCGCTTGGAACTTGTGGAGCAAATGCTGATCCCGCTTGATGCGCGTTTCAAGGACGGCGCCGACGAAGCGACGACTAAGGCGATCGAGCAACTCGATCGAACCATTGCCGACGCGGCCGAAGAATTCTCAGTGTTGGAGGGGGAAGTTGAAAGCTTGCTTCAACAGCGGCAGACGGCAAGTAATCTGGTGCTGAACGCCAGCAATCAGCTTTCAGCAATTGGAGGACTGAGCACGCGCTACAATCTTCTGCGCGAACGCTACACTTCCGATCTCCAGCGCCTCGATTTCGTATCGGAAGGTGCGCATTTTTTCGGCGCGCTGCAGGAAGTGGTGTGCCCCATTTGTGATCAGGTGATGGCGCTGGATCACGAGCATGGATCCTATCGTCTTAGCGAGGACATACAGACGGCGACGCGCGCTGAAGCGGCGAAGATCCGCGTGCAGCAAGACGAGCTGGCAGCTACGATGATCAACCTTGAGGATCGGCGCGCCCAACAGTCCCAGCGGCATAAGAATGCGACAGATGCCTTACAGTCTGTGGATGAGCGACTGCGTGAAGAATTAAATCCGCAGGTCAAAAACAAAGCCTCGGCTCTGGAGGAATTGTTCCGCATGCGCCTCGAGCTTGAAGGTCGCCGTGGCGATCACGACAATTGGCAGGATCTACGCGCACTCAAGGCGCGCCTCGAAGCGGACGTGCGAGCCAACAAACCGGCCAATCGCGAGTGGGAGACATTGCCGCTGTTGGCGCTTGCTGAGTTCTGCAGCGAGGTCGAGAAGGTCCTCCTGAGCTGGAAGTGGGCCTCGAGCGTTCGTGTCACGTTTGACGAATCGGACTTCGACATCGTTGTGAACGGACAGCCTCGCCAGTCTCATGGTAAGGGCGTTCGCGGCTTGCTGTATTCAGCCTTTACTATCGCTTTGCTGCGCTATTGTCGGATGTATAAGCGGCCGCATCCAGGGTTCGTAATTATCGATTCGCCTCTCACTGCCTATCAGAAGAGTACTGCGGACGGCGGGCGCGGCGTTCCGGTCGACAGCGAGATCGAGCGGGCTTTCTGGGAATCGCTGAAGGACGTCAGCAAGGAAACGCAGATCATTGTCATCGAGAACAAGTTGCCGCCCGAGGGCGTCACCCAAACTGTGCATTTCGAGTGGTTCTACGGCGACCAAGCGACAGACGGTTTGCGCCAAGGCTTTCTTCCACAATAAAACCCTTTCTGGTGGGAGTAACGCTGAATTACGAAGGACAGCAAGTAAGTGCATTCATCTCGTATGTTCAAATTAAAATTCTGAACAATGATAATTAATCTATCTTTTTATTCGTTTTGTCAGAGGCGGGATTGTGGCGACATTAAGTGACTTCGATCTATTGAAAGAGATTGGCAAAGACCGATTAATCAAGGACGCGGATGGATCCTTGTGCACAGGCGCGAGTTATGAATTGCGGTTATCAGATGTGTACTATGATCTCACGGAGAGCGACCATCCCATTCAGGTAGGTCCCAACGAAGAAATCCTGATTAAGCCAGGCCATCATGTGGTGCTGATCACAAAGGAAAATCTCGACGTACCTTCCAATCTGGTCGGTCGTGTCGTGTGCAAGGGTTCGCTCTTCAGCATCGGTCTTAGTCACGTCGCGACTTATGCCGATCCTGGCTTCAGCGGTAATCTCGGCATCGTAACACATAACATGAGCGACAAGTACATCCTTCTTCCGCAGGGTGAACCTATTGCGAAGATCGACTTCACTCAGCTTTCTTCGCCCGCAAAGAATCTCTACAAGGGGCAACATGGCTTCCGAACGCAAATCTGGCCGATCAAGCATCACCTTCAGAAGACTTTCGAACAGGTGAAGGCGGATCGAAGGATGGGGACCGAACGAGAAGAGGCTTACCGTCTTTTGCCAAGGGCGACTGCTGAGCTCCTCAAGAAACTGGACCGTCGGCACCGAATCCTCGATCTCGGCCTTCTCGCTGTCGTCGTGCTGAATGCGCTCGCTATCTTTCTTGTCAATCAGCAGGTGATATCGCAGCTACAGTCGCTTGTTGGGAATCTCGTTGCCAGTGCAATTTGGGTATTGGCTGCCATATGTATTGGCCGAAAGGAGTGATATGGATCTATCGAAGCTGATCGAACGGCAGTTGGCGGCCGACCGTCGTCGCGGCTTTCTTCTGGACTTTAAGACGGACACCGGCCGACTTCGACAGATAGAAGAGGACTTAATTGGCCTGTTTGGTGAAGTCGGCGAATTTGCGAATCTTATTAAGAAGATTCGACTCGCGCACGACCATCCCGACTATGTCGGACCTGCGCTGGAAGATGAGTCGCAAAGCCTTCGAATGGAGCTTGCTGACGCCGCAATCTACATTATCCGCCTCTCGGAACTACTGGGAGGAAATCTGGAAGCGGACATTCTGTCAAAAATGGATATCAATGACGGTCGATATGGAAAGCTTGGTTAAGTCTCGTCTGATCTTTTTTGTAGGGGTGAACACTGGATTCGTAACTGATAACCTGCCCGATGAGCGCTATATCAATTTTTATGCTCGTCGTTCATCGCCCCTTCTTTACTGCGCAATCTTGGGCAATGTTGTCGTGCCCGATGGCTTTGGAAGCAACGCCCAGACACCCGTCATCAGCGACAACCCTGTATGGCAACGCGTTGCAAGCGCCATAGCTGATCGAGGGGCTTTGCCTGGTATTCAATTGGCAAGTGCTTGGAGCGGTTATACCGGCAATCGAAGGTTTCGGTCGAATTCCCCGGCAGCGGTTATCGAAAGTGCGCGTAAGCTCCTCAATGAAATGAGTGAGGACCAACAGTTAAAATTTCTGGATTCGCTAGAACACGGTACTGAGCTCGCACTAGACGCTGGTTTCAGGCACATCCAGCTCCACGCAGCGCACGGCTATCTCTTCAACCTTCTTATCGACCAGCGTTTCAATTCCAATGCTCCATCCGTCCTGGACAGGCTGAGGGCGTGGGCAATCAAATTGAAGGCTCAGGGCGTGGAAACATCTATCCGGATTTCTCTTCGGTCCGGCGAGATCCGCTTCGACCAAGTGGGCGGCGATGAATTTGTCGATAAAATTGCTCAGTTACCTTTTGACTATGTTGATGTATCTTCTGGATTTTACAATATTGATAAGAAGCTGATTTACCCGGGGCGGCCAGACACTATCACAGCGCGATGGCAGGAAACTCTTTCGTTTGCACGGCGGCATCCAAACCAGCGCTTCATCTATTCCGGTCGCGCCATAACGCGCCCGAAATCAGAACTGCCGCTAAATGTCCATCTTGGCGTTTGTCGAGATCTTATCGCTAATCCTGATTTCCTGCAGCAATCGGCCAAAGGTTGTGAAAACTCTGGGCATTGCCATTACTTTTCACGCGGCCAAGACCATGTCACGTGTAGCCAATGGTTGTACGCTGACCGGCACTCGTGAGCCTTTAAGCTCATCCCTTCCGGATAAGCAGACGGTCTGCCCTTCGCGGCATTAAATCGACGGTCGAATGGCGGCAAAGGGTCGAATGTGATGGGAAGGGTCTGGGGCGAACCCGTCGTTCCCGAGCATGAGTCGCAATGTCGGGTTTCGCCAAAACCGATCAGATAGCAGCTTTTCAAGATTTTAACCTGGAAGCTGCGCTTCTGGACACGCCAAGTAGGCGCCATAGCGAACGGGCCCGAGGTTACCCCCGGACCCGTTCAACCAATCCAGAAGGATTGACCGTGAATGAAGCTCAGACGGCGACCCGCCGGGGGAGCTCCTCTCGCTGGTAAGAGGCCCGGACCGTCTCAGCCTCTCGCCGCAGAAACGCCTGCGTATCTGAGGAGCGCTTAGAGAATTCGGCTTTATCACGTTGAATTTGCGCAGAAATATCTTGCTCGGTAAAGCGCATAACGTGTCCCCTACTGGTGCCTTTGAACGGCCTCTTTGCTGACTTTCTTCAGGTTTGCAACCTCGGTTGCGACGGCTTGTTCCAATTCGAGATAGGTCGATCTGCTAGCAATCTTCGGCATTGCCTCCCGGCGAGCCCAAGGCACTATATACCCTTGGCTGTTCTTGCGTGCATCAGCGCCCGCGCGGAACAATCCGGTGTAAAGCGATGGCGCAACACCTTCGAACGGCACAAATGACACCGGCGGGTGAGCATCGCCTGCTCGCTGCGTTCGATCTCCGGAGACCGTTTCGCGATCAACCAGCACCGTCTCAGGAAATAGCTCCTCAGTCATGCTCTTCGGATATGGCTCAATATATACCACCCTCTGAATTCCAGAAGAGATAATATGTCGCGCGCACATGTGGCAGGGGAAAGTTGTGCAATATAGGATTCCACCGCCGACTGCGACGCCGCGCCGCGCTGCTTCCGTGATCGCGTTCATTTCCGCGTGAACTACTCGGCCGAACTCGATCAGGTTCGAAACACGTAAATCCTTAAACTGCCCTTTGTGCTTGCCGAACAACAGCGCACGAGAAAAATCGTCTTCCGAGATATCGTCGTCAAGTTTCAGCACTCCTGCGGTGTTCAGAAAACTGACGAGCTCGTTGATGATCTCAAATTTTTTGACCGCGTTAAAATCGCGCCCTTTCGCGAAGTCTCGGTTATCTGAGCCACCGTTCATGCCTGGCCAATAGGATCCGCCACCCGCCATCGGAACTTCATTACATCCTGCAGACAGCATGTGATTGGACTGGTCAACGACGACCGCTCCGACTTGGCGTGACAAATCCGAGGATCGGAGCGCCTTGGCGGTTGCTTCAAACATGAAGTATTCGTCAGGATATGGCGTAAGGTATGGGCTGCCAAAATAGATATCGAGAAATCTATCTAACGATTTCGTGAAATCTCCTGAGACCCTTATAAAAAAATCAGCCAGTGGGAATGCGTCTCTTAAGCTCTGGCCGATCTTCGATCCTGACCGCTTTGCGTCCGTTGCGATCAAGAGTTCGGCTTGCTTTGCGAAGTCTTCGTTCCGAGTGCTTAGATGGGATCTCGCGATTGCATCGCAAAGCCGATCTTTGCGGTGATCTTTCGATGCGAAGCCGGATATGAGAACGAAGTTATCGCCATACATCCCTCGAAGTGTCGCTACCTCGTGCGGATGCTTAAGCGAATCCACAATGAAACACACATTGTCGGCAGGAATATTTGTACTTCCAGATTTCGATTTAATCTTTTCACGAGCAGCTCGGATTGCGGTCACAATCAACGGCACCAAAGCATCCCCGCGATTTACGGAGTCCCTCAAGTGATCGCCGGCAGCCATAAGCAGGCTGATACGTTCTTCCTCTTTCGCAGATTCGATCTGCTCTCGAACGTCCTTTTCACAATACTGCTTAATCAGATCGCTCACGCGAATATGAACACAATCATACTTGAAAGCGTCCAAGCGCTCTTGAAGCGCCGTTCGCAATGCTCGAAGATCCGTTCCGACTGGCGCCGCCAGTCCAAACACGAGTTCAGGCTTCAGAATGCCCTCAGATTCGGGATAAGGCTCCGCAACGGCGAAATCTGCCTCTAGCTCCAAAACTACCTCCGAAGCGGGCAAATTCTCTTCCATATTTTCCAACCGCGTGACGAATGAACTATGTCTACGCTAAACATAGACGCGAGGTACGTCCAGAAAGATAGTGGAGCATGGATTGAAACTAGAACAAGATCGGGAAACGAAAAAGCCAGGGATAGCATCTGCCATGCCATAGCCCCCAATTATCGGTAACGATATCGACCTAAGGCTCAGATTCGGCGCAATAGGTCCCGCCCAGGGGAGACGATCGGCTTCGGGCTTCTTAATCAATGCGATGAGCGCCACATATCAGAACGAGGCGTCGAAATTCGCAATGAAACGCCTATCTCAGCTTATTCGTGAACCTTCCGGCCGCGCCCCATTCCGCCGCAAGACTGCGATAGTACGCCAGCGGCATCCGCGGGCTTTTTCAGTGCAGCGCGTCCATAATCCCGGCGAGATTCTCGCCGCTGGCAAACAGGCCATGATTGAGCCCCACCCGTGTCGAATGCCCGCCGACCTGTGTGAGTAGGCGTTCCAAGTCATCCTTCGTGAGATCGGGTGAGGCCCTCTTCTCGAACGCCCGGCTGATGATCGCCCGTCAGATCGGGCCAATCGAGGCTGGTTGCAGCGCCCGAATAATCGGTGCGGGCCGTGCCGCCGGCTTTGGCAGCGTCTTGCGCAGATCCGAGGCCTCGCGCCCAGAGATCGTCGCCAGTTTACGCCCGGGCTAGCGCGCACGGTGGGCGACAAATGGGTCTGGCCCCCTACCCCATCTAATCGCCCTCGCTGCGCGCGAACGTTGAGCCCGCGCGCGCGATCGCGGCTCGACATCGCGCACCGGCCCCTTGAAGCGCGGCGGCGCCCGCATTTGCCCAGCCATCGACTGGGCGTCGCGGGGGTTCGCGCAAATCCAAATGACCCTGCTCCCAAAGCAAGCGCGCTGCGCCGCTGAACTAGCGGCGGCTTCGGATCACCTGGGGCTTGTTAGGAGACATTCCGGATCGTCCAACCTTGCTGCCAATTTCTCAGCGATATGCAGCGCCTTTTTTCACGCGAAGCTGGCGCCCTTTCGGCCTAATACGCCGAGCATGGATCACAGCCTTCAGGCTCTCCACCGAGACAACCGTAGACCGCCCCACCTTTGCAGCCTCAAGATCTCCGGCAGCGATGAGCAGGTAAATCTTAGACCTGCTGAGCCCGGTCATGCGTACCGCGTCAGGTATCCGGACACTAATCGGATCGAACTGGCCGAGCGCGCGCATCTCCTTGTTGACGTTCCGTACCATCGCAGGGTCCTTTTTTGGTCAGCGGTGTATGCCGGAAGCCGCGCAATGGTGAGGCTTCCTAATCGGAAACCTATTTCGCACCGCGGGCCCGCGATTTTGAAAACGCGCGATCGCTGCTGAGAAAAGCCTCCAGCATCGCCGGAACCAGCACCGAGACAGGCTCTTCTCGCCCGTACGCCGCGGCATACATCTTTGCGTAATCGCGTAGGGCGTCCGACAGTTCAGGCATTACATGAATGGACATCTTGACCGGAGTTCGGTCCGGCAACGCGGGAAGCTTCAAATCGACCATGACGATGCTCCTACTGCGGCCAAGGGGGGAGGACGAGATCACGATGAACGACGAGGCGCACCGGGGCGCCAGGCCGGATCGTGATCGTCGGTTGTATCTGCAGACTGCGCGACACCAGCTGATCGCCTGCCCGAGACACGCTCTGCTGGGTCGATTGCCGGATGGCCTGTACGAGATCGCTCTCGCCACTGAAGGTCAGTTCCGAACCGACCCCGAGCAGCGTGGAAATCGCTGCACCCTTTACGATCTGCCAGGTATGCGCGTCGACCTGATCCTCCAGGCCCGCATAACCGGACAGGTCGCTGGCCGGGACGTTATCGAGGCGAATGGAACTGCCGTCCGGCATCACGATGCGCTGCCAAACGATAAGCGCCCGCTTCTGCCCGAAGGCTACCAGACTATCGTAGCTGCCAATGAGCCTGGCGCCCTGCGGAATGAGCAGGACATGCCCCGTCGCACTATCGAATACCCGCTGTGTCACCTGCGCAATCACCATGCCAGGAAGATCCGACCGCAAGCCGGTAATCAGGCTGCCCGGTATGACGCTCCCCGCCGACAGCATGTTCGGTGACGCCGCCGGAACCAGGACATGTGACTCGATATCGCCCCCTCCATTTCCCTCCGCAACAAAATCCACCTTTCGCTGCTGGGCGTTGGGGTCACCGGTAAAGTCGATGGCCATTTTCGAGCCTGCGCTTGCCGGTGGCGCCGGAACGGTGGCGGC
>NZ_BLJH01000027.1:0-53529 GCF_009811895.1 Novosphingobium sp. TCA1 | reverse complement strand
AAAAAGCAGTCTTGAATCAGAACCCGGCCCGCTTGGGAATCCCTTTTGTCAACACGGCCTAAGGTCCACGACGAGTGCGGTCAACCGGATCTCCGGGCGGCCGTTGTTGTTCAGCCAATCGACCGAGAAGCGCCGACGACTGCCGACCAGCAGCTGATAAGGCTGCTCGGCGCCCGGCGGATTGTGCCGGACCAGAACGGGAATACGGTTGCCGTCTTCCTGCGCGATCGATTCGATGAGCGACCGGCAACTTTCCGCCGACAGCCCCGGAACGTCCCTGGGATTGCCGTCCCACACGCTGCAATCGGACGGACGGATGGAAATGGCGGTTCGGCCCCGGCTGCCGCCCTGTGCGAAACCGGCAAGCCGCTGATCGAGCCGGGACAGCGCTTCGCCATCCACCCCGACAGCCTCCGCAGGACCGGGTTCGTAGGACAGCGTCGTCAGAATGTCCCTTACAAACCCGGCCATTTCGCTCTCCTCAATGTGAAACCTGAAGCCTCACCATATCCATCCTTCGCGCAGGCGCCGCGTTAAACTATGTTCGTTCTGGCAGGTTAATGGCGCCATTCTGATCCGGTTTGCTGATTATCTCCCGGCACTGCCGATAGATCAGCGCCAATTCGGCCCCTCGACCCAAGTGACAAGGCTGCGGCGTGTTCCGTCCAGCACCGGCAGCACGCGGTGCTGAAGGAACGAGGGAAAGATCAGCAAGCTGCCGCGCGGCAGAAATGTTTCGCCGGGATTGGCGAGACCAAAGAATTCGAACTCCCCGCCCTTGTAATCCTGCGCCTGAGACAATTGGACGACGACCGAGAGCTTGCGGGCATAAGGCCTTGGCGATTCCAGCCAGACATCCTGATGCCAATCATAGTGCCCCTTGTTGGTTGCCCGGTACTCGGTGAACTGGAGTTCGTAAGGCGCGTCGATCTCGACACCGAAGTTGGTGCGATTGGACGGTCGCACGAAATCCATGATGCGAGAGACGATGTCTTTCTCACGCGCGGCGTCCAGCCAGCGGACGGTGGAAGTACGATAGCCGAGATCGCTGCGCAGATTTCCCGAGAACCCGATTGTCGCGTCCTGCTCGCTATAGCTTTCGGCACGTTTCACGATGGCATCACACTCCGCGTCGGTGAATGCGCTCGTCCAGACTTCCCAAACATTCTTCATCGTTGGCCCCGTATTTGGAAGCCCTTTGCGGGCCGTTTTGCGTACACGCAAAAGCGCAATCAGATCGTTCTGTTCAAACTGAAGAAGAACCGCGCTTTCTTGCTGTAATACTGAGATGGAGACTTGACAGGTACTGCAACTTGTGCCGTCGCAGTCCAGCCCTTTACCGGCGTCACGCGGACCCCGCCCCCCGCCGTCGCCAGGGAAAAGTCCTGAGCCCCCAGTCGGTACGCGGGTCTTTCGTAACTGTGAGACAGGGCTCCGTCGGTATAGGCGAACACCGTCAAACCGCGCGAACCGCCTGCTGGCTTGCCCGCGACACGCCAGGACAATTCCACGCTGCCCGCTGCCGCCTTGTCTGCGGTGATGATCCCGACGCGGTAGGCCATGCCTGCCCCCTCCCCGCCCAGCGCGAAGCGTTCGGTGGTCGGCAGCCTGTCTGCGCTATATTGCCCGCGCAAGGTGGCCTTCACCGAAATCGCCTTGGTCACTTCCTTGATCGCGGTGATCTGGACATTGGCCTTGCGGAAGGAGGCCTGCGAATAGCCCTCGATCGGCTGCGCGCCCAAGGCATTCAAGCCTTGGCTGAGGCTGGTGGACACGGCATAGCCGCCGGTCTTGTCGATCGACGACCAGACCGTTCCGAGACGAACGGCGCGGGTCTTGAAGCCTCCGAAAGCAGTATCGAGGAAGTAGTTGTCGCTATTCGTCCCGTCGAGCGAAAGACTGAGCGAGAGATTGCGGCGGTAGGACCGGATCAGCGGGTGCGACACGGCGATCCCGGCCTGCTTCGCCTCACCGATGATACCGAGGTCCCTGGTCTTGGTGCGCACATAGGCGCCGCTCATGCCCAAAGTCGTACCGTTCGAGCCGATCGGGGTCGCATGGCTGAGCGCGTAGAACTGATAACGATCAGGGTTGAACGGCAGGTTGCCGGAAAAGCGCGTGGTATCGCCTTCGCGCAGTACTCCGTTGACCGCGACCGACAACTGGGTCTGCACGCCGGTCGTGACATTGACGATGCCGTTGTTGTTGACGTTCATCGTGATGTCGACCTGCTTGCGCTCCACCTTGAGCTCCAGCGCCAGTTCGCCGGGTTTCTCCGTCTGCTTCAGCCCGGCCTGCACGGTCTGCCCGGGGATGTCGCGCAGCAACGAGATCGTGCGCTCGATGGTCGATTTGTGCGTCGGCGTTTCGCGCATCAGGCGTTTCACTTGCGCATCGATCAGGCGGGCCGGCGTGCTGCGGGTCTTGCCCTCCAGCGTGTAGCGGACGATGCGCCCTTCGAGCACGCGCACCGTCAGGACGCCCCCGGTCGGCACTTGCTGCGGGATCGAGACCGCAAAAAAGGCCACATCGCTGCTCGCATAAGCGGCGCTGACGGCATTGGCGATCTTCTGCAGATTGTCCCGGTTGAGCGGCGCACCGATGAACGGCGCGGTCGCCTTGTCAAGCAGCGCTTTAGGCAGCGTTGCGCCCTCATAGCGCAAGGCGGTGAGCGCCACGCCTGCGCCGCCCGACGGCGCAGCGGGCGGCGCCACGGTCGGCGCCTGGGCCTGTGGCACTTGGGCCGGGGCCGGTACGCGCGGAACATCGGGGTCCTGCCGGTCGATACGGTCCCGATCGATGATAGGCGCCAGCGGCGAAGGCGCGGCGACCTGCGCGTTCGCCGCGAAAGGCACGGCTTGAAGCAGCAGCGCGGCAAACAACGCACCTAGCCGCCGCGTGGCGCCGACCTGACGCGGAACGCGGGAAAGCCGAAAAGGAAATGCCGAAGCCCTCATGGTTCGCGATCACCTGATGGAAGTTGTGCAATTAAGCTTTCCACGCAGGATGAAGGACATGGACTCCGGCAGCATCCCGAACTGGAGCCGGAGCGGCGGCTTCGGGTGGAAACCACCGGGTAGCAGCCGAACAGAGCCAGCGCCTGTTTCGCGCGGCACCACGCAAAGGCCCTTCCACCGCACGAAAAAGCGGGTGCCGCGCAAGAAATCGGTAACCTTGACGATTTCCCGCGAGGTAACCGAAATCATGGTGCGCAGGGTTATGTAAATTCGATCAACGCGCTGTTTTTGCTGCAATTAATCACCACTCAACGCATTGAACCGCCCCCCCCTCCCGCTCTCGGAAAGCTACGCAAAGCGGCGCAGGAAAGTGGCGAAAGCCCGGATAGATCGGGACGCGTCCGCGATTTCCCAGAAAAAGGGATATAGGCCGGTTCGGCTATAAATTAGTCTCGCGGCGCACGCTAAACAGGGGCACGATGCGTGTCGTCATTGGCAATTTGGCAACTCCAGGCCGCCTAAACGACTTTATCTGGAGAGAAGAAAGTCCGCACCGCCGAAGCCGGTGAAGTCGCGGGAGAGTTGGGAGAAGGTCGTGACATCGTCACCCGGAGAGAGCCTGGCCGAAAGGGCCTATGTCGAACTCGTGCGCAGTCTCTATGAGACGATCGCGCAGGCGCTCTACATGTTGGTGATCTTCCTCGTCTGCTTCATGCTGATCTACCAGGCCGAACAGGACCGCGCGATCCTGCTGATCGGCGCCGCAGCCCTGCTGACCTGGATCTTCCGCATCGAAGTGGCGCGCCGCTTTAGGCAAAGGGCGCTGACGGGCGTGATCGCCAAGCCCGAAGCGCGGCGTCTGGAACTGGCATTCGCCGTGCCCTACGTCGGCTTCGCGGTCCTGCTCGGCGCATTCGGCGCGCGCGTCTTCGCCCTTCCCGATCCCGAAGCGCACATGCTGACGATCTGCACGATCATGGGCTTCTGCGCGGGAGTGGTAACCGGGGTCGGAAGGCGGCCTGCCATTGCCAACCTCTCGCTGCTGGGCGCGGCGGGACCGGTGATTGTCATGGCCGCCCTGCGCGGCACACCTTTATATACAGGGCTGGCGCTGATCACGGCGGCCTATCTGGTCGGCGGAATGCAGGCCCTGAAAATGCGCTTCGAGATCGTGAAGGCCGAGATCGGCAAGCGCCTGCTCTCGGTCTCGCTGGCCCGCAGCGACAGCCTGACCGCCCTGCCCAACCGCCTGGCCCTGCGCGAATACTTCGATGAAAACGCGCGGCTGATCTCCTCTTCTGGGCTGATCGCGGTGCATTATCTCGATCTCAACGGCTTCAAGCCGGTCAACGACGACCACGGCCACAGCGTCGGCGACATGCTGCTGGCCCTGGTGGCCGATCGGCTGCGCGGAGCGATTCGCAGCGGCGACATCGTCGCGCGGCTTGGCGGCGACGAATTTGCCGTGCTCCAATACGGCCTGCATCGCAGCGAGGAGGCGGAATTTCTGGCACAGCGACTGGTGGCCGCGATCGGCCAGCCTTTTCACCTGGCCGACCTGACCCTCTCGATCACGGCGTCGATCGGCACGGTCGTTACCGGAAACGGCCGTCAGGACCTGGCGGTCCTGCTCGACGAAGCCGACGCCCGGCTCTACCTCGCCAAGCGCGGGAGAACGGAAAACGGCCAGAAGGTCGTCAACGGAACGGACTGGTAGCGGCCCGGTTGAATCATTTCTTCCGGCGATTCGTCTGGCCAAGTACTTCAGCCTCGGAAGGGCGCCTCCAGAAGCAATCCCCGAACAACCCACAGGTCATGATCCAGGTTCACATCTTTGGCCTCGACTGAATATCCATTCACGCATATATCTGCAAAATCGTTCAAAATAGTTTTGCAGGCGTGACATGCATTCACAAGTCGACCGTATCTCGGAAATGGCCCAGGCGGGCGAGAAGATGATCGAACGGCTGCGGCGCAAGGCCTTCCTGCCTGAAAGCCGCAAGGGCCTCAATGTCCGCTTCGGCATTGCCGAGGCCGCCACCCTGCTTGGCTGTTCCACGAATCGCATCCGCATGGCCGAGGACGACGGGCGCCTGCCCCCGCCTCCTGCTGCGGGCAACGGCCGCCGCCTGGGTTATACGGTCGAGGAAATGCTGCACATGCGCGAAGTGCTCGGCGCTTCGCCTGCCCGCGCGCCGCTGGACGTTCCCGCGCTGATCGCGGTGCAGAACTTCAAGGGCGGCGTCGGCAAGTCCACGGTCACCACGCACCTTGCGCACTACTTCGCGGTTCAGGGTTACCGCGTGCTGGTGGTCGATTGCGACAGCCAGGCCACCACCACCACCCTGTTCGGCTTCAACCCGCACTTCAACATCACGCGGGAAGAAACGCTCTATCCTTATCTTTCGATCGACCCGACCCAGGCCGACCTGCTCTATGCGGTCAAGCGTACGCCCTGGCCGAACGTGGACCTGATCCCCTCGAACCTCGAACTCTTCGACGTCGAGTATGAACTGGCCGCCGCCGGTGCCGACGGCCAGTCGGTGCTCGCGGCGCGATTCCGCAAGCTCAAGCAGGGTCTGATGGACCTTGCGCGCGATTACGACGTGGTCATCCTCGATCCGCCGCCGGCGCTCGGCACGATCAGCCTTGCCGTGATGCAGGCGGCCAATGCCCTGCTCGTGCCGCTGGCGGCGACCACGCCGGACTTCTGCTCCACCGTG
This sequence comes from Novosphingobium sp. TCA1, assembly GCF_009811895.1. NCBI lineage: Bacteria > Pseudomonadati > Pseudomonadota > Alphaproteobacteria > Sphingomonadales > Sphingomonadaceae > Novosphingobium > Novosphingobium sp. TCA1. Next base: position 47,849 of record NZ_BLJH01000027.1, on the reverse strand, counting down.
CAGTTCCTCTCGATGATGGACCAGGTGCTCGAACAGCTCGTCGGCGCCGGGATCTCGGTGGACTATTCCTTCGTGCGCCTGATCTGTTCGAAGTTCGACGGCAACGACCCCAGCCACGAAATGGTCCGCACCATCATGGAGCAGACTTTCGGCCCGGCCCTCCTGCCGGTTCCCATCCTGGAAAGCGCCGAGATCAGCCATGCCGCCTTGCGCATGATGACGGTATACGAACTGGAAAAACCGATCGGCACGCCGCGCACGCACAAGCGCTGCAAAGCCAATCTCGATGAGGCCATGGGCCAGATCGAACAGCTGGTGCGCACCGGATGGGGCCGCTCGCAGCGCGTGGACGAGGACTTGCTGGTCAATGGCTAACATGTTCCCGAAAAACGAAAAACAATTTTCCTACATGGATTTTGTTCGTCATATGTTCCTGTCCGATTCTCGCTATCCATCTTCGAGGTAAGCCATGGCCCGCAAGCAATCAGACTATCTCGCCGCCCTGCTCTCCGACGACGATCTCCCCCTGCAGGACGATGCCGCAGCGCCGGTTGAAACCGCCGCCGAAGAAGGCGTGCCGCCCAGCCCCCTGCCCGAGCCGAAGGCCCGCGTGGAGCGCACGCGCGGCACCACCCTGCTAGGCCGTGAAAGCGCCCTCGCCCGCGTCGCCTCGGGCGAAGTTCGGCAGGTCACACAGCTTCTGCTCGATCCGGGTCGCGTGCGGATCTGGCCCGGCAATGCGCGCTCCTATGCGCACCTCTCGGAAGAGTCCTGCCAGGAACTGATCGATTCGATCATTGCCGAGGGCGGCCAGAAAGTGCCTGCGGTCGTGCGCCGGGTGGAAGGCGATCCCGACCATGACTACGAAGTCATCGCCGGTACCCGCCGTCACTGGTCGATCTCCTGGCTGCGCGCGCATTCCTACCCGGACATGCAGTTCGTGGCGCAAGTCGCCCAGCTCGACGACGAGGCCGCCTTCCGCCTTGCCGATCTGGAGAACCGCGCCCGCAAGGACGTGTCGGACCTGGAGCGCGCGCGCAACTATGCCCAGGCGCTGCGCGATCACTACGGCAACCACATGACCCGCATGGCCGAGCGGCTCAAGCTCTCCAAGGGCTGGCTGTCGAAGATGCTCAAGGTCGCCGCGATCCCGGATGCCGTGCTTTCCGCTTTCGCTTCCCCGGCCGACGTCCAGCTCAAGCCCGCCTATCCGCTGGCGCAATTGCTCGATGACCGCGACAAGTCGGCAGCGGTGCGCAAGGAAGCGACCCGCCTGACGCGCGAGCAGGCCAATCGCCGTGCCGACGGGCGCCCGTCGATCCCCGCAACCGATGTGCTCAAGGCCCTGCTGGCGGCGCCCGATGCCGAACGCGCAAAACCGGAACCGATGAGCGTGATATCGCGCCATGGCCGGCCCATGGCCTCGGTGCAGTCGAGCAACCGCCAGGGCGTAACCTTGCGGCTCCATGCCGGTTCCGGCGCGAGCCGGGAGGAAGTGCTCACCGCCGTACGCAATCTGCTGATCGAGCTCGACGGCGAAGGCCGGGGCCTGCAGACGTGAACCTTCGGAGAAAGGCCTGCCCGCCCCTTGAGCGGTGGCAGCGTCTTTCTCCGGTTCCCGTTACGATCCCTCAAGGGACCACACGAGATGCAGGGGGTGATCCCCCTGCATTTTTCGTTTCCGCGCCCTTCCCGATGCCGGTTTCCCCGCGATATTGTTTCCCCGGGGAAACACGGGAGAGCAGCAGAGCGTCCTTCCCGCTCCTCCAACCGCGGAATGACCTGCGCGGCGGGGTCAAAACCACGCACAAGTTCTGCACAACCAAGCGCATCCGCCATTTGCCCAGCCTTCGGCGGCCCGCCATGATGGCAAGAATCACCCGAATCCGTCGATTCTTGTTTCCCCGGGGAAACAGCGAAGCGCCGTGTCCGGTCCTGTCAGTTCACCCGCGTTGAATACGGAATGAGAAAATGAGTCGCCCAAGAAAAGAGACGGCCTCGGAACAGTTCGACCTGTTCCTTCCGTATATTGCGGACCTGCCGATGCGCGACCAGCGCGAGATGATGGAGCGGCCTTTCTTCAGCCTCGCCAAGTCCAAGCGCGCCAAGCCGATCGACTACACCAGCCCCGACGGCAAGCTCTGGGTACACGTCTCCGCCAACCCCGACTACGGCATGGCGACGATCTGGGACGCCGACATCCTGATCTACTGCGCCAGCATGCTGGCCGACATGGCCCGGCGCGGCGTCAACGACGTGCCGCGCAAGCTTCATCTCATGCCTTATGACCTGCTGCGCGCGATCGGCCGCCCCACTACCGGGCGCGCCTATGAACTGCTCAGCCAGGCTCTCGATCGTCTGGTCGCCACCACCATCAAGACCAATATCCGCGCCGAAAACCGCCGCGAAGCCACGTTCTCCTGGCTCGATGGCTGGAACCAGCTGGTCGATGAACGTACCGAAAGGTCGCGCGGCATGACCATCGAACTGTCGAACTGGTTCTGGGAAGGCGTGATGATGAAAGGCGGCGTGCTCTCCATCGACCGCGCCTATTTCAACATTACCGGCGGCCGCGAGCGCTGGCTCTACAAGGTCGCGCGCAAGCATGCCGGCGGCGCGGGCGAGGGGGGCTTCGCCATCTCCATGCCCGTGCTTTTCGAGAAATCCGGCGCTGAGGGGCAATATCGCCGCTTCAAGTTCGAGATGCTCAAGCTCGTCGAGAAGGATGACCTCCCCGGCTATGCGCTCTCGCTGGAAACCGCGAGGGACGGCGAGCCGATGATCCGCATGCGCCGCGTGGACGGGAAGGGCGGTGCCGAAAAAGGCCTGCCCGCCGGACCTGCCGCCAACGAGGATGAGATGGAGGATGTGGTGGAACAGGCCTTCTCCTCGCCGCGCGCACCTTTGCCTGCAAGCGAGACACCCGCTCCCGCAAAGCCTGCCCGCCGCAGCACGACGCCTCGCGCGCGCAAGGTTCCTGCATCCCCCGAAGCCTCGAATACCGCTGTTTCCCTGGGGAAACCCGAGAGGAAATCCAGTGCCGGATCGGCGCGCGCGGATGCCAATACCCGCAGCGACGAACCCGTTGTCGATGCCAGCCAGCTGATCCGCCGCACCGTGATCGGCCTTTCGGAAGCGGCCACGCGTGGCTTCATGACCGACGAGACCATCGACTATCTGCGCCGCACTTGCCCAGGCTGGGATCTCCACGCCCTTCATGCCGAGTTCGAACGCTGGGTCTCGGCCTCGCCGGAACGCACCCCCGCCGACTGGCAGCGCGCGTTCATCGGTTGGGTAAAGCGTCACCATGAAAAGCACGGCCGCAACTTGCGCGACTGAGGCATACCAGGAATCGGCCCGGCTTCCCGCACCGAGCAGGAAAGACCAGTTAAAGAAAGGCCCCGAAGCGCACCGCCGCTTCGGGGCCTTCTCTTTGCGCACGCCCAAGGAAGTGCCCAGCAAGGCACAGACCGCCCCCGAGAAAGTCTCGCTATGGCGGGCAGGGGCCGCCGCGCTCACCGGGAAAGGCCGGACAGCGAAACGACGCCGTGACCGCTCCCCCCTTCCACCATCGGATTCCGAACCTGCCCGTCGTCCGGTAACCCGCTCCCTCGTTCTCGACTGCCGGGCCGCCGATCACCGGAAGTTCGCCGCGACCTGTGCAAACCCACCGTGCCCTACGAACCTTCGTCACAGCTAACGGGTGCCCCGTAACCCGGCCGGATTGCGCGGAGAAAATCGGCCTTGCCGGAAGCCGTTCCCGAAGTGTCGCGTCTGACGGCAAAGCGAAAGCGAGCGGTGTCGAAGCTCGCGGCTTGAACTTGTTTATTGAACCTTTCCGCCCGAGCCCCTCTGGAAAGTGATTCAAATAAACGGGTGAAAAACGGACCTTCGACACACCGGAAACGCCCTGATCGCATGTTTCGACCCTTCAGGAACAGTCCATCGACCCTTCGGGAACACAGCCTCGATCCTTCAGGAACAGCCACGACGACACTTCGGGAACGTAGCAACGACACTTCGGGAATGCCGCCAATTTGCGAATCGTGGGAGTCACAGGTCTGGCGCCGGACCGGCGCGCGGCTAACTTTTCTAACTGAATCTCTCTAACGTGTATTCTAACCGCTGCGCGCGAAGTTTCGCTTCGCTTGTGAAAAAGGGAGAGGGGACAGATCTTGCATCGATGGAGTGCCTTGCACGCCCATGATCGGGCAAGCTCGGCTGCGTGAGAACAGGGTGCGGCGATTTGAATCATTTTCCGCCAGCCTGGCAGCGTAATTGTGCAAACCCGGCGCTCACATGACGGCATACCCGATTCTCGGCGTCCGAATTTGCCCTCAGAAGCCCGTAGAGCGCATCGGAGGCGGTTCCGGGCCTGGACCCTATCCCTTACCAGTTTTCGCGCTCTACGAGGCCCGATTTCAGGACACTGGAAAACCGCGATTTTCCGCCGATTTTGCCCGTTTCAGCCGAAATGACGGGCCAGCGGCCCCATTTTGGCCCGCTTCGGCCCGTTCGACCCGCGCGGTATGCCTTGGGGATCACGCGGTCGGCGAAGACCCCGATCAGTTCCGATCGGACGACGAGCGCTTCAGCAGAGCGTCGATTGCGTCCATCGCCGCCTCGTACTCCGCCAGGGCTTCCGACGAGGGACCTGTCCTTGACGGCAGGGCATCAGGAACGTCCTCCTCATCGTAGCTGCTCGCAGTCTGATGGGGCGCGTAGACATGAAGGCGTGCGGCATTGCGCGACCCCTCCGACGTGGTGAGACCGGATTGCTCCAGCGCCGTCACGATCACCGCCACGCCCGGACGCGAAACGCCGAGCATGCGTTCGATCTGGGTTCCGCGCAGGGGACCGAACCCGGCAAGAAGAGACGCCAGCGCATCGGCCCGCCCGCTGCTACGCCGGTCCTTCAGGCGCCCGGTGATCGCGGCCCAGTCTCGTTCAGCCTCGCCCAGCCACTGGTCAATCCGCCAGAGCGTTTCGTGAAGGGCAGCGATGGCGGCATCATCCTCGGCGCCTTCGACATCGCTGTAGTCGATCGGGGCCAGCGGCAATGTCACGAGACCGGGCAGGGGCAGGGCTACCGGCAGGCCGTGATGCACCAGATAGCCCCCGGCCAGCACATCGAGGGCCCATCGCTCGTTTTCGGCGGCCTGTTTCTCGATTGCGCGGCCGCCCAGCAGCGTGAGGTCGCGTTCACGGCGGGCGAAGCGGGGCGATCGGGCGGCAGCTGCGAACAGCCTTGCGATGGCGCCGAACGGCAGCGCATCGTCCTCGCGTCCCAGCGAATCCAGTAGCTCGCGCGCGTCCTGGACCGCCAGATTGGCTTCCTCATGGTCCTCACCTCGATTGAAGTCGGAAGGGGCCAGGAACGCTTTCTCGAGGGCTTCGGCGGTATCGGCCAGCACGACCCAGGGACTGTGGCGCAGTTCGGTCAATAGGGTCTGGCACAGCGCCCGGGGAGAGCGTAGAGTCGATTGCGGCCGATCCGAAAGCGTGTCGAGCCCGGCGTACCAGACGAAAAATCGCTCCGGGGTGAATTCATGCCCTTCCTGCCGGAGCGCGGCCACGAGGCTCTCGCGGATCAGACGTGCCGCCAGAACCTTCAAGGAGGCCCCGGCGGCCCTTGCGATGCCCGCCTGGATACGACCGAGCAGCAATGCGCAGAGCGTGTCAGGGGTGGCCCGATACCGGCTCGATGGCGCTTGCGGCATGAAATACCCCTGAAAATACAGTGCTGTAAGATCGAAGGAAAGCTAAGTCGATTTAACTATGCACCCTCTTTTAGCAAAGTTCCAGCGGTATCGGTGGGAGAAAAAGGTCGCTCTCAGTGCACCTTGAAGCTGTAACTGCCTTCGGCGCGATCCTGATCGGCGGCGTTCCCGACAGCATGCCACGAGAGGCGATAGGTTCCGACGGGCAGCGGGCGGGGCAGGGCGACGGTCAGGACCTTGCCGCTGGTCTTTGCCGTGAAGCCCTTGATCGGCATCGGTTTGTGATCGGCCATGCCCGGCATCGCGGTCATGACGAGGTCGATGCCCGAAACCGGAGCCAGTTCCTCCGAAAAAGTCAGGGTCAAAGTGGCTGGCCGGGTCACGGCGGCATCGGCGGCGGGAACGGCTTTCACCAGCGCGGGGCGGGCGAGTGCCGCCGAGGGCAGGGCACCTGCTGCAAGAACCGCGGCCAGGATGGGGACGACGGGAACGCTGAAACGCATGAAGAGGCTCCGAATTCAGTTGACCGGGCGAACCAGCTTGCCCGGACTTGCAGGAATCCATACGCAGGCGCGGCAGGGCATCCCTTGAGCCGGGCCGGAAAATATTTCTGTCCCCACCGTGAGGGATTCGGCGCATCTGCGCGTAAGGTGCGTGAAGAGGCCAGTGGACAGGCTAATGGACAGGCGGACGGGAACGGGCCGATGAACGAAGTGGACGAGATGTTCGCGCTGCTGCGCGGAGAACCGCTGCCCGGCAAACTGGACGCGATCGACGGCGCGGTCATGGCGGGTTTGGCGGCGGGCCGCGAGCGTGTGCTGGCGCGGCGCGGTCTGGCCCTTGCCTGCGGCGTGGCCGCGGTGGTCGGGCTCTGGGGCGGCCTGTCGCAGCCATTGTCCGGCAGCGGACATGCGCAAGACCGCGCCCACAGCCACGGCGAGCCGCTGCTCGGCGCGCTTGCGGGAACGCCGGCTTCGGCGCCTTCGCACCTGCTGGCGATCTGATCGGTGCGGCAGGCCTCTCGCTACGTTCTGGTTGCTTTCGCGGCCTTTCTGGTGGCTCTGGGCGCGGTCTGGCTCGGCCAGAAACTGCGCGCGGAGGAGCCGGAGGAAAGCCGCATCCATGCCGTGCTGCACCGCGAACTTGGCCTCGACCCCGCGCAGAAGCAGCGGATCGAGGCGCTGGAACGCGGTTTTGCTGCCCGCCGGGGGCAACTCGAAAGCGAACTGCGCGCTGCCAATGCCGATCTCGCCCGCGCCATCGAGCATGAACACGCCTATGGCAGCGATGTCGAACGGGCGGTGGACCGCTCCCATGTCGCCATGGGCGAGTTGCAGAAGGCGACGCTTCGCCATGTCTTCGCGATGCGCGCGGTGCTGCGTCCCGATCAGACCGGCCGCTTCGACAAGGCCGTGGCCGAGGCCCTGACCAAGCCGCAGGACTGACCCGGCATGGCCGGGCCGGAACTTGACGAGGCCGCGGCGGTCGCGGCGGCGCTTGCCGGGCGGCAGGCGGGCTTCACTGCATTGATGGATGCCCACCGCGATGCCGTGTTCCGCATGGCGCGCGGGCATCTGGGCAATGAGGCGGACGCGCTGGACGTGACGCAGGAAAGCTTCGTGGCCGCATTTCTGGCGCTGCACCGCTACGATCCGGCGCGGCCGCTGCGCGCCTGGATCCTGCGCATTGCGCTCAACAAGTGCCATGACTGGGCGCGGCGGCGCAAAGTGCGGCGCTTCTTCGCTTTCGCGCTGCCGCTGGAGCACGCCGCCCATGTCGCCGACGCCGGGCACGATCCCGAACAGGCGCTGGCCTCTCGCCATGAAGTTTCGCGCATTCATGCGACTATCGCTGCGCTGCCCGATGCCCTGAAGGAGCCGCTGCTGCTCTGCGCGCTGGAAGGGCTGTCGCAGGAAGAGGCGGCGGCGATCCTGGGTATCAGCCGCAAGGCAGTGGAAACGCGGATCTACCGCGCCCGGCAAAAATTGTCGCATCTGGCCGAGGGATAGCGGCGGCCAGGGCGTATTCACCGACATGACGCCGCACGATACGTTCGATCGCAGCCTGCTGGAACGCAGGCGTTTCCTGGCCCTTGGCGGCGCGCTGGCCGGAAGTCTCGGCCTGGCAGGTGCGGTTCCGGTTTGGGCGCGCAGCGGAACCTCCGGTATCCGTCATGCAAGCAACGCATCGGGCGTTCTCAGCGGAAATTCCATCGCGCTCCAGATCGGTGAAAGCCATTTCGCGACTGGCGGGCGCTCGGGTCACGCGGTCACCGTCAACGGTACGCTGCCCGCGCCGCTGCTGCGCCTTCGTGAAGGCCAGACGGTGCGGATCGCCGTGACCAACCATTTGAAAGTCCAGAGTTCCATCCATTGGCACGGGCTGCTGGTGCCGTTCCAGATGGACGGCGTTCCAGGTGTCAGTTTCCCAGGTATCGATCCGGGCGAGACGTTCGTCTACGAGTTCCCGCTCACCCACTCCGGCACGTTCTGGTATCACTCGCACTCCGGCATGCAGGAGGCCGAGGGGCTGTTCGGCCCGATCGTGATCGATCCCGCCGATGCCGATCCGATCGCTTGCGACCGCGAGCATGTGCTGGTGCTTTCGGACTGGAGCCCGATCCATCCGCACGAGCAGATGCGGCGGTTGAAGATGCAGGGCGGCTACTTCAACCGGCAGCGCCAAACGCTTTCCGGGCTGTTGGCGGGCAAGGACCAGTCGCTGGCCGACCGTCTTGCCTGGGCGCAGATGCGCATGGATGCGACCGACATCTCCGACGTGACCGGGGCGACTTACAGCTTTCTGATCAATGGCCATGGCCAGGCCGAGAACTGGACCGGCCTGTTCCGGCCCGGCGAAAAAGTGCGGCTGCGGGTCATCAACGCCTCCTCGATGACCAATTTCAACTTCCGCGTGCCGGGCCTGCCCCTGACCGTGGTGGCGGCGGACGGCAATCCGGTGCAGCCGGTCGAAACCGACGAAGTGCAGATCGCCATTGCCGAGACTTACGACTTCATCGTCGAGCCCGGCGCCGCCGAAAGCTACGGTGTGATTGCCGAGGCCATCGACCGTTCCGGTCAGGTTCGCGCGACCCTGGCACAGCGTCCCGGCCTGGTTGCGGAGACGCCCGGGCTGCGCGCGCGGCCCGTCCTTACCATGCGCGACATGGGTATGGACATGGCCGGCATGGAGATGGGCGAAGACGGTGCAATCGATCTCAGCAAGCCCGCCGAGACCTCGATGTCCGGTCACTCGATGTCGATGCGCGATCCCTCGGTTGCGCTGGGGGTGAAGATGGGGCCGGGCGTCGCGACGCTTTCGCCCATGCCGGTGGACCGGCTTGCCGATCGGCCGACCGGGCTGGAGGCGGTCGATCACCGCGTGCTGACTTATGCGGATTTGCGTGCACGCAAAACCAATCCCGATCCGCGCGTGCCGAGCAGGCAGGTCGATGTGCATCTGACCGCCAATATGGAGCGGTACATGTGGTCGATGGACGGTAAGGCAATGTCGGAAAACCCGGATCCGATCCCTTTCCGTCTGGGCGAACGGGTGCGGGTCAATCTCGTCAATGACACGATGATGCCGCATCCGATCCATCTGCACGGGCATTTCTTCGAACTGGTGAGCGGCGAGCCGGGGCACCGGGCGCGCAAGCACACCGTCAACGTCCTGCCGGGCGGCAAAGTCTCGTTCGACCTTACCGCCGATGCCGAGGGCGATTGGGCCTTCCACTGCCACATGCTGCTGCACATGCATGCTGGGATGATGCGCGTCGTCACTATTCGCCGCGAGGGGGAGGGTTGATGGTGCGTCGTTTCGCGATCCCGGCGGCGCTCATGTTGGTGGCCTCCCCGCTTGCCGGTCAGGATCATGGCGATATGGATCATGGGCAGATGGACCATTCCGGCCATGCCTTGTCGGAGAGCCCGGTATCGGACGACGCTGGCGATCAGCCGGGCGATGCGCCGCCTCCGCCGGTGCCGACTGATTTTCCGGCCACGCGTTTCTTCCCCGCCGAACGCATGGCCGCTGCGCGTGCGGCGATGGTGAAGGAAATGGACTTCAACACTTTCGCGCTTCAGGTCGACCGGCTCGAATATCGCGCGGGTAAGGACGGCGACGGGTTCGGTTGGGAAGGGCAGGCCTGGTACGGGGGTGATATCGACCGGATCGTGCTGGCGAGCGAAGGCGAGGGGACGTTCGGTGAACGGGCCGAGCGCATCGAACTCAGCGCCTACTGGCGCCATGCGCTCGATCCCTGGTTCAATCTCCAACTGGGCGTTCGCCAGGACTTCCGGCCCGATCCGCAGCGCAGTTATGCGCTTGTCGGCATCGAGGGACTGGCGCCTTACTGGTTCGAGATCGGCGGGCAGTTGCTGGTTTCCGACAAGGGAGACCTCCACGCGCGCGGCAAGGCGGGATATCAGCAGCGCATCACCCAGTCGCTGGTGCTGGAGCCCGAGGCCGAAGTCGACTTCGCCTTTCAGGACGTGCCGGAGCTGGCCGTCGGCGCCGGGTTCGAGCGGATCGAACTCGGCGCGCGGCTGCGGTACGAACGCAACCGCTCGCTGGCGCCCTATCTGGGTGTGAACTGGGAGCGCAAGCTGGGCGAAACCGCGCGTCTGGCACGGGCCTCGGGAGAGGGGGCTTCGGATGTTTCGGCGGTGTTCGGGATACGCGCGATGTTCTGAGCGCGTGAGACGAATTAGGCGAATTCTGACATTTACGGCCGTCAATGGGGGAAATCCCGGATGTCCCCTGAGACAGGGGGAACGTACCTAGAGCGCGGGTGGTGGGCAGCGAGGTATTATGCACCGATCTGCACACGTTCGTTCGAAGATGCTCGGCTCCACCGGCCTGGCGCTTCTGGTTCCCGCTCTGCTCATGGCCATGCCGGCCGGGGCGCAGACCGTGGGCTCCCTGCCGACAGGCGGCACCTTCGTAGGCGGCACCGGCGCGATAGCGGTGTCTGGCACGACGATGACGATCACCCAGGGTTCGAACCGCGCGGTGATCGACTGGGGCGACTTTTCCATCGGCGCGGATCGCAAGGTCCAGATCGACAATGCGGCGGGTGCGACGCTCAACCGGGTGCTGGGCGGGCAGCTTTCGCGGATCGACGGTACGCTTTCGGCCAGCGGGTCTGTCTATCTGATGAACCCGGCGGGGATGATCGTCGGGCCGGGCGGCAAGGTTCTGACCGGCGGCAGTTTCGTCGGTTCCACGCGGGCCATCGATCCGGGCGCTTTCATGGCGGGCGGCGCGGTGCGCGCCAGCGGCGGGTCGGCGGGGGGAATCGAGAACCTCGGCACGATCAGTGCAGGTGAGGCGGGCGGCGAGGGCAGCGTCGTTCTGATCGCGCGCTTGGTGACCAATAGCGGCCTGATCAGCGCGCCGCGCGGGCGGGTGACGCTGGCGGCGGCGGACGAGGTATTGCTGGCGACGACCGACGGCAAGGCGGACGGTATCTACGTTTCCTATGGCGAATCCGGTCGCGGAGACGTGACCCAGACCGGCCGGATCGAGGCGGCGGCGGCCGCGCTCAAGGCGGCGAACGGCAATGTCTTCGCGTTGGCGGGCAATCGCGACGGTCTGATCCAGGCCACCGGAACCGCCACGATCGACGGGCAACTGTGGCTGACGGCGCCCTCGGGCACGGTGGAAGTGGGCGGAACCCTGGCGGCAAGCCGGGCGGACGGCAGCGGCGGGCTGGTCGGCGTCAACGGGCAGCAGGTCCATTTGGCGACGGGGGCGGAGATCCGCGCCACCGGAACAAAAGGCGGCGAAGTGCTGATCGGCACGTCCGGCTATGCCAGCGGCGCCGACATCGCGCAGGAAACCACGATCGCGGACGGCGCGCGGATCCTTGCCGGAGGGCCGGGAGGCGGGGGACGCATCGAGACGTCCGGGCGCCGCTTCGATCTGGGCGCCGCTACCATCGCGGCGGGCCCGGGCGGGCAGTGGCTGGTCGATCCCGACGATATCCTGATCGATGCCGCCGCCGCCGCGACGATCACCGGCTCGCTCGATGCCGGGACCGACGTGCTGCAACAGACGACGGCAGGCGGAACCGGCGGCTTCGGCGACATCACCGTGGCCGCGCCGATCATCTGGACCGGCAGTGGCGGATTGACGCTGGATGCCGTGCGCGACGTCATCATCGGCCAGCCCATCTCGGGCGGCGGCGCGCTGACGATCAATGCCCAGCGCGACGTTTTGGTCACGGCGGCGGTCTCTGCCAGCCAGCTCTCCGCCGTCCTGCCGGGCACGCTGACCATTGGTGCGGGCGGGTCGATAAGCGCCAGCGGCGCCCTTGGACTGGAAACCGGCATTTTCGTCAATGCGGCAGGGGCGGGGGCGGTTTCGTCGAGCGGCGGCAACTGGTTCGTCGCCTCGAACGATCCGGCAGGCGACAGTGACGGCGGCCTCACGCCGGATTACTACGCCTACGATTACGGCAATATCACCGCGCCTCCGGCAGCCGGAAACGGGCGCTACTACCGCGTCGCGCCGAGCGTGAGCTTCACGCTGGGGCCGGTGGTGAAGGACTACGACGGCACAACCCTGGCCACGCTGGACGACAGCAACACCACAGTCACCGGCCTGATCAACGGTGACGACTGGGCGCTCGACGGCGCCTATGCCGACAAGAACGCAGGCAGCGGCATTGCCGTGACCGCCAGCAACTTCACCGCGAACAAGGGCGGGATTCCGGTCTTCGGCTATACGGTGACGACACCCAGCGTCACCGATACGGTCGGCGCGATCAACCGCATGGCGCTGACGGCGGCGATCGTCGGCACGCCGACCAAGACCTACAACGGCACGACGGCGGTATCGCTGACCTCCGCCAACTTCGAGCTTACCGGCGTCGCCGCCGGGGAGACGATCACGGTCGGTGGCGCCGCCACTGCCGCCTATGCCGCGCCCGATGCGGGGGCGCAGGACGTAAACGCCACTTTCGCCGCACCGAACTTCACGGCCGGGGCGGGGACGGACCTTGCCAACTATATCCTGCCCACCACCGGCCTTGGCGCAGGGCAGATCGATCCGGCATCCCTGATCATCAGCGGCCTCGTGGCCGACGACAAGGTCTACGACAGCACCACCGCCGCCGTGCTCGACACCTCCCGGGCTTCGATCTTCGGGATCGTCGGCGGCGACGATGTGACGCTGGACTTTTCCGGCGCCACCGGCCTGTTCGCCACCAAGAACGTGGGCAACGCGATTGCCGTGACGGCCACCGGCGTGGTCCTGAGCGGTGCGGACGCGGGCAATTATGTGGTGGGGCAGCCCAGCGGACTGGCCGCCAACATCACCCGTGCGCCCCTGGTGGTCACCGGCATTACCGCCAACGACAAGGTCTACGACGGCACCGTCGTCGGCACCGTCAATACCGACGGGATTCAGGTGAGCGGGCTTTTCGCCGGCGATCTGATCGTGCCCGTTGCGGCGCCGGGCGCACAGATCGTCTTCGCTTCCAAGAACGTCGCGAACGGCATTCCCGTGACGATCAGCGGCCTTACTTTGGCCGGGCCGGATGCGGGCAATTACGACTTCAGCTTTTCCTCCACCCTCACCGCCGCAATCACTCCGCGCCCGCTGACAGTGACCGGCAGCGGCATGCCGACCAAAGTCTACGACGGCACGACCTCGGCCATCGTCACGTCCGGGCAGGTGGCGCTCGGCAATATCGTTGCCGGGGAATCGATCTTGCTGACCCAGGCTTCGGCGCTCAACTATGCCTCGAAGAACGTCGGCATCTGGGACATCGACGTCTCGCTGAGTCCCTCGGACTACGTGGCCGGGCCGAATACGCTGCTGTCCAACTACACCCTGCCCACCATCGGCACGATCCAGGGCGAGATCACCCCCGCGCCGCTGAGCATCACCATCATCGGCAATCCCACCAAGACTTACGACGGCAATGCTTCCGCCTCGCTCGGCCCGTCGAACTTCCAGGTGGACGGCTGGGTGAGCGGCGAAGGCGCAACCGTCACCCAGACGCAAGGCACTTACGCTTCCGCCAATGCCGGGATCTGGACGGTTTCCGCCAATTTGGACGCCGGCAACTTCACGGCCGATCCCGGCACCCTGCTGTCGAACTACATCATTCCCTCGCCGGTCACCGGCCTCGGCACGATCATAAGGCGCAATCTCGGCCCCGGCGTGATCGTGGTGGACATCACCGCCAATCCCACCAAGGTCTACGACGGCACGACGGTGGCCACGCTGGTCCCCTCGGACTACACGCTGAGCGGCTTCATCACCGGCGAGGGGGCCACGATCACCCAGACCGTGGGTGAATATGGCAGCGCCAATGCGGGGCCGCAGGCCGTGACCGTCCAGCTTGCGCCCGGCGACTTCGATCCTTTCGCCAATACCAATCTCGACAACTATACCCTGCCGACCGAGGCCACCGGCATCGGCACGATCCTGCGCGCGCCCCTGACCGCCAGCATCGTGGGCAATCCCACGCGGGTCTACAACGGCACGACACGCGTAGGCCTCAATTCCAGTTATTTCGAGATATCGGGCCTTGTCAGCGGCGAGAGCATGACGGTGGTCTCCCGCGTGGGCGACTACGACAGCCGCAACGCGGGCAGCCGCTCGATCCTGGTGGCGCTGCCTTCCGCCTCGGAATTCGTCGCCGGGGCGAACACCCTGCTCACCAACTATGTCCTTCCGGTGGAGGCCGCCGGGCCGGGCACGATCACGCCCGCGCCCCTCAATGTCCTTGGCGTAAGCGCGCAGAACAAGGTCTACGACCAGACCACGCTGGCGCAGCTGGCGGGCACCGCCACGCTCTACGGCCTCGTCACCGGGGACGACGTGACGCTGGATCCCTCGGCCTCGACCGGGATCTTCGCGAGTGCCAATGTCGGAAACGGCATTGCGGTGACGGCATCGGGCTATTCGGTGACCGGGGCGGACGTGGGCAATTACCAGCTGTTCCAGCCCAGCGGACTGGTGGCCAATATCACCCCGCGCGGTTTGACGATCGCCAACCTGACCGCGCTGGACAAGTTCTATGACGGCACCACGGCCGCCACGCTTTCCGGTTCGGCGACGCTTTCGGGCGTGCTGGCGGGAGACGACGTGGCGCTGAACGGGGGCGGTTCCTCGGCCAGCTTCCTCCAGTCCAACGTCGGCACCGACCTTCGCGTCAATGTCGGCGGCTTCGCCATTTCCGGGGCGCAGGCGGGCAATTACACGCTTTCGCAGCCTTCCGGGCTGACGGCGGACATCAATCCGCTGGCCCTGACCGGCAGCATCCTTGGCAATCCCACCAAGACATATGACGGCACCACCCAGGTCTCGCTCACCGCCGCCAACTATGCATTGTCCGGCTTCATCGCGGGCGAGGGCGGCACGATCCGCCAGTCCGCCGGGGCCGCTTACGACAGCCCGAACGTGGGCGCGCGCACGGTGACCGCCAATCTGGTGGTCTCGGACTTCGCAGCCAATGCCGGAACGCTGCTGTCCAACTACGTCCTGCCGACCAGCATTTCCGGGCCGGGCACGATCACCCAGGCCCAGCTTTTCGCCGTGATCACGGGCAATCCCACCAAGGTCTACGATGCCACGAGTGCCGCGTTCCTGACCCCGGCAAACTACGGATTGAGCGGCTTCGTCTCCGGCGAATCCGCGCAAGTGACGCAGGCCTCGGGCACTTACGACAGCAAGAACGTCGGTTCGCGCGTGGTCACGGCTGCCCTCGGCGCGGGCGATTTCACGGCCGGGGCAGGCACCGATCTGGCCAACTACCTGCTGCCCGTCAGCGCGACCGGGGCGGGCACGATCACCCAGGCCACGCTGCAGGTGGTGGGCGTGAGCGCGCTGGACAAAGTCTACGACGGCACCACGCTGGCGCAGCTGGACAGCAGCGCGGGCTCCCTTTCGGGCGTGCTCGGCAGCGATGTCGTGACGCTGGTGTCCGGCAGCGCCAGCGGGCAGTTCGCCACGAAGAACGTGGGCACCGACATTCCCGTGACCGCCACCGGCTACAGTGCCGCGGGCACCGATGCGGCCAACTATATCGTGCTCCAGCCCGTCGGCCTCGCTGCGGACATTACCGAGGCGACCATCCAGCTCGCCTCCGTCACCAGGGTTTACGATGCCACCACCGGCCTGCCCACGGTGGGCAGCGCCTATACGCTCTCCGGCGTCGTCGCGGGGGATACGGTGAATGTCGAGGCGGCCGGCATCGCCGGTTCCTACGACACCAAGAACGTCGGCACCGGCAAGCTGGTATCGCTGACCGGGCTGGCGATCGGCGGCGCCGATGCGGGCAACTACACGATCGCCTCCAGCGTCACCGATGCCGCGATCGGCACGATCACCCCGGCCACTCTCGACGTGATCGGCGCAGTGGCACAGGGCAAGACTTACGACCAGAGCGCGGTTGCCCAGATCAACAATAGCGGCACCGCTCTTAGCGGTGTGTTGGGAACGGACGACGTTTCCCTTACCCAGCTGGCGACGACCGGCACTTTCGTGGACGGCGCGGGCAATCCCACCGCCAATGCCGGAACCTGGAGCGTGCGGACGACCGACTACGGCGTGACCGGCACCGATGCGGGCAACTATACGCTGGTCCAGCCCCTGGGCCTGTCCGCCACGATCGACCGGCTCCAGATTTCCCTGGCCTCGGTCACCAAAGTCTACGACGGCACCACCACGCTCCCCACCGCCTCGAGCGGCTATGCCTTCACCGGCGTGCTGGGCGGGGACAGCGTGATCGCGGAGACCTCCGCCGTCTCGGGCCAGTATGACGACAGCGCCAATGTCGGCACGGCCAAGCCGGTGACGGTCAACAACCTGGGCCTGTCCGGGGCCAGCGCGGGCAATTATGTGCTTCCCCCGAGCATTACCGGTGCGATCGGCACGATCACCCAGGCACAGCTCACCGCGACGATCGTGGGCAATCCCACCAAGACTTACGACGGCAACGACCTCGCTGCCCTGACCGACGCCAATTACCAGATCTCCGGCTTCGTGACGGGAGAGGGGGCCACGGTGGGGCAGAGCTCGGGCACTTACGATACCGTCAACCAGGGCAGCCAGAACGTTACCGCGCTGCTTTCCTCCGGGGATTTCACGGCGACCGGCAGCACCCTGCTGAGCAACTATGTCCTGCCCACCAGCGCCGTGGGGCTGGGCACGATCGATCCGCGCCTGCTGACGGTCTCCGGCGTCTTCGCAGAGGACAAGGTCTACGACGGCAATACCGCCGCCACTCTGAACAGCTTCGGCGCGGTGCTGAACAACGTCGTTTCCGGTGATACCGTCGCGCTCGATTCCACCGGGGCGAGCGGCACTTTCGCCACCCGCAATGTCGGCACCGATATTGCGGTTACGGCCTCGGGCTATGTGCTGACCAACAATCCTTTCGGCAACTATGTGCTGGAGCAGCCGACCGGCCTTTCCGCCGACATCACCCAGGCGCTGATCCAGCTTGCCGGGGTCACCAAGGTCTACGACGCCACGCTGGCGCTGCCGACGCTGGCCTCCGCCTATAGCCTGAGCGGCGTGGTCGCGGGCGATGACGTGAGCGTGAATACCTCCTCTATCCTCGGCGCCTATGCCGATCCGAACGTGGCGATCGGCATCAATGTGACGCTGACGGGCCTTGCGCTCTCGGGCGGGGATGCGGGCAACTACAGCATCGTCAGCGATGTGACCGCGCAGCCGATCGGCCAGATCACGCCCGCCGCGCTGACCGCGATCGTCATCGACAATCCGACGAAAGTCTACGACGGCACCACCACGGCCACGCTGGCACCGGGCAATTACCAGCTAAGCGGGTTCATGACCGGCGAAGGCGCCACCGTTTCCCAGACCTCCGGGACTTACGGCAGCGCCAATGCGGGGGTCAGCACGGTTACCGCCCTCCTCGCCGCGGGCGATTTCACGGCTACCGCCGGCACGCTGCTGTCGAACTATACCCTGCCCACCAGTGCCGTGGGAGACGGCACGATCACTCCCGCCACGCTGTCGGCAGTGATTGTGGGCGATCCCACCAGGACTTACGACGGCACCGATCTGGCCGCGCTGACCAGCGCCAATTACCAGCTGACCGGCTTCATCGGCAGCGAGAGTGCCACCGTCACCCAGACGGCTGGTACTTACGCCTCCGCCAATGCGGGGGACTGGCTGGTCACCGCGCTGCTTTCCTCGGGCGACTTTACAGCGGGCGCGGGCACGCTGCTGGACAATTACGTCCTGCCGACCAGCGCCGCGGGAATGGGCACGATCGACCGCGCCACCCTGACCGCCACGGTGATCGGCAATCCGACCAAGACTTACGACGGCAACACGGTCGCCGCCCTGACCGCGGCGAACTACGCGCTTGCCGGTTTCGTCACGGGCGAAGGCGCCAGCGTGGGACAGACGGTGGGCGCCTACGATCTGGCCGACGCCGGGCCGCGCACGGTCACCGTCAACCTGGGCGCAGGGGACTTCACCGCCAATTCCGGCACATTGCTGTCGAACTATGTGCTTCCCGCCAGTGCCACGGGTGCGGGCACGATCGACCGCGCCGCGCTCTCGGCGGTCATCGTCGGCAATCCCACCAGGACTTACGACGGCACGACCACGGCCACGCTCACGCCGGGCAACTATCTGCTGTCCGGCTTCGTCACCGGACAGGGCGCCACCGTCACCCAGACGCTGGGCGCCTATGCCAGCGCGAATGCGGGCAGCAGGCTGGTGACGGCCAATCTGCTCGCGGGGGACTTTATCGCTGATCCCGGCACGCTGCTGGCGAACTATATCCTGCCGACCGAGGCGGCAGGCCTCGGCACCATCGATCGCGCAGTGCTGAGCGCGGCGATCGTGGGCAATCCCACCAAGACCTACGACGGCAATGCCGCCGCCCGCCTCAACACGCTGAACTATGCCCTGAGCGGCTTCATCGGCAGCGAAAGCGCCACGGTCAGCCGCAGCATCGGCACATATGACAGCCCCAATGCGGGCAGCCGCACGGTCACGACCAATCTTGCCGCGAGCGATTTTACCGCATGGGCCGGAACGCTTCTGGACAACTACGTGCTGCCCACCAGCGCTTCGGGCGCGGGGCTGATCCAGCGGGCGGCGCTGGGCGTCTCGATCATCGGCATTCCGACGAAGACATATGACGCCACCACGCTCGCCGTGCTTGCGCCCGGCAACTACAGCTTCATCGGCTTCGCGCCGGGCGAGGGGGCCACGGTGCTCCAGACGAGCGGCACTTACGCCTCGCCCAACGCGGGCTTCCGCCAGATCGACACGGTTCTGGGCGCCGCCGATTTCGCGCCGACCGGCAGCACCCTGCTGGACAACTACATCCTGCCGACAAGCGCCAGCGGCATCGGCCTGATCGAGCGCGCGGTGCTGACCGCGACCATCATCGGCAATCCCACCAAGACTTACGACGCCACGACCGCCGCCACGCTGACGAGCGCCAACTACGCGCTTTCCGGCTTCGTCGCCGGGCAGGGCGCCACCGTCATCGAGACAGTCGGTAGCTACGACAGCGCCAATGCGGGCGCGCGCACCGTCACTGCCGTGCTCGGCAGTTTCGACTTCGTGGCGGACGGCGGCACCTCGCTGCTCAACTACGTGCTTCCGGCCAGTGCCAGCGGGGCGGGGACGATCAACCCTCGCCCCCTCGATGGGCGCGCCGTGGACGGTGCCATCGTCGGCTTTCCGACGAAAGTCTACGACGGCACGACGGTGGCCTTTCTGACGCCCGCCAATTACGAACTGGTCGGTTTTCTCGGCAGCGACGGTGCCATCGTCACGCAGACGCGCGGTACTTACGGCGGCAAGGACGTGGGCGCCCATCTGATCACCGCAGACCTGACACCGGGTGATTTCACGCCGGTCGGCTCGACCATCCTCTCTAACTACCTTCTGCCCACGCGGGTCTTCGGTCCGGGCCGGATCACGCCGGCACTGCTCTCCGCCGCCATCGTGGGCAATCCCACCAAGACCTACGACGGTACCGATGCCGCCGCGCTGACCGGGGCGAACTACGCCCTGACCGGCTTCGCCCCCGGAGAGGGCGCGGCGGTGACGCAGACCTCGGGCAGCTATGCGAGCGTCAATGCGGGCATCTGGACCGTCACCACCGGCCTCGACGCGGCGGACTTCACAGCCGAGGCCAATACCCTGCTGTCGAACTATATCCTGCCGACCGCGGCGTCCGGGCAGGGCACCATCGCGCAGGCGGTGCTCACCGCCGCCATTGTCGGCAATCCCACGCGCACTTATGACGGCACCACGGCGATCGGCCTCATGCCCGGCAACTATGTGCTCACCGGCTTCGTCGGCAGCGACGGGGCCACTGTGACGCAGACGCAGGGCCGTTACGACAGCATAAATGCCGGCGCGCGGATCGTTACCGCGCTGCTTTCGGGCGGGGACTTCACGGCGACCGGCAGCACGCTGCTGCCCAACTATGTGCTGCCCACCAGCGCCTCGGGCGCCGGAGCGATCGAGCGTGCGGTGCTGACGGCGGCGATCGTCGGCAATCCGAGCAGGGCGTATGACGGCACCGCCGATGCCGTGCTGGCGCGCGGAAACTACGCGCTCACCGGCTTCGTGGCGGGAGAGGGCGCGGGCGTGACGCAGACGCGCGGGTACTACGACGGCGTCAATGCGGGCAGCCACGCGGTGAGCGCGGCGCTGGCGGAGGCGGACTTCGCCGCCAATGCCGGGACGCTGCTCTCCAACTACGTCCTGCCGACAAGCGCCTCGGGGGACGGCACGATCACCCGGGCCAACCTCTCGGTGGCGATCACCGGCAATCCCACCAAGGCCTGGGACGGCAATACCGATGCCCAGCTCGTGCCCAGCTTCTACACGATCACCGGCTTCGCGGCCGGGGAGGGGGCGACGATCACGCAGGGCTTCGGCACTTACGCCGATGCCTCGCCCGGTCGGCATCAGGTGACGGCGCTGCTTTCGCTTGCGGATTATACGGCCGATGCCGGGACGCTGCTGTCGAACTACAACCTGCCGGAACTGGCCGAAGGGCCGGGGACCATCCGCCCGCCGTTCGGCTGCAATTCGGCCTCCTCGTGCTTCCCCGATCCGCCCGACTTCGCCCGGTTCGCGGCGGGGGCCTTCCCGCGCTTCTACATCGTCTATCCCAGCATCTTCCCGCGCTATCAGGGCCACACCAACGCCCTGGCCGCTATGCCGAGCATTCTCGATCCGGGCGGGACGGAGCGGACGGCGGACGGCTGGCTGATCCGCAAGCGCAGCACCGTGCTCAATTCCAGCGAGCAGATTCTCGCGCGCGGCGGCGGCAGCATGGAAGTGCGCATCCGCTACGAAGCGCCTGCTCCGGCGATCGGTCTCGGGGCACCTGGGGGACAATGATGCAATCGAAGAAATCGCGCAGCCGGGTCGTCCCGGCCCTTACGGCGTCTGCACTTCTCGCGCTGGCCTTGCCTACCCTAGCGGTCGCGCAGGACTTTGAGCGACGCCTGCCGCAGACGCCGCCCACTCCCGGCGCTCCGCAGGTTCCGGTCCCACCGCAGGCCGCGCCACTGCCGGCGGACGGTACGACGCTGGTTCCGGTGCTGCGCGGGCTGGTTTTCGTCAACGGTCCCGGCGCGGTGCAACCGGCGGGGATTGCGCCTGAAAGCCTGGGGCAGGGTATCGCCGTGCGCGGGCTGCCGCTGCTTTCCGGCCCGGCCTTCGACGCTGCCGTGCGGCCCTATCTCGGCCGTCCGCTCACCCGCGCAGACCTCGACGCGCTGGTGCGCACCGTGCAGGATACCTACCGCGCGGGCGAGCATCCTTTCGTCGATGTCAGCGTGCCGCCCCAGAACGTGCAGAGCGGCGTCGTGCAGGTGGTGGTTACCGAATACCGCGTGGGCGCGATCGAGGTTACCGGAAATCGCCATTTCTCCACACGGCTGATCCGCGGCATGAGCGATCTGGAGCCGGGCGAGGTGCTGACCCTGCCGCGTCTGCGTGAGGCGCTGGACGACTACAACCGCAATTCCTTCCTCACCGTGGACGGCGTGCTGCGCCCCGGACAGGGAACCGGCACCACCGACCTCGTGCTGGAAGCGCATGACCGGCTGCCGCTGCGCGTCTACGGCGGCTACGACAACCAGGGCGTGGCCACGCTCGGCCGTGACGAATGGTTCGTCGGCTTCAACTGGGGCAATGTGCTGGGCACCGGCCAGATCCTGTCCTACCAGTTCACCCGCAGTTTCGAGGGCCGCTACACCTCGCACTCGGCCAGCGACGTCATTCCGATCTCGCCCGCCGACAAGCTGTTGATCTTCGGCGCCTATGCGACCCAAAAGCCCAGGATCGCGGAGCTGTTCGACAGCAAGGGCCACTCCGGGCAGGTCAGCGCGCGCTTCGTCCATGACTTGCGCGGCAGGGGCGCGCTGAAGACGAGCATCCAGCTCGGCATCGATTACAAGCGGGCGGACAGCAATCTGGAATTCCTCGGCTTCCGCGTGCTGGATACGGCGGTGGAAGTGTTCCAGCTGCCGATCGTCTTCACGGCCTCGCTGGACGACAGGCTGGGCCAGACGGTGATCGAGAACCAGATGGTGTTCTCCCCCGGCGGCGTGACCGCGCACAACCACGATGCCGACCTCCAGCAACTGGTGCCTTACGCCAAGTCCACTTACGCCTACGACCGGATATCGGTGACCCGCACGACCTGGCTGCCCGGGCGCATGAGCTGGGTGCTGCGCGGCATGGCGCAGATCGCCACCAGTAACCTGCCCTACAGCGAACAGCTTGCGGCAGGCGGCCTCGGCAGCGTGCGCGGCTACGATCCCAATACCGCGCTGGGCAGCGAAGGCTTCCTGCTCAAGACCGAACTGAACGCGCCGTCCTTCTCCGTCATTTCGGGCAGCGGCACGTTCCAGGACCAGATGCAGCTTGGCCTCTTCGTGGACTACGGCAAGGTCTGGCAACGCCGCCGCCTGCCGGATTCGCCCAAGAACGCCGAACTGGTGAGCGTGGGCGGCAAAGTCCACTACACGCTCGGCCGCTATCTCGATCTCGAGGTGGACCTTGGCCACCAGCTCCAGAAAGCGCCTTTCGCGCGGGATCGCGATACCCGGCTGGCGGTAACGGCAACGGTTGGGTTCTGAGAGTTTTCTGAATTCAGGCGCGTTTCTACAGGCTTCTACCGATGGCTCGCCCCGGCGGAATTGACGATCCTTGCCAAGGATTTTCCGTTCCCGGCTGGAGTGATAGGCCATGCGATACAGGCCATGCGGGTTTTCAATCGCGATAGCGGGATGGCTCGCCGCACCTTGCGTGCTGGCGCAGGAGGCAGCCCCGCTTCCTGAGGCCGCAGGACCGCCTGCGCCCGCCGAGCCGGTGAAGAAGGAATCGAAGTTCCACCGCGCATTCTTCGACGAGACTGACGGCAAGCTCGATTTCTCGAACTTCATGGCCAAGGGCGGCTTCTTCCCGATGCCGGTGATCATCACCGAACCGGCGGTGGACGGCGGTTTCGGTGTGGTCGCGCAGTTCATCACCGTGCCCAAGGACAATCCCAAACGCGTCACCCGGCGCATGCTGGGTGCGGTCAAGACCGGCAACGGGTCCTACGGCTACGGCTATTTCCAGTCCGGTTCGGCCTTCGGAGACCGGGTGAGCTACAAGTTCGGCGTCGGCCGGGGCAAGGTGACGCTCAAGGCCTACCCGGAAATCCTGCCTTCCGGTCTCGAATATACCAACAAGTACGATTACGGCGCGCTGGCTTCGGTGCGGCTGCATCTGGCCGACCCGCGCTTCTCGCTCGGTCCGCTGTTCGACTTCCGCAAGCTGCATTCGCGCATAGACCTCGATATCGAGGATCTGCCCGAGCGGTTTTCCGATTTCGAGCGCAAGCTGAAGACCGGGGCGCTCGGCTTCGGCGTCCATTTCGACAACCGCGACAATGCCATGACACCTACCCAGGGCTACAACGTTTACGCCGAGGCCAAGTTCAACGACGGCGCTTTCGGCAGCGACCGCGATTTCCAGATCTACGACGTCCACGGCTACGGTTTCCAGAAACTCTCGCCCGCGTGGCGGCTGGGGGCCAAAGTGGAAGTGGACGCGATCCGGGGACACTATCCGGTCTACTTCGCCTCCTCGATCAACTTGCGCGGCGTCGAGGCCCGGCGATACCAGGGCGAGACGGCGGTCAGCACCGAAGTGGAAGTGACGCGCCAGATCAGCCCGCGCTGGGCGCTGCTGGGCTTTGCGGGGCTGGGTTTCACCGATGCCGGCGGGGCGCGGATCTTCGACGATTCCGGCGCGAAGATCGCAGGCGGCGCGGGCTTTCGCTATCGCATCGCCCGCAAGCTCGGCCTCGATGCGGGGATCGACGTGGCCTACGGCCCTTCGGGCGCGGTGTTCTATCTCCAGTTCGGCCACGCCTGGGCGTTCAATCTGGATTGAAAATGCCCGGATGGGCATTTTCGAAGCGGCACCGGCTCACACCCCCACAAAAAAATGGATGGGAGCGCGCTGCGCTCCCATCCACCTTCGGACCTATCGGCTGCGAGAGCGGTCAGTCCACCGCCATGGCCGCCGCGGCCAGCTTTTCGAGGTCGAGATACTGCTCCTTCTCGACCGAGACCCCGACACCGAAGATCGTGCCGTTCTTGAACTCGCCGGGCGAGCTGTAGTCCTCGCTGACCGCATCGCCGCTGTCGCGCCCGATGCACAGGCCGTCGCCGGACAGCGTGAACTTGCCCAGCTGGGTTTTCATGTCGCCGGAGTCGACCGCCTGCTCGTTGACGTAGAGCGTGGTCTTGCCCAGCGATTCGCCGTATTCGCCTGACTTCTCGCGGATGAACTCCATGCCCAGCGAATACTTGCCGGGGACGAGCTTGTCGGACGTGAACTTCTGCTCCGGCTTAATGCCGAGGAAGTTGTAGACGTAATGCAGCTTGCCGTCCTTGATGAACAGCGAGTGCCCGCCGAAGCGTGAGCCATGGGCGAAGATCACGCCTTCGGTGCTGTCGGTGATCTCGACATCGGCGATGATCTTGTAGCTGCGCCCGCGCACGTTGACGGCCACGCCTTCCGGCACCGGCGAAGTGCCGGGATAGTAGACGTAGCGCTCACGCGGCGCTTCGGTGGAGGGGCGTTCGGTGCCCAGCACTTCGGCGGCGCTGCGATCGTCGAGCGGGAGCACGTTGTTGGCGTCCGCTTCCTCGAACCAGGCCTTGATCAGGGCCTCCAGCTTTTCGGGATGCTCCTTGGCCAGGTCGATCGATTCCGAGCGGTCCTTGTCGACATGGTAGAGTTCCCAGTCGTCCTGGTCGAAGTGGCCCTTGCCGGTCAGCGGGGCATGGATCGCGGCGGCCTTCCAACCGTCTTCCCAGATGCCGCGCGTGCCGAGCATGGCGTAGTACTGGCGCTTCTTCCGCGTGGCGCCGTCGGCTTCGAAGCTGTACTTCATCGACACGCCGGAAAGCGGATGCTGCTTCACCCCGTGGAAGGTTTCCGGCATCTCGATGCCGATGCATTCCAGCAGGGTCGGAACCAGATCCACCGCGTGGTGGTATTGGTTGCGCACTTCGCCCTTGGCCTTGATGCCCTTGGGCCAGGAAATGATCATCGGGCAGGCGGTGCCGCCCGCATATTCCGAATAGCGCTTGAACATCTTGTACGGCGCCGAGAATGCCGCCGCCCAACCGGTGGGATAGTGGTTGTAGGTTTCCGGCCCGCCCAGCACGTCGAGATACTTGAGGTTCTCTTCGATCGAATCGGGATAGTTGTTGAAGAACTTGTTCTCGTTGACCGAACCGTTCGGCCCGCCTTCGCCGGAAGCGCCGTTGTCGGAGCAGTAGAGGACGATGGTATTGTCCAGCTGGCCGCTCTGTTCCAGGTAGTCGATCAGGCGTCCGACCTGCACGTCGGTATATTCGGACATGCCGGCATAGACTTCGGCCATGCGCGAAAAGAGCTTCTTCTCCTCGGCGCTCAGTTCCTCCCAGGGGCGGACGTAGTCGCCGGGGTTGGCCTGATCCTCGCGGACGGGGTTGAAGTCTTCCAGCCTGGTGTCGGCGGGCAGCAGGCCCTTCTCGATCATCCGGGGCACCACCCACTTGCGATAGGCGTCGTAGCCGTCGTCGAACTTGCCCTTGTACTTGTCGGCATATTCCTTGGGCGCGTGGTGCGGTGCGTGGTTGGCGCCGGGGCAGAGCCACATGAACCAGGGCTTGGACGGGTTGCTGGCCTTCTGGTCGCGGATCATCTGCATGGACTGGTCCACCAGGTCCTTCGACAGGTGATAGCCGTCCTCGGGCAGATAGGGCTGGTCGATGAACTTGTTGTCCTCGACCAGATCGGGATACCAGTTGTTGGTCTCGCCGCCGAGGAAGCCGTAATAGCGGTCGAAGCCCTTCTGGAGCGGCCATTCCGACTTCGGCCCGCCCGAGCAGATGTCCTGTTCGGGCACGTTGTGGTCCTTGCCCAGCCAGAAGGTGCTGTAGCCGTTGGCCTGGAGAACCTGGCCGATCGACATGCAGTTTTCAGGCACGCGGCCGCTCCAGCCCGGAAAGCCATTGGAGGCCTCGGTGATGCAGGACATGCCGTTGAGGTGGTGGTTGCGCCCGGTCAGGAAGCACGAGCGCGTCGGCGAGCACAGCGCCGTGGTGTGCCACTGCGTATAGGTAAGCCCGCGATCGGCCAGCTTCTGGAGCGTCGGCATGTTGATGGCGCCGCCATAGGGCTGCCACGCGGCCTGTCCGGTATCGTCGTAGAGCACGATCAGGACATTGGGCGCGTCCTTCGGCGCGACGGGCGGCAGGAACGGTTCCCAATCCGCTTTCGAATCCCTGATATCGAGCTTGATGACGCCTTTGAATTCCTTCTGGGACACGGCCGGTCTCCTTTGCGTGGGGGCGTGACGCGCCAAGGACGGTTCGGCGGCTCCTGCGGCACGTCACGCTTCTTGGGGTACCGGATCGTCGGATCGAAGCCATCGGGACTCTCCCGAGGAAGGCCGGGGCGATTCCCTGACATGTTTGAAAATCCGCCGCAGGCGGATTTTGCGGCACCGGCCCACGCCCCCACCCGACCTCCCATTCAGTGTATCCTAGATGGGAGGCCGGGTGGGGGCGTGGGCCGGTGCCGCATTCAAAAATGCCCATGCGGGCATTTTTCAGATGGGCATCCCATCCTGGCCCTGCGGGTTTCTCCCCATGCGAAGCCGCGGAAATAGCCGATAGCCATGGCCGCTCATGCGCGGGAGCCTTTGTGGAGACGCAAAGGGAGAATGAGGCAATGAGGATCCCGGCGATGAAGCATTTCGTGCTTCCGGCCGCGCTGCTCTCGGCAGGCGCGATGAGCGAACCGGCGCGCGCGCAGGAAGCCGAGCCACCGTCAGGCACAGGGGCAAGCGCCGCGTCGGACGGGCAGGCCCTGGCCGACCA
This sequence comes from Novosphingobium sp. TCA1, assembly GCF_009811895.1. Lineage (NCBI taxonomy): Bacteria > Pseudomonadati > Pseudomonadota > Alphaproteobacteria > Sphingomonadales > Sphingomonadaceae > Novosphingobium > Novosphingobium sp. TCA1. The sequence goes on along the minus strand of NZ_BLJH01000027.1, from coordinate 20,719 downwards.
GCTCGCCAATCCGGTGTCCAGCCTGATCTCGGTGCCGCTGCAATCCAACTACGATTGCTGCTACGGCCCGGCGGGCGGAGACCGCTATACCCTGAACATCCAGCCCGTGATCCCGCTCGGATTATCGAAGGACTGGAACCTGATCACCCGCACCATCCTGCCGGTGATCAGCCAGGAGGAAACGGTGCGTGGGGCGGGCGGCGACACGGGGCTGGGCGATACGCTCCAGAGCTTCTTCCTCTCTCCCAAGGCGGCGAAGAACGGCATCGTCTGGGGCGTGGGGCCGGCGATCCTCTGGCCCACCGGCAAGTCCACCTTCACGGCCGACAAGTTCGGCGCAGGGCCTACGGCGGTGCTGCTCAAGCAAAACCGGGGCCTCACTTACGGCTTCCTCGCCAATCACATCTGGTCCTTCGCAGGCAAGTCTTCCGCAAACAGCGTGAGCCAGACCTTCATGCAGCCCTTCATCACCAAGACCCTGCCCGATTCCACCAGCTTCGCGCTCAATACCGAGACCAGCTACGACTGGAAGAACAAGGACTGGGTGGTGCCGGTGAACCTGTCGGTCAGCCATGTCGTGAAGTTCGGCAAGCAGCCGGTGAGCCTGGGCGTGGGCGCGCGCTACTATCCCGAACGTGCGCGCAACGGGCCCGAATGGGGCGCCCGTTTCGTGATGACGCTGCTGTTCCCGGAATAGGATGAATAGCGGATCAATTCCGGGCGAACTCGGAACAAACCCCGATGGGGTTGTCTCCCGCAGGGGCCGATAGTCGGGACGGCCGGGAGGTCCGGCGACCTCACAGGAGAAACCATATGGCACGTTCCGGTTTTGTCGGATCGGCTCTGGCGGCAGGCGCGGCGCTTTTGGCCGTGGCAGTGCCGATCGCGGCCCAGGCGCAGAGCGCTGCGACCGCGGCAGACGCCTCAAGCCCGATCGACCCCGCCGCCATGAAGGCGATGGACGGCATGAGCGCCTTCCTGCTGACGCTGGGCAGCTTCCGCGTGACCGGCGAGGCGACCACCGAGCAGGTGCTGCTGACCGGCCAGAAGATCCAGTTCGGCGGCACTTTCGACATTCTCGCCCGGCGGCCCGACGCCTTCAAGATCGTCACCGATTCCGACCGCCAGAGCCGCGAGATGTATTACGACGGCAAGACTTTCACGATCTTCGCCCCGCGCGTCGGCTATTACGCCAGTTTCGAGGCGGCTTCCTCGATCGGGCTGACGATCGACAAGGCCAAGCGGGAATACGACATCGAGCTTCCGCTGGCGGACCTGTTCACCTGGGGCACCGACCAGACCCTGCGCTCGCGCGTGCAGGAGGCCATGGTGGTCCGCCCCGAGACCATCGGCGAGCGCAAGTGCATGCACTATGCCTTCCGGCAGGAGAAAGTGGACTGGCAGATCTGGATCGAGGACGGCGCCCGCCCGCTGCCCTGCAAGATGGTGATCACCAACAAGGACGATCCGGCCATGCCGCAATATGTCGCGGTGCTGCACTGGGATACGCAAGTGAAGCCCGGTCCGGCCGATCTGACATTCACGCCGCCCGCCGGCGCCCATCGCATCACCATGGCGGATATAGACGGCACCGCAGCCGCATCGGGCAAGGGAGAAGCACAATGAACGGAATCGTTCGCACGCCGCTGGCGCTCGTCGCCGGACTTGCCCTGGCGGCGGTGGAGATCGCCCCGGCCCATGCCTTGGGCCTGCCGCTGGAGGCCCGAGATGTGAGCGGCGAAGCGGCCATGGCCCCGCAGCGCCGTCCCTCCGGTGGAGGTCAGCACGCGCGCCCACCCGCAGGCGGCGGCGCCCATGCCGCTGCCGCGCGTCCTGCCGCGACCCGTACCGCGAGCGGACGCCCGCCCGTCCGCGCCAGTGCCTCGACCAACGTGAACCACAACGTCGATCGCAACCGCAACGTGAACCGGAACGTCAACCGCAACGTCGATGTGAACGTCCACGGTGACTATCACGGCGGCTACCACGACGACTGGGACGATTGGGACGATCACTGGCACCCGGTGGCGACGATGGCAGTCGCCGCCACCACCGCCGCGGTGGTCGGGTCGATCGTCAGGAGCGTTCCGCCCAGCTGCACGACCACCGTGGTCAACGGCATCAGCTACTCGCAATGCGGCAATACCTGGTATCAGCCGCAGTACTCGGGATCATCCGTGCAATACGTGGTGGTCAACCCGCCGCGCTGAGCGAAGAGCCAAGGGAAAAAGGGCGGCGCAGGTCTTCTGCGCCGCCCTTTTTGGCTGTGCGAGTTGAAGGCAGCGTGACGGCCCTCTTGCATCCTGCTAGAGCAGCCGGGCCGAGAATAGAGTTGCAGGGTGGTGTCTCCTGCGCCCCCGAGAGGGTTCTTCCCAGCCACGGCGTCAACCTGACCATGTCGGGGCGACGCTTCGTGAAGGCGTGCGTTCCGATCGAAAAAGAGGAACGCGCGTGAATTATCTGCTGCTTGCCGCCGCCATCGTCGCTGAAGTGATCGGCACCAGTTTCATGAAGCAGTCGGACGGCTTTTCGAAGCTGCTTCCCAGCGCCGTCACGGCCCTGGCCTATATCGTCGCATTCTATTGCCTGTCGCTGACGCTCAAGACCATTCCCACCGGCATTGCATATGCGATCTGGTCGGGTTCGGGCATCGTCCTGATTGCGGCGGCGGCCTGGATATTTCAGGGCCAGAAGCTCGATCTGCCCGCCATGCTGGGCATGGCGCTGATCGTTGCGGGCGTCGTCGTCATGAACGTCTTTTCCGCCTCATCCGCGCACTGAGTTCGCACTCAGAACGAAGCCTGAAGCAGCACGGCCGGGCCATGGAGCTTGTAGCGCACGCGGCCGTTCCAGCGCTCCTTGTCGATGCCCAGGCGGTAGTCCACGTAGCGGTAGGCCACGCCCAGCGCGAGGTTCTTCGCCACGGCATAGTTGGCGCCGACCTGGGCGTTGAGCAGGCGGCCGTCGTAGTCGTCGATCTTCAGCGAAAGCCAGTCGAACCGCCCGTTCAGTTCCACGCGCGGCGCGACCTTGTAGGTGACGAAGGCGCCGATCGTGGGAAGCGGCGCCAGCGCGTCGCGGCGGCGCACTTCGGTCTGCCCGACCTGCCCGCCGACACTGCCCTGGCCGCTGATCGACATGTCGAAGCGGGTGACGTGGGCACCGATCGCCGCGCCCAGTTCCACCGAGGAATTCTGCACGAAGGCATAGCCTACGGTGAGGCGGTAGATCTCGCTTTCGAAGCCGCTGCGTACCTGGGCGGTGGCGGGATAGACCACGCCGTCGAAGGAAATGTCGCGCGCGAGGCCGATCTGGCCCTTGCGGTCGAGCTTGTAGAAGTCCGCCCCCACGATCACTCGGCCGAACCGCGCACCGCCCGAGAACGAGGGCAGGATCTCGTCATGGTCGAGCGCGAGGTCCTTCTCGAAATCGATGTCGGTGCCGATATCGGCCTGGGCGGCGGTGGCCACGCGCACGTCGGTATCGATGCGCGGGTAGAAGGCCATGGCGCTGATCCAGTACTTGTTGTCCAGCGTCTGGGCGGAAGCAGGCGCGCAAAGACCGAAGGTCGCCGATGCTGCCGCCAGCAGGGCGATCCGGGTTGGAACCGCATGGGAAATCCGGGCTTCCATGGTCTGCTCCTTCAATGCGAGGCATTTCAAGAATGGTAAGGGGCGAGGCATTTCAGAATGATAAGGGCCGATCGGCCTGGCGTCAGAATATGGCGGGGGCCGATCCGCGCGTATCGGGGACGCCCCTGGGACTACCTCGGGGAAACCCCTACTCCGCCTTCCTAATCCAATACCGCAGGGGCTGGTGACGGTGCCGGTGCTGGCAGGGTGCGCCAGCGATCGTAGGCGGAGCGCGGCTCGGCATGCATGGACTGGCTGAGCAGCTTCATCGGGAACTGCGATTCCCGGATGCCGCCGGATGCGGGCCGGTCTATGTCCATGATCAGCATGAGCGACATGACCACCAGGACATGCATCACGCAGGCGAGATAGAAGCTGGAGCGCGTGCGGATGATGTAGCCGATGATCACCGCCACCACGAGCACGTAGACGATCAGCACCCAGAACACTTCCTCGGGCACATGGGCCATGCGGCCGGTCTTGCGCGAGGTATCGAGGTCGATCACCGCGTTGATCGAGGACACGAAGGTGCTGGACATATCCAGGTTCTTGATGCTGTCGAACCCGGCCAGCGTCGCCGCCCAGATGTCGTTGACGGTACGGTCGTTCTCCGCCAGCAGGCTGCGCCGTTCCTCGGTCAGGGGGCCGGCAGCCAGCGCGATGCGGTTGTCGGTATAGCGGACCAGCAGCGCGCTCAGGCGCTCGCGGTGGGGCTGGGGCAGCACCTGGGTCTGGAGATAGGCGGTGCCGATGGCATTGGCCTCTTCCAGCACCAGTCCGCGCCGGGTTTCGAAACGGTCCACCGCCAGCGCGAACGTGAAGCCCAGCAGCAGGGCCAGCAGGCCCAGCATGGCGGGGACGATGGCGCCGTTGACGTCGTCGTCGGTATCATCCGCTTCTGACGAACCCGCCCGTTTCGCGGCGGCGCGGCGCTTTTCCATTGCGGAGATTCCGTACTGCATTCCGGCCCAGGTCAGGCCGATCACGACGGCCAGCAGGATCAGGCCCAGAATGAGGATCGGAACGGCGGAGAGCGGGCTGGACGGTTCCATGGGTACGGGCTCCCTATGCGGAAAATGACGATGGGCAGGCGGTCAGATGGTCACACGAGGCGCTTGGCGATGGCGACGAACAGCATCACGCCCGCCGCCGACATCACGAAGGCGACCAGCAGCAGCGAGCGCCAGAGGCGGAACGGCTGCGCGCGGGCGATGTCGCGCAAGGTCACCCAGTAGCTGACGGAGCCCAGCAGCATGGCCCCGGTCCCCGCTGCCGCCAGGAACATGCCGACATGCTGCGGACTGTCGGTCTTGGCGATCTGCCCATGGTCGGCCAGGGCCTGGAGGAACTTGTAGATGGTGAAGCCGAAACTCAGCATCGACAGCGAAGTGCGGATCCAGGCCATCAGCGTGCGATCCGCCGCCAGGATCGTGCGCACCGCGCCGAGGTCCGAGGGCAGGATGGGCTTCAGGGCTGGCAGTTCACGGTCTGGCATGGCCGTTCAACCTCGCGCCGCGCCCGAGTGCCGGGCCTCGGCGCGGCGCTCGGCGCGTTCGCGCACACCCTCCATGTCGCGGTCGAGGAAATAGTTGAGCATGGTGCGCAGCAGGGCGATCGCCGCCAGCTTGCCGATGTCGTCCCAACTGGGCGCGATCGTCGTCTCGACGATGTCGGCGGCAAGCTGGAACGAAAGTCCTGCCACTAGCCAGCGGCCCAGCGAAAGCCAGACCGGTCCCAGCTCCTCCTCGTTGCCGTTGAAGAGCAGCAGCCGGGTCAGGCCGATCGCGCCCTGGATGGAGCCGATGGCAATGGCCAGCATCCCCAACAGGTTGACGCCGAGCGCGATATATTCCGCAAAGGTGTGAAGTGCGTCTTCCATGGGCCGGGTCCTTCCTCGTCCGGGACCGCAGGAAGATGTTCCGTCAGGGGTGGCTTTGCCCATCGGGAGAATCCCCGGCAACGATAACGTATGCCCCGGAGATCCGAGCTTGAAGTCAGGGATACCCGTGAGTATCTCAATCGCAGAGGGAAGGACCTTTTTCCCAGGAGACTGCATGAAGCATCAGATCAACCGCGTCCGTCACGAACTCCAGCGCCGGTCGCTGGTGGTGAAGGCCGTGGAGCACGTCACGCCAAACATGCTGCGCCTTACGTTGGGCGGCGAGGAACTCTCCGGTTTCACCAGCCTGGCCCCCGATGACCATATCAAGGTCTTCGCGTCAGAAGGCGAAGGGGAAGGCACCGCGATGCGCGACTATACGCCGCGCCGCTACGATGCCGAGACCAACGAACTCACGGTGGATTTCGCCCTCCATGAAGCCGGGCCGGTCACGGCCTGGGCAAGTGGCGTGAAAGTCGGGGACGAGGCGCGGATCGGCGGACCGCGCGGCTCGCTGGTGGTGCCGCAGGACTTCGACTGGTGGCTGCTGGTGGGAGACGAGACCGCGCTGCCCGCGATCGGGCGCCGGATCGAGGAACTCGCGCCGGGAACGCCGGTGACGAGCATCGTGGCGGTGACCGGCGCAGACGAGGAACAGACCTTCCAGACCGAGGCGAACCACGAGGCGATCTGGGTCCACCGCGCTGCTGCCCAGGCGGGCGAGGCGGAGCCGCTGCTGGCGGCGCTGCGCCGGTTCGTGCCGCCTTCGGGCGACGGCTTCATCTTCATCGCCGCCGAAGGCGGGGTCACACGGGTCCTGCGCAGTTATGTGCTGGAGGAACTCGGCCATGTACCGCAGTGGCTGAAAGCGAGCGGTTATTGGGTCAAGGGTGCGGCGGATACCACGGAGAAGTTCGAGAGCTGACGGGATCTTCGCCGCTCCGAACGGGCCGGAGCGATAATTGAAATACCAATAAGTATTCGGTTCAGGGGCCTTTGCCCCTGCACCGGATAGACAAGCAAAAGGCCGCCCGGACGAGGCGGACCGACAGGAGAAGCAGGTTCTATGACGCGTCTGACGCGGAGTGAAAGCCAGGCGCTCACGCGCCTTCGGCTGCTGAAATCGGCGCGCGAGCTGTTCCGGCGGGATGGCTATGCGATCACCTCTCTCGACCGCATCGCCGAAGCGGCGGGCTATAGCAAGGGGGCGGTCTATTCGAACTTTCCGGGCAAGGAAGCGATCTTCCTGGCCGTGCTGGAAGCGGAAACCGGCGAGAACCTGCGCGACTTGCTGGCGCGGCTGGAAATGGCCTCAAATCTCCCGGAAATCGTCGATATTCTGGCGGAATGGGCGGACGAGCGATCTCAGTTCGGCGGCTGGTCGCTGACCATTCTCGAACATGCGCGGGTGGCGCGCGGAAAGGATTCGCTGCGCCGCCAGGAAGAGATCGTGCGCGGGCAATGGCACAAGCTGGGGGCCTGGCTCCTGGCGCGTTTCCCCGAAGCCGATGCCGAACCCGAAGTGCTGGGCGCCCTGCTGTTCGAGATCGCCTTCGCCCCGGCCCTGACATTCGTGGCCGCGCCGAGCGCCGGTGACCTCGTGCGGCTGGCACTTCCGCCCCTGTTGACCCGGTGACGGGCTGGAACACCTGCGAAAATTTCCTCTCGGGGTTGTATTTGAAAAACCCATGAGTATCCTGAATCCATCGGGGGACGAAGCCATCGTCCGCCGATGGAGATTGCCGTCATGATCGCTGACCAGGCGCCGTTTCGCGCCGTGAAGACTCGCGCCCTGAACGTTCATGGGCCGGATGGTCGAACCCCGAATTTCGGGGCCGAAAACGCCCGTCCGCCTTCCGCCTGACGCGGCGGCCTCTCCCGACAACCAAATCCCGAAAAACTAAATCAGGGCGCGGTCGTTACCCCGGTGATGGCCAGTGACGGCGCGCGCCCGGCGTCCACCCGCTCTCAACCCCGACCTCAACCCCGACCTCAACAAGGAAAGATCATGTCGACCTCGACTTCGTCCGGCCCTCTCGACCAGCCCGTCACCCTGCACGTCTGGAAGGAGAAGTATCGCCACGCCGACGAGCAGAGCCCTTCGGATACTTTTCGCCGCGTCGTGGCGGGCGTCTATGCCAAGGACGATCCCGCCCATGCGGCGGAGGCGCTGGCGGCGCTGGAAGCGCGCGACTGGGTGCCGGGCGGGCGCATCTTCGCGGGCGCGGGCACCGGCAAGCGGGTGACCTGGATCAACTGCTTCGTCAGCCCGACGATCCAGGATTCCATGGATACCGAACCCGATCTGCCCGGCGTGGGCATCATGGAGGCCCTGAAAGTGGCCGCCTTCACGCAGCAGCAGGGCGGCGGCATCGGCATGGACTTCGGCACGATCCGGCCGGACGGCGCGCTCGTGGCGCGCACCGCCTCGGTTTCGTCGGGCGTTATCCCCTTCATGGTCATGTGGGACGGCATGTGCGTGACCATCCGCAGCAGCGGTTCGCGGCGCGGGGCGATGATGGCGATGCTGCCGGTCTGGCACCCGGACGTGATCGCCTTCATCGAGGCCAAGACCCGCAAGGACGTGTTGAAGAACTTCAATGTCTCGGTGGCGATCACCGACGATTTCATGGCCGCGCTGGCGGCCGATGCGGACTGGGACCTGGGCTTTTCCGTGCCCCGCGCCGACGGCAGCCACGTCGCCGTCACCGAGCGCGACGGGAAGCCCTGGTACGTCTATCGCCGCATGCGCGCGGTGGAACTGTTCGACCTGATCACCCGCACAACCTACGAATATGCCGAGCCGGGCGTCGTCTTCGTGGACCGGGTCAACCGGCTCAACAACCTTTCCTATTGCGAGACGATCTCCGCCACCAACCCGTGCGGCGAGCAACCCCTGCCGCCCAACGGTGACTGCGACCTGGGGCATGTCAACCTTGCGAACATGGTGCTCGATCCCTTCACGGCGCAGGCGCGCGTGGACTGGGAGCGGCTGAAGAAGATAGTGCAGGTCGGCGTGCGGTTCCTCGACAACGTGCTGGAAACCTCGCCTTTCCCTACCGAGGACCAGCGGCTGGAGGCCCAGGCCAAGCGCCGCGTGGGGCTGGGCTTCACCGGCCTCGGCAACCTGCTCCAGCAGCTTGGCCTGCGCTACGGCGAGGAGAGCGTGCCCCAGGTAGAGGAGATCTGCGCGGCCATGGCGGCCGAGGCCTATCGCGCCTCGATCGAGCTGGCCCGGGAACGCGGGCCGTTTCCGGCCTATGACCGGGAAAAGTTCGCGCGCGCGCCGATGCTGGACCGGCTGCCCGCCGATATCCGCAAGGACGTGGCCAAGCACGGCATCCGCAACGGCGTGCTGCTCACCATCGCGCCCACCGGCACGACCAGCATCTTCTACGGCAATGTCAGTTCGGGCATCGAGCCGAGCTTTTCCTGGCGCTACAACCGCGCCGTCGTGGTCGAGCAGACCGCTACCGAGCAGCGGACCGAGAGCTTCACGGTCGAGGACTACGGCTGGTATCTCTACAGCCGCCTGCCCGGTTTCGACCCGGCCGCGCCGCTGCCGCCCCATATGGTGACGGCGCTGGAACTCACGGTGGAAGACCACATCGCCGTGGCCGCCGCCGCGCAGAAATGGGTGGATGCGGCGATCTCCAAGACGATCAACTGCCCGGCGGACATGACTTACGAGGCTTTCCGCGCGGTCTACCTCATGGCCTGGGAAAAGGGCATGAAGGGTTGCACCACCTACCGCCCCAGCGGCGTGCGCGGATCGGTGCTGTCCGAGCCGGTTGCGGAAACGGCGAAGACGGCGGAGCAGGCACCTCGGGCGGAAGTGCCCGCGTTTCCGGCGGAAACGCCGGTGCCGCGGCGGCCGGAGACGCTTCCGGGGCGCACGATCAAGATCAAGTGGCCGGTGGACGGGGAGAACTACTACCTCACCATCAACGACTACCTCGCCCCGGACGGCCGCCGCATTCCCTTCGAGATCTTCATCAACACCAGTTCGGCGGAGAATTTCGAGACCATGGCCGCCCTGACGCGCACGCTTTCGGCGGTCTGCAGGCGCGGCGACGCGGTGTTCATCTTCGAGGAACTGGAGCGGGTCCACTCGGCCAAGGGCGGGGCTTTCGTGGCGCTCGAACACGATACCAAGGGCCGCTACGCGCCCAGCCTGATCGCTCTGATCGGCCGCATCCTGCGCGAACATGCGCAGGCGCCCGTGGGGGAGCCGGTAAAGGGAATTGCCGCTTCCGCCCCGGTTCCCGGCGGAGAAACCTGCCCGAATTGCGGCGAGGAGGCGGCGATCATGATGGAAGGCTGCCTCACTTGCCGGCAATGCGGCTTCAGCAAGTGCGGCTGAGAGTTTCAACCCTCCATCGGGCCTGACACCCCCCTCCGCTCGCCCTGAGCCTGTCGAAGGGCGCTGGCGCCGCGCTGTGATCCTTCGACAGGCTCAGGATGAGCGGATGTGATGTGGGGTGCTCAGGAGGGGCGGTTCAGGCGGCTTCGCACCAGCAGCGCCACGGCCGTGGCCGCGCCGACCAGCGCAGTCACGGCCAGGGCGAGGTGTCCCAAGCGGCGCAAGTGGCCGAACGCGAGTTCGACCGCTTCGCCGAAACTATAGCCGATCCCGCCGATCACCATGCCCCAGAGCAGCGCCGCCAGCGCATTGAGCAGGATGAAGCGCCGCGCCGGGATCGCGGACGTGCCGATGGCGATCGGGCTGATCGTCCGCAGTCCATAGAGGAAGCGGAAAGCCAGGATGAAGCCTGTGGGGTACCGCTCCAGCATGGCCAGCACCCGGGCGAACGTGGGCCTCTCGGTCACCTTGCGCACCAGCCTGTGCGTGCGGAAGCGGCGGCCGAGCAGGAAGAAGAACTGGTCCGAGACGAAGGAGCCGAGGGCTGCGGCGGCCATCACACCGTAGAGCGGCAGCAGCCCCTGGTGCGCGATCAGGCCGCCGGTCAGGACCACCGTTTCGCCTTCCACCGCTGCGCCCAGGGCGATGGCGGGAAGGCCGAATTGGGCGATCAGGGTTTCCAGCGACATCCCTCAGGAACGGCGCGTACTTGCGCCGGTTCCTGGTGTGATCTTCAGAGCTTGTCGTCCACCAGGCGCAGGCGTGTGCTGCCGCCGACGGCGATCGAGGAGCCATCGGGATACTCGACCGTGCCGTCGGGGCGCAGCAGCGCGTATTCGGCGGAATCGAGGCTGCCGTTGATGGTCACAGGCGTGACCGTGGAGAGCGGAACCGCGTCCCCGCGTATCTTGAAGGTATCGATGCGCCAGGCCAGCACCTGGTCCATTTCCGCCGCCACTGCCGGTTCGCGGCCGAAGCCGGCGCGGGTGGAAACGAAAAAACCTTCAGGTGCCGGCACGCATGCCGAAGAAATGAGATCGTGGTCCGTCACGCCGTTCGTTCCCAGAATGCCCCCGCAGATCGTCCCGCGCCATGGAGGCTTCGGGCCGATATGCAGGATCTATTCTAGACGCGCTTACAGCATCCTTACAGGGTCTTTTTCACAGTATTTTTGCATTGCAGAAATATTAATCCACCAATCGATTGCCGGGCCGCTCAGCTGCGCGGTGCCTCTTCGGCGGCGGCGAAACTGGCGCCGTACTGGGATTCCCAGGCCGCAAGATCGCTCTGATATTGCTCGTAGCTGTCGAAAAAGGCGCGGAACGGCGCTTCCGCCCCGGCAAGGCCGGATGCCGCCGCGAAGCCTTCGAGCTGCGCGGCGGGCACGGCCTGGAGCGCGCCTGTCAATTCCAGCGCGGCGCGGCAGAGCGACGGCACGACTGGGGGCAGGGCGAAGAAGTTGTAGACCTGGGTCTGGTAGGCCTCACGCTCGCGAATGGCTTTCGCGCCGAAGCGGGCGCGATATTCCTTGTCGAGCGCCTTGTTCGTGGCGGTCAGCGTCCTGGCGTACTTCTTCTGGAACTCGGTATAGCCTGCCAGGATCGGCGCGCCCTGATCGCCGGTGCAGTTCAGCGCGGCCACGTTATAGGCCGAACGCAGGTTCCAGAGCGCCTGCGCCGCCGAAACCCCGCTATTGACGGTGGGGCGCGTACCGTCTGCGAGCCGCGCCGGGATGGCCATGGTGGGCGAGGCGCCCAGCGGGGGCAGGGGGCGGGGCGGGATCACCACCACGGGCGGCGGCGGCGGAGGCGCCACGGCGACCTTGGGCGGCGCGCCGCATCCCGCCAGCAACGCCGCCGCGCCGCTCGCAAGCAGGCCCCCGCGCCGCATCGGTGTCTTGCTACCCATCGCCTCGATCCTCTTCATGCCCATTCGATCACCCCATTGTTGTCCGTCTTCATGTTTTCAGGCGCCTGCGCCGCCCGAGCAGGCGCGATCCCAGCAAGGTCGCGCCCATCGCCGCGGCGGCGAGAAACAGGCCGCCGAGCACCAGTTTCCCCTCGTCGATCGCCAGCGCCGCGCCGAGCGGTCCGGCGGCGAGATAGCCCGGTGCGAACATCAGCGGCACCCAGAGGCAGGCCGAGGCGATATTGGCGACCTGGAAGGGCCTGCGGGGCATGGCGAGCACGCCCGCCACCAGCGGCACCGTCGCGCGGATCGGGCCGAGGAAGCGGCCCATGAAGATCGCCGCGAAACCGTACTTGCGGAAGAACAGGCGGGTCCGCGCCACGGCCGGGCGGTGGCGATTGAGCGGCCAGCGGCGATAGACACGCGGGCCGATGCGGTTGCCGAAGGCATAGGAGGCCCAGTCGCCCAGGATTGATCCGGCCACGGCCCATAGGAAGATCGGCCAGGCGTCCAGCGCGTCGGCACCGATCAGTCCGCCGATCGCCAGCATGACCGCCGTGGCGGGCACGAAGAGACCGACGATGGCCAGCGATTCCCCGAAGCAGAGCAGTCCGACGACCGGTCCGGCCCAGATGCCGTGGGTCGATACGAATGCGCCGACCTGAGAGATCACGCCGTCCATGAAAGGCTCAGGCCGCGCGCCGGATCGCGCCGGTCTGCTGCTGTGGGGTCTGCTGCTCTGGGACCTGCTGCTCCGCCCTCTGTTCCGGCGTCTGAACCTGTGCCGAGGGCGTCAGGCTGCGCCCGAGCACGTCCATGTAGCATTCGAGAACCTGATGGGAGGCGCCGTCCCAGTCGTAGGCCTTGCTCGCCTCGCGCGCGAAAGTGCCCATGCGGGCGCGGCGCCGGTGGTCCTGCACCAGCAGGCGCAGGGCCGCCATGGCGCCGTCCTCGTCGCCCGGGGCGAAGAGCAGGCCGGACCCGCCGTGCAGCAGGTTGCGCCCGCTCGGCACGTCGATGCAGACGGTGGGCAGGCCCGAGGCCATGGCTTCCAGCGTCACGTTGCCGAAAGCCTCGGTGGTGCTGGGATTGAGGAACAGGTCGGCGCTGGCGACGGCGCGGCCGAGGTCAGCGCCCATGAGATGCCCGGCGAAGCGTGCCTGCGGCAGCTTCTGTTCCAGCCATTGCCGCTCGGGGCCGTCTCCCACCACCAGCGGACGGATCGGCAGGCCTTCCGCGATCAGGCGGCGGCAGAGCGAGGCGAAAGCGGCGAGGCCCTTTTCGCGCACGAGGCGGCCGAAATGGAGCACGGCCACTTCGCCGTCGGCAATGCCCAGGGCGCGGCGCCAGGCCGGGTCGCGCGCCAGCGGGGTGAACTGGGCGCGGTCCACGCCGCGTCCCCAGAGCCGGGTGCGATCGGCCAGTCCGGCCTCGGCAAATTCCTCGGCTATGGCGGGGGTTGGCACCAGGATGCGGTCGGAATTGCGGTAGAAGCGCGCAAGATGGCGCTCCATCGCGGGGCGGACGAGGCTGGCGCCGTAGAAGGCGGCATATTTCTCGAAGCGGGTGTGCAGGCTGGTGACGACCGGAATGCCGATCCGGCGGGCCATGCGCTGGGCGGCGGTTCCGGTCCAGTCCGGGGCGGAGACATGCACGATTTCCGGTGCGAAGTCCGTCAGATCGGCGCGGATGCTGCGGGGCAGGCCCAGGCCGAAGCGGTAGTCTCCGCGCCCGGGGATCGCCACCGAGGGGACCGAGACCAGCGTGCCTTCCGGGGCGAAGGCGGGCGTGGGGGAGGTGGGCGAATAGACCCGCACCGTGCAGCCGCGCCGTTCGAGATAGCCGACAAGGCGGTTGAGCGCCTGGTTCGCGCCGTCTCGCACGTAATTGTAGTTGCCGGAGAACAGCGCGACGCGGGGCCGACGGGAGGAAAGGGGCGCGGGTGACGCGTCGTTGCGGCGCGGGGCGCGCGCGGTTTCGGCTAGCGGCTTCATGTCCAGAATTCGATCTTGCGGGCTTCGATCATCCGGGCAGGGGCCCGCATGGTGCTCGGGACCCGCGCTATTCCGGCTTCGCTTACGGCAACCTTACAAGCAGGCGCCTCTTTGGGATGCCGTGCCGGGCTGGGAAAGAGGGCAAGGAAGGTAAGGTTGCGCCGGGCCGGCATCGCCGCGATAGATGGGGCATGAAAACGGCTCCCTGCGTCCGATGCGCCTGCTGATCGTCGAGGACAATCCCGATCTGGCCGAACTGATCGGCACCCATTTGCGCGAGGCGGGCTTCGGCAACGACATCGTCGCCACGGCCGAGGAAGCGCGCATCCTGGTGGAGGCGGGCAATCATTCGGCGCTGCTGCTCGACCTTGGCCTGCCCGATCAGGATGGTATCGAACTGCTGCGCTCGCTGCGCGCCGCAGGGTATTTCCTGCCGGTGCTGGTGCTCACCGCGCGCTCGGCCATTGCCGACCGGGTGGCCGGGCTAAACGCCGGGGCCGACGACTATCTACCCAAGCCTTTCGCCGCCGAGGAGCTGATCGCCCGCGTCGCCGCCCTGCTGCGCCGCGCCATGGGCGAGAACGGCGGCGAGATCGCCTGCGGGCGGCTGCGCTACGATATCGCCACGCAGACGGTGCGGGTGGACGATGCCAGCATCGTCCTGGCCCCGCGCGAGGTGCAATTGCTGGATCTGCTGATGCGCCACCGCGACAAGGTGGTGCGCAAGACGCAGATCGAATCCGTGTTCTTCGGGCTGGGCGAGGAATTTTCCTCCAATGCGGCGGAAGTCAGCGTGCATCGCCTGCGCCGAAGGCTCCAGTCGCTGGGCGCCGGGGTGGAGATCGTCACCGTGCGCGGGCTCGGCTACCTCCTGCGCGCCGCGCCCTGATGGCCAGCCATTCGATCCTGCGGCGGATCCTGCTGCTCCATGCCGCGGCCACGCTGGTGACGGCGGTGCTGGCGGCCTGGGGGGCGATGCTGCTGATCGACAGCACCGGGGACCGGCTGCAGCGCCAGATCCTGAACGAATATGCGGGCAAGATGCAGGGCGGCCTCCATCGCCGCGCGGGGGGATGGTCGATCTCGGAAGAGTCCGCCTCGGCACTGCGCGGCGGCGGTTCCAGCTTCAGCTTCTGGATCGAGGATCAGGGCCGCCGCGTCGCTATCGAGAACTTGCGGTCGGACCCTTCGCTTTCGGTGCCCACCCGTAAGGGCGCGGCCTATTTCAAGCGAGTGCGCGGGCCGCGGATCTATTCGGGCGTCTCCATGCCGCTGGTCGGCGAGCCGGGGAGCTGGCTGGTGATCGTCCAGAACCTCGACCATCCCGACGTCATCTTCGACGATCTGCGCACGGATATCGCGCTGGTGGGCGGGGGGCTTCTGGCAGTTTTCCTGATCGGCCTGCTGGCGGTTGACGCCTATATCGTGCGCCAGTCGCTGGCGCCGCTCAAGCGCGCCTCGCGCGAGGTGGGGCAGGTTTCGCCCTACCAGCTACAGCAGCGCGTCGATACCGGCGGAATGCCGGAGGAAGTCCTGCCGCTGCTGGCCGCGATCAATGCCGCGCTGGACCGGGTGGAACAGGCCTATCGTATCGAGCGGGACTTCGCGGCCGATGCGGCGCACGAATTGCGCACGCCGCTGTCGATCCTGCGCCTGCTGGTGGCGCAGGAAGGATCGGCGGAAGCGCAGCCGCGCCTGCAACGCCAGATCGATGCGCTGGAAGCCATCGTCGAGCGCCTGCTCCTGCTGGCCGAAGTGGACGCCATGGCCTGCGATCCCGGCGAAGTGGCGGACTTGCGCGCCGTGGCCGAGGAGCGGGTGGCCGCCATCGCCCCGCTGTTCATCGCGCGCGGGCAGGATATCGAGATCCTCGGCGCCGAGCGCGTGCCCGTCTTCGCATCGCACCACCTGGCCGCGCGGGCGCTCGATTCCCTGCTGGAGAATGCGATGAAGCATACCCCGGCGGGCACCCATGTCAGCGTGACCGTCGATCCCGCCGCCGAGATCCGCGTTGCCGATGACGGGCCGGGCCTGCCGCCGATGGAAAGCGGCGAGGAACTCTTCGCCCGCTTCGCCTCGGCCCGGCGCGACCTGAAGCGCAGCTCGGGCCTGGGGCTCGCCATCGCCAGCGAACTCATGGCGCGCAGCGGCGGAGTTCTGGAAGCCGGCGCCAACACCCCGCGCGGGGCGCTGTTCCGCATGCGTTTCCACCCTGCGCCGGAGGCGTGATGGGGGAGGACCTGTCCTCTCAATCGCGCCTCTCAATCCTACCTTCTCAACCCCGCTCAGCCTGAGCTTGTCGAAGGCCCCGAGGCGTGGCGCCATGCCTACATGCTTCGACAAGCTCAGCATGAGCGGGGTGGGCGGGGCGAGGGAAAGTATGAGGGGAGCGGGAGGGGTGGCCGTGATTGGCCCTTGCGGCTCCCGCCCCGGCCAGTCCTTCCTTCCGCCCTGCCCAGTCCTTCCGCCCTGCTCAGCCCTCTCAATCCCGCTCAGCCTGAGCCTGTCGAAGGCCCCGAGGCGTGGCGCCCTGCCCTCCATGCTTCGACAAGCTCAGCATGAGTGGGGTGGGCAGGGCGAAGGAAAGTATGAAAGGAGCGGAAGGGGCCGCGCGAAACCCTTACGGTTCCCGCTGCGCCCCGTCCGCCTGCGCCAGGATCAGCGAGAAATCGCCTTGCGGGTCGGTCCAGTGCTCCAGTTCGCGCCAACCGCCGGCAGCGAGCAACAGGCGCATCTCGCCGGGGCGGTACTTGTGGCAGTTTTCGGTGTGGATGGTCTCCCCGCCTTCCATGCGGAAAGCATGGCCGTCCACTTCGAAGCGGATCGCGCGGCGCGCTTCGAGGTGCATCTCGATCCGGCTCGCCGTGGGGTTCCAGCGGGCGACATGGCGGAATTCGCCCACGGGGATCGAGCCGCCCAGTTCGCGGTTGATGCGCTGGAGCAGGTTGAGGTTGAACAGCGCCGTCACCCCTTGCGCATCGTCGTAGGCGGAGACGAGGCGGCGCGGTTCCTTGACCCGGTCGATCCCGATTAGCAGGTGCGCGCTTTCGCCCAGCGTTTCGCGCATGGAACGCAGCAGGTCCACGGCGGCCTCGGGGGTGAGGTTGCCGATCGTCGAGCCGGGGAAGAAGCCCAGCATGGCGCGCGGGGCTTCGTCAGGTCGAAGCGGCAATTGTACCGGGTTCATGAAGTTCGCTTCGACCGGCATGATGCGCAAGGCCGGGAACAGCCGCTGGAGCGCCGTGCAGGCTTCCTCCAGGAACTCGCCGCAGATGTCGATCGGCACGTAAGTGGCGCGCGGCATGGCGCCCAGCAGGATCCGGGTCTTGATCGAGCTGCCCGAGCCGAATTCCACCACCGTCGCATCGGCCCCGACCCTTTCGGCCACTTCGCCGGAATGCGCCTTCAGCAAAGCCGTTTCGGTGCGGGTGGGGTAGTATTCGGGCACCTGGGTGATCGCCTCGAAAAGCTGCGATCCGCGCATGTCGTAGAACCAGCGCGCCGGAATCGCCTTGCGGGGCTGCGCCAGCCCTTGCAGCACGTCGGCCCGGAACGCGGGATCCGCCCGGAGGGCATTTGCGGCAGGCGGATTTTCGTCGATCCGGGGGGCCGTGAAATACATGTCAGAGGCTCCTTGCGAGGCGAAGGCCGGTGAACTGCCAGCGTTGATGGGGATGGAAGAAATTGCGGTAGGATGCGCGGGCATGTCCGCGCGGGGTGGCGCAGCTGCCGCCCTTGAGCACGAACTGGCCGGACATGAACTTGCCGTTGTATTCGCCCACCGCGCCCGCCGCCGGGCGGTAGCCGGGCCAGGGGCGATAGGCCGAGCCGGTCCATTCCCAGACATTGCCGTAGAGCGAGGTGAACCCGCCCGAAACGGCGGCTTCCTGTTCGGCGCGGGGTTGTACGGGGTCGGCGCGGTCCAGTTGCATGCCGCCCAGTGCATCATGCGCGAAGGCGGCGCTTTCCCATTCCTGCTCGGTCGGCAGGCGGGCGCCTGCCCAGGTTGCGAAAGCGTCGGCCTCGTAGAACGAGATATGCGTCACCGGCGCGTCGCGATCGACCTCGCGCCAACCGGAGAGCGTGAACTGCTCCTCACCGTGCCAATAGAGCGGTGCCGCCACGCTTTCGCGCTGTATCCAGTCCCAACCGTCGGACAGCCAGAGCGAGGCTGTGCGGTATCCGCCGTCGGCCAGGAATTCGATCCATTCGCCGTTCGTCACCGGGCGGCTGGCCAGGGCATGGGGCGCCAGCCATGTGGGATGGCGCGGCAGTTCGTTGTCGAAGGCAAAGCGGGCATCGGCCCTGGCCTCGGACTCGGCGCCGATCTCCACCGGCCCCTGCGCGCCCTCGATCCAGCGCAAGGGGCCGGGGCTTGTGCGCGGTGCCTCGGGGGCGGGCGCATAGGCAGGCCCCAGCGGATTGCGGGAGAACAAGTGCTTGATATCGGTAAGCAGCAGTTCCTGATGCTGCTGCTCGTGCTGGATGCCCAGTTCCACCAGTTCGCCGTGATGTTCGAGCAGCGCGGGCAGGGCCTCCAGCATGGCGGCGTCCACATGGTCGCGATAGGCCAGCACTTCCGCGAGAGTGGGGCGGGTCAGCAGCCCTCGTTCGGGCCGGGCGAGGCGGGGGCCTTCGGCCTCGTAATAGCTGTTGAATAGGAAGGGCCAGCGAGCGTCGTGGAGGCGGTAGCCGGGGGTGTGATCGCGCAGCAGGAACGTCTCGAAGAACCATGTCGTATGCGCGAGATGCCACTTTGCGGGCGAGGCATCGGGCATGGACTGGACGGCGGCGTCGGCCTCGTTGAGGTTCTGCACCAGTTCGCGGCTGAGGCGGCGGGTGCGCCGGAACCGCTCGGCGATGCCGAGGGCGTCAGGGGGGGCGTGAGGGGTGGCATGAGGGGCGGGGTGCAGGTCCGCAGGGATCGACTGGGGCTTCATGCGCTCTCCTTCCGCTGCCCGCGTGGGCACGCCGGAACCTCCTCGCCTGCAGAATTGCTGCAAAACCGAGGAGGCATGGCTAGGTAGTGCTCGGGAGGCCGGGAGGTTCCGTCCGGGGCGGAATTTCCAGAAAACGCCTCTCAGACCCGATGTGGTGCGGCGGAGGCGGGATCGCGAGCAAACAGCAGGGTTGCGCCCAGCACCATGGCTCCGGCCAGGATCAGCGGCACGGCGAGTCCGACATGGAGCAGCAGGGTGGCTCCCAGCGCGGCGCCGAGGAAGATCGAGAGCACGGCGCCCAGGCGGCGCGCGAAGTTGGGCGAAACCCGGCCGGTCATGTCGGCGGCGATGCCGGTGATGGTCAGGGTCAGCACGGTGGTGGTGAGGTCGGGCACTTTCAGCGAGCGGACCGTGGCATTGCGCAGGCCCATGGCGAAGCCGGTCAGGACGATGACCGAAAGCACCGCCAGCTCGGGGGCCTGCGCGGCGACGTCGATCCGGGTGGAGATGGCGGCGGCGATCCACAGCAATCCGGCCTCGATCACCGCAGCCCAGATCAGCCAGCGGCGCAGCGGGCGATCGACATGGCGCCGGGCCAGGCCGCCCGCGCCCCAGGCGCCGACCATGAAGGCCAGCAGCGCCAGCACGGCGGGAAGCACCTTGAAACCGGGTGTTCCCGCTGCCGCGAAGCCCAGGAACACGACGTTTCCGGTCATGTTGGCGGTGAAGACCTTGCCGAGGCCGAGTACCGAGGCGGCATCGACCAGGCCGGTCGTGGCGGAGAGCAGCAGCAGCAATTGCGGCAGGGTGGAGCGGGCGGAAGAGGTGGGGGGCGTCATGTCGAACTCCGGTATTCGGGAAGGCCGATCCGCGCGGCGGGGCAACCCGGCGCGGCCAGCTTGATCTGGGAAATCCCGAACCGGGTTCAGGACAGGGCTGGGTCTTGGGAAAAGCGGCGCCGGGCATCGGCGCTGGTGGGCCTTTTGTGCGAGGCCCGTGGCTTTCGCCGCGCTCGTATCGGGTGAGGAGCGCGGCGAAAGCGGGTATGGGTCAGGCCTGCACGAAGGCGAGCAGGTCGGGATTGAGGACATCGGCGTGGGTGGTCAGCATGCCGTGGGGATAGCCCTCGTAGATCTTGAGGGTGGCATTCGGCAGGATCTCCGCCTGGAGCACGCCGGCGTGCTTGTAGGGCACGACCTGATCGTCATCGCCGTGCAGGACCAGCGTGGGCACGGTGATCGCCTTGAGATCGTCGGTCTGGTCGGTTTCGGAGAAGGCCTTGATGCCTTCGTAGTGCGCCTTGGCGCTGCCCATCATGCCCTGGCGCCACCAGTTGTCGATCACCGGCACGGAGACTTCGGCACCCTCGCGGTTGTAGCCGTAGAACGGCCCGGCGGCGACGTCGCGGAAGAACTGGGCGCGATTGGCGGCCAGAGCGGCGCGAAAACCGTCGAACACTTCCACTGAAAGGCCGTCCGGGTAGCGATCGGTCGAGATCATGATCGGCGGCACGGCGCTGACCAGCACGGCCTTGGCGACGCGGCCCTGGGGGATGCCGTAGCGGGCGACATAGGCGGCAACCTGGCCGCCGCCGGTCGAGTGGCCGATATGGACCGCGTTCCTGAGGTCGAGATGTTCCATCACCGCCGAGGCATCGGCTGCGTAGTGATCCATGTCATGGCCGTCGCTGACCTGTTCCGAACGGCCGTGGCCGCGGCGGTCATGGGCGACGACGCGGTAGCCCTTGGAAAGGAAGAACAGCATCTGCGCGTCCCAGTCGTCCGACGAGAGCGGCCAGCCATGGTGGAAGACGATGGGCTGGGCATCCTTCGGGCCCCAGTCCTTGTAGAAGATTTCGACGCCGTCCTTGGTGGTTACATATGCCATGATGCTGATCCTTGATCGAGAGTTGGGTTGGTATTCTTTGGAGGCTTCGACTGAACTCAGTGACCGCCCTCGGATGCGCCAAACATGGTCTTGGCGTAATTGATGCCGATACCGTA